>NZ_DLJD01000018.1:121064-159548 GCF_002484085.1 Sphingobacterium sp. UBA7625
AACCAAGAACAACCGCAAGAGCAGGCAGTTACTGTTGACTTTATCGAACTATCCCCCGCACAGGCGGAAACAGAAAAAAAATATCCCGGCACAATAGAAGGTACGGTCAATGTTGACGTAAAAGCTCAAGTAACGGGTTATCTGGAGCAGATCTATGTGAAGGAGGGGGATTACGTCACCAAAGGCCAAGCCCTTTTCAAAATAAAAGCAGATGTATATAATGAACAAGTTAATAACAGCAGGGCAGCTTATCAGGCAGCGCTGTCCGCAGAGCAAAATGCCAAACTGGAAATTGAAAAAATCAAGCCCTTGGTAGAAGGTAAGGTGTACACCGAACTTCAACTTAAAACTGCCGAAGCAAATTACGCTGCTGCAAAAGCTCAGGTTGCACAGGCACAAGCGGCCTTAGGCTCCTCGCAAATCAATGCGCGATTTACCTTAATAAATGCTCCAGTAAGCGGATATATCGGGCGGATCCCAAATCGTATCGGAAATCTGATTACGGCTGCAGATGCAACACCGTTGACAACATTGTCTGAAATCAATACCGTGAACGTCTATTTTTCCTTAAGCGAAGCTGATTTTATAACCTTTATGAAGGACCATAAAACAAAATCATCTCAGGATGATGCAACATTGATCCTGGCTGACGGTACAGTCTATAATCACCCTGGAAAAGTAGAAATGGCCAGCGGTAATATTGATAGGACGACTGGTAGTATGACATTAAAGGCAATCTTTTCCAACCCGGACAAGATACTTCGTTCTGGCGGTTCAGCCAAAGTTGTCCTAAAAAAGGCTCATGACAATGTATTGTTAGTTCCCATGGCAGCTGTTAAAGATATCCAGGACCGCTATTTTGTTTATGTCATCGGAGACAAAAACAAAATTGCCATGAAACAGATCGAGATTGCCGGAAATACGGCCAACGAGTATCTGCTCAAATCAGGTCTAACAGCGGGTGAAAAAATCGTAATGAATCGAATTGATATGCTTAATGACGGAATGCAGGTTCAACCTACTAAGAAATAAGAACCTGTAGTAGATTTATCTAAAATTTAAAATAAAATGCTGAAGAAATTTATTGACAGGCCAGTTTTGGCAACTGTTATATCTATCATATTTGTCATACTCGGAATCATCGGTCTACTCAGGTTACCACAGACACGGTTCCCGGACATCGCCCCACCCACTGTCCAAGTGACAGGAAGTTACCCCGGCGGTAATAGTGAAACCGTACTACGCTCAGTTGTTACACCACTGGAAGAACAAATCAACGGTGTGGAGGACATGGAATACATTACCTCAACGGCCAGTAATGACGGTACATTTTCGGTGCGTATCGTCTTCAAGGCTGGCGTAAATCCAGATCAGGCAGCAGTAAACGTACAAAACAGGGTGCAGCAGGCTACTCCAATTTTGCCACAGGAAGTGGTCCGTATGGGATTGACGACTTCCAAACAGCAGAATAGCATGATCATGATTTTCAATATCTATACCGTAGATAACAAAAAATATGATGAACTATTCCTGCAGAACTATGTCAACATTAACCTGATCCCGCAGATCAAACGTGTTCCCGGCGTGGGCCAGGCCATGGTATTTGGCTCGAAAGACTACTCCATGCGCGTTTGGCTGAACCCTCAGAAAATGGCAAGTTACGGTCTTGTACCTCAGGAGGTCATCGCCGCTATTTCTAAACAAAGTCTGGAATCTGCCCCGGGAAAATTAGGTGAAGAATCAAAAGCACCCCTGGAATATGTCATTCGATATAAAGGGAAAAAGAACCTTCCGGAACAGTATGAAAACATTATTGTCAAAAATAATGATGTTCAGATCGTCCGGCTAAAAGATGTTGCCCGGATAGAATTTGGTTCGATCAGCTATAGCGGTAACTCGCAAAATAATGGTTTGAACACGGTTACAATCGGTATTTTCCAGACTTCTGGTTCCAATGCCAATGAAATCGAAATAGGGATCGATAAACAGATCGAAATAGCACAACGCTCTTTTCCTCCCGGCATCAAGATCTTTAAACTGATCAGTACCAAGGAACGTCTGGATGAAAGTACCGCTCAAGTACGTTCTACATTAATTGAAGCATTCATTTTGGTCTTTTTGGTTGTGTTCTTATTCCTGCAGGATATCCGATCGACCATTATCCCTGCAATTGCGGTACCAGTTGCCATCGTGGGAACGTTCTTTTTCTTGCTGGTATTTGGTTTTACCATCAATATATTGACCCTTTTCGCCTTGGTATTGGCGATCGGTATTGTCGTCGACGACGCCATTGTTGTCGTCGAAGCCGTCCATGGCAAGATGGAAACATCGACCATGACCGGTAATGAGGCTACACACAGTGCCATGGGCGAAATAACTGGTGCCGTAATCTCGATTACCTTGGTCATGTGCGCTGTATTTATTCCGATCGGTTTTATGACGGGTTCATCGGGAATGTTTTATAAGCAATTTGCCTATACACTAGTTATCGCTATTGTAATTTCGGCAATCAATGCGCTTACATTGACCCCAGCACTATGTGCCTTGTTACTGAAAAACACACATGCCGAAAATCACAACGGGCAAACGCAGAAAGCAGGATTCTCCCAGCGGTTTTTCAAAGCATTTAATGCTGGTTTTGAGAACATGACAAATAGATATGTTGGTTCACTGAAATTCCTCGTTAAGAGAAAATGGATAGCAGCTTTATTAATTATCACCACGATAGCTGCTGCAGGATATTTGATGACGAGTACCTCAAAAAGCTTTGTTCCAATGGAAGATGACAACTTTGTCGTGTACAGTTTGGAGATGCCGCCGGGAACCGGTCTCGATCGGACGACAAAAGCCGTGGAAAAAATAGAAAAGCTACTCGCTGACCTACCCGCTATTGAAAGTCACACAAGTATAACGGGTTTCAATATGATCGGGAACAACTCCAGTGCGGCTTACGCAACAGGTTTCATCCGTCTAAAAGATAAGAAGAAACGTGGCGAAATGAATGATATTGATCAGATTCATCAGGTGATTTCTGAAAAGCTGACCACTGTCAAAGAAGGTAATGCAATGGCCTTCCGCTCCCCTCCTGTTGACGGTTACGGTATGATGAACGGGGCCGAACTTGTACTGCAGGATAGAGCCGGTAAATCCCCGGTGGAGCTTAAAGCGATGTCCGATTCTGTTATTGCTAAGATCATGCAACAACCGGGTGTGCAATTTGCTTATACCATGTTTAGAGCGGATTACCCTCAAATGGAACTGGAAGTTGACGAGGATAAAGCTGCCCAGCTTGGAGTCGATGTAAGTGAAATGCTTTCTTCGGTCCAGACCTATTTTGCGGGCGATCAATCATTGAATTTCAATCGCTTTGGTAAATTCTATCGTATTGCCGTAAAAGCAGATGGAATTTTTAGAACAGATAAGGACGCATTCAATGAAATATTTATCAAGAATAACAAAGGGGAAATGCTGCCCGTAAATACATTGGTAACACTACGTAAAGTCTATGGACCAGAATCCGTAACACGCTACAACCTGTACAACTCACTCACCATAAATGTCGTTAGTAATCCGGGCATCAGTAACGGAGCTATTATGGAAACATTGGAGAAAAACGTATTGAACAAGCTGCCCGGAGACTATAGTTACGAATGGACAGGACTTAGCCTTGAAGAAAAATCTTCCGGCAATCAGACGATGATCATTTTGACATTGAGCTTATTGTTCGTCTACTTCTTGCTTTCCGCTCAATATGAAAGTTACCTATTGCCGTTGGCAGTTCTGTTATCGATTCCGACAGGGATTATAGGATCGTTCTTAGGAACACGTGCTATCGGTCTGGACAATAATATATACGTTCAAGTCGGATTGATTATGCTAATTGGTCTCTTGGCCAAGAATGCGATTCTGATCGTTGAGTTTGCTTTGCAGCGTAGACGGGCAGGTTCTTCACTCCTTGATTCGGCTCTGGAGGGTGCCAAAGCACGTCTAAGACCGATCTTAATGACCTCATTGGCTTTTATAGCAGGTATGATCCCATTGATGTTCGCATCGGGCGGAACAGCAACAGGCAACCACTCCATCAGTACCGGAGCAGCAATGGGGATGTTAAGCGGTGTGATCCTGGGTGTGATCGTTATACCTCTATTATACCTGGTGTTTCAATATTTGCAGGAGAAGGTTTCAAGTAAAAAACTCGTGGATAAGACAAACCATTAAAATGAAAAAATTTCACCAATATATTATCATATTAGCAGGCACTTCCCTACTGCTCGCTTCATGCAGTGTGGGCAAAAAATATACACGTCAGGACATGGAGCTACCGGAAAATTTCAGAAATAACGAAATTGTCCTGACTTCCGATACACTGGCGTTATCATGGCGCAAGTTTGTGAAGGATTCCAATCTGACCGCACTCATAACGAAAGCACTGGTTAAAAACACGGATGTAAGTGTGGCACTGCTTAGTATGCAACAGCTGGAGCTCGCTTATAAACAATCAAAAAAGGGTTTGTTGCCGACACTTGACATAAACTTGGGCGCGAATAGAACTTGGCTATCCACCAATTCCCTCAATGGTTCCCTTAGTGATCAGTTTATCGGAACACCTTATATGGATGACTACAGCGCTACGCTCAGGCTTGCCTGGGAAGCAGACATCTGGGGAAAGGCAAAAATGCAGAAAGAAGAAGCTTTAGCAAATTTCTTTGGACAGAAGGAAAATTTATCTGCATTAAAGACCCGCATTATTGTTCAGGTTATCCAATCTTACTACAATTTGATCGCATTGGATGAACAGCTAAAGATTGCACAAAAAAACGTTCAGCTTAGTGACAGTACATTGGCGATGATACGCCTCCAATATAATTCTTCACTCGTGAGTTCGTTAGCTGTTGAACAAGCCGAAGCCCAAAAGAAAACTGCAGAATTGCTGATTCCTTTGGCAGACCAGAATATTGCCGTGGAAGAAAATGCCCTAAGCATTCTCTGTGGCGATTTTCCTGATAAAATTCAGCGCTCCGAAGATCTTGATGCAACATTCGTCAACGAAACAGTAGCAACCGGTGTTCCTGCCGAACTGCTTAGCCGGAGACCCGACGTAAAAGCAGCTGAATATGCTATTGTCGCCGCTAATAGTAAAATGGGATTAGCGAAAGCTGCAATGTATCCTTCAATAAGTTTAACACCTTCGATCGGAACGAACTCCTTTCAGTTCAATCGCTGGTTTGATCTGCCGGGTTCAATAGTGAAAACAATAGCCGGCAACATCACCCAGCCCATTTTTCAAAAAGGTGCATTAAAAACGAACTATGACATCTCGGTAATCGAGCGGGAGAAATTGGCGGTACAGTTCAAACAATCTGTTATGCTCGCGGTTTCGGAAGTATCGGATGCCTTGGCTAAAATTAAACATAGCGAAAGGAGGTTACAACTGATTGAAGCTAAATCCAAATCATTGGCCAAAGCAACTTCGGATGCTGCGCTCTTATACAAAAGTGGCATGGCAAATTATTTGGAGGTCATAACCGCACAAAACAATGCTTTACAAAATGATCTCGAACATATTAGCATAAAGCGGGAAAAACTTAACGCAGTGGTGGATCTTTACCGCGCATTGGGTGGAGTTAACGATACCGAACAGTAACGGGATAAGCATAAGGTTTTCTTCAGACGATTTTGGGCATATCCATGTTATCAAAGTTTAATTAACGGGGGCTAATGAAAATTAGCCCCCGTTTTTGGCAGATACCCTCACCACAAATACAATCACCCAAATGGATCCTTGCTATTTTTCATTCTTCGAAATTAAACCATTAAATTTTCTTATCTTCGGATTAAGAAATTGAATGTTATGAACAGAACAAGCTGTCTTCCTCCTCCAATCGTTTAATATTTGCTAAAATATTAATAAAGCATGGCACCGAATAATCGGCTAATTGCCCATGCCTTAAATTCTCAATCAAATTTTATAACAATAAATATCTGTCTTTTTTAAGGTAGATCTGGAAGACAACATCTTATGAAACATTCATATTTCATACTGCATCTTGCTGTGGTATGTTTAGGTATATCGGGCGTATTGGGCAAGGTCATCAGTCTCAATGAAGGTATGCTAACCTGGTATCGGGTATTTTTCGCTGCTATTTTTCTATTTTTTATTTTAAAATGGTTTAAAATTCCACATCAGATCAGCTTAGCTGAAAAATTAGCTATCGCAAAAAATGGGCTTTTGGTGACAGCTTCCTGGCTACTTTTTTATGCAAGTATCAAATATTCAAATATTTCCATTGGCGTAGTCTGTTACTGCATGGCTAGTTTCTTTACCGCAATCTTTGCCCCAATGATCAACAGAACAAGGTTTAAACGTTCGGAGTTTCTGCTGAGTGGACTTACACTATGTGGTATAGCATCGATATTTCATTTCGATACAGCGCATCAATTGGGTATTATCTTGGGAATCATTTCCCCAGCATTCGCTTCGCTTTACGCGATTTATAATGAACGTTTGGTCAAACGATACAATAGTATAATCATCAATTATTATCAAATGATCGGCGGGACTATCGGCCTGGGTCTGCTCCTTCCCGGCTATCTTTATTATTATCCCATGTCCTCTTTTATCCCGAGTTTAACGGATATGCTGTACCTCCTCGTCTTGTCCCTCTTTTGTACCGTCGCCGTATATATCGCTTTCACAGAAATTTTAAAGAGAATTTCTGCGTTTACGCTCAATTTAAGCCTTAACCTCGAACCTGTGTATGCTATCCTAATTGCATTTTTTTTCTTTCATGAATCCAAAGAACTCAATCTATCATTCTATTTCGGACTTTCATTGGTTATGCTCTCTGTGTTTATCCAGGCACTCCTCGGTAGAAAAAGAGAATAATCGAGATTTTGATATAACATAAAGACTATGAAATCGTTTAGCACTAATTAATAACAGATTCATGAGATATGTCCAAAAATTTGTTCGGGCAAAGTCTTATATTTATATCATATCGAAAGCTCACTTGCAATAAGAAATTCAAGTGAGCTTTCGAAAAAATGAACATCACTTAGACAATATTATGAGCAATTCTTCTTCAGACAACAAACTTATCCATGAGCAAATTCAATATCTTGAATTTATATCAAGCGATCTTGAAAGAGCTAAACAATTCTATTCAGCAAGTTTTGGCTGGAGCTTTACAGATTACGGTCCTGAGTATACGGCCTTTGACGGTAAATATGTGGATGGAGGTTTTACGGTTGGAACACCGATAAACGGCAGTATTTTAGTCGTTCTTTACTCGAATGATTTGGTCGCTACGCGTGACAAAGTCACTCAGGCCGGGGGCGTCATTGTCAAAGACATCTTTAGCTTTCCTGGTGGCAAAAGATTCCAATTTAAAGACCCCGACGGCTATGAACTGGCTGTATGGGCAACAGAATAGACCGATCAGACAGGCGAATAGCATAAAACACAAGGGGCTTAATAAATTAAGCCCTTTTTTGTTTCTGATAATTTTTATTTCTGTTCTTATTGGAACGTCTTCGATTTTGCGAATTGCCGCTTTTCTTTGTAGGATTATATTCAGGTCCAGCCTCAAAGCCCTCCGGTAAAGCGATTTGTTCTACAGGATAACCGATCAGGTTTTCAATCTGAGAAAAGCGTTGTTGATCTTTGTCATTCACAAAAGTAATGGCAGTACCTGTTGTTGCAGCTCTCGCTGTACGGCCGATACGGTGTACATAATCCTCAGGATCTGGCGGAACATCATAATTTACAACCAGACTGATCCCTACGATATCGATACCGCGCGAAATTACATCCGTCCCGACAAGTACCCTCACCTGCCGTGATCTAAATCTGCTCATGATATCCTCACGCTTCGCCTGTTCGAGATCAGAATGAAAACCTTCTGCGTCTATTCCCTGTTTTTGCAGTTCTTGCGCCAATAATTTAACTGTAGTTTTTTGTGAGGCAAAAATGATGACAGAGACATAATTAACATCCTGTAAGATAATCTTCAATAGATCCATCTTTTGCTTATCATATACAAGATATGCACGCTGATCTATACCTTCCGAAGGTTTTGAAATGGCGATATTGACTTCAACGGGTTTAGAAAGAATCTTTCTCGCAAAATTTCGGATTTTGAGGGGCATCGTCGCGGAAAAAAGTAGCATTTGCTTTTTCTTTGGCAGATAGCTGACAATGCGTAATATATCATCCTGAAACCCCATATCCAGCATACTGTCCGCTTCATCTAGCACAAAATGCGTCAGATGGGTTAAATCGACTTTCATTGAGGTAAGGTGACTAATTAGTCGACCAGGGGTAGCGACAATAATATTAACGCCCTCCCGGATAGCACGTTTCTGCTGTTCGTAGCCCATACCGTCACCACCTCCGTAGATCGAGATGGAAGTTGCCCCCGTATAATAGGACATCCCCATGATCTGTTGATCTATTTGCAATGCCAGTTCTCTTGTCGGAACAAGTATAATCGCACGTATGTATTCTTTAGCATCTCTAGCGACTGCATCTAAAATTGGCAACATATATGCCGCCGTTTTCCCCGTGCCTGTCTGCGCACAGGCAATCATATCGCTTCCTTCCTTTATGACGGGAATTGTCTGTTCTTGAATAGGCGTAGCCTCTTCAAACATCATGCTTTCTAAGCCCTCTTCCAATTCCGGAACAAAACCAAATTCAGTAAATCTCAAATTTTATTATTTTATTAAATATGTGCTAAGTTACTAAAACTAATCTATATATGAGGTCAGCTTTTACTCGCCAAAGGACTATACCGAAAATAAACCTGCTGACAGCATTTTAAATCCATGCCATTTTTAGCCTATACTCTCCAGATTGTTTTTGGAATTACCCGCCAATCTCAATATCGTATATCCTAATATTCCAGCGCAAAGCGAAGCCATAAGCACCGCAAATTTTGCTTCTTCGATCAGGAAGGCGTCATCAAATGATAAGATAGATATGAAGATAGACATGGTAAAACCAATTCCCCCCAATAAACCTACACCGAAAATTTGCATCCAGCTTGCACCATCCGGAAGCTGTGCTATTTTCATTTTTTTTGCGATAAAACAAATTAAAAATATGCCAACTGATTTTCCGGCAATCAATCCCACAATAATACCGAGTCCCAATTTTGAAGTTAAACCGCCAACCATTTCTGCATGAATTGGAATTAATGTATTTGCAAACGCAAACAAAGGGATAATAATAAAATTCACGGGTTTAGTCAATAAATGCTCAAGCTTTTCCAGCGGAGACTCTGTTTCATCAGGCGTAGTGGGTAATGTCATTGCTACCAACACCCCCGCAATAGTCGCATGTATGCCAGAATGATGGATAAAATACCAAATAAAAAGCCCCGGAATAAGGTAAGCCCATAGCACTTTTACCCCAAGTTTATTGAGGACAATTAAAAAAACAAATATGCCCAGCGCAATAAATAGATAGGTTGCATGAATCCCGTTGCTATAGAACAAAGCGATAACTAAGATTGCAAGCAAGTCGTCCACAATGGCCAAAGCTGCCAGAAAAATCTTGAGGCTAGCCGGGACTTTATTTCCCAGAAGTGTGATTACGGCTAGCGCAAACGCAATGTCCGTCGCCATGGGAATTCCCCAACCGTGCGCCGTGTCGGCAGCATCTTTATTGATGATAAAATAGATTGCCGCAGGCAATAATGCCCCACCCACAGCAGCCAAAATAGGAAGAACGGCTTTACTAGGAGAAGATAGCTCCCCCTCCACAATTTCTCTTTTTATCTCCAATCCCACCAATAAAAAGAAAATAGCCATTAGTCCATCGTTGAGCCACAACAACCAGGAATATTTCAGCTGGATACTGTCGGTTTCAAATCCTACTTCTCGAAGCAGAAAGTCCATGACCGATCCATATAACGATGTATTGGCCACGATCAACGCCAAGATTACACAGGAAAAAAGAATAATCCCACCAGCAAAGCTAGATTTCAAAAATTCTCTGAAGACAGTTAAATTAATAAGTTTTGACATGACATTAATATCTTTAAATGCTCAAAAGGTTCACAATATACAACTTTACGTCCATTAACCCGACCTCTGATCTCATTATTTCCACCTACGAGCCAGATGACATGAATCTGCCCCATTATAACACAAAAAATAACTATTTTTTAATAGTTCAACACCAAAAAGGGAATTTTGACAACAATCTCTTCCAATAATGGAGACATTTTAACTTTAAACACCGCCTAAAAATCCGACATCTCCATAAAAATCAACACATTATACACAACCACTGCAAACCACTTCTTGATATTGTCATTTTTGTAAAATTTATTTGTCTTTATTGCAAAAAATAGTTAGCTTGCTACTATAGTTAATAAACCGTTTATTATGTGCAAGAAGTGGATTTTCATGGTGCTTCTTTTCGTAGCAAATTTTATATATGCGCAGACGACAGAGGATACAACCCAACATCAACAACAATCAGGCTCCCATTATATTATTTTAGGGATCGTAGCTATTATTGTCATCATTTTTATATTATACAGGAGGCAAAAGAGGAAATTTAATGAATAAGGGAGATCGATTGATCTCCCTTATTGTTTCTAAATACATCCATTTTCTCTTTTAACCACATCATACCTAGTGCTTAATCGGCTCATTGGTTTGCGCTAAACGTTGTGATCCTGTATTCGCAGGGCAGGCAATATCATCTGTCGCGTCATAAACCAACTTTTTGCCTTTCAATTTTGTGATCAGTTCCTCCGGTACATATATCTGCACTTTGGTCATGGAGTAACCGCTAGGAAAATATCGGACATAATAACCATCGGGATGAAGTGTCCAGATACCACTAGGGACATCAGTACGAGGTTCGGCCATACCGGCCATAATCGCATACTTTTCAAACTCAGCATAAGAATAGTTGCCAGAAGAAACCAGCTGCCTGATATTATTCTCTGCTTCAAATATAGTCTGCACAGCAGGTGGCATCTGATCTTTTGCTTTTTGAACAACATCAAATGGTAATATACCTAGTGCCCCGCCTTCCAATAACAACAATTGTTCTGGACTCAATAACCTCAATGCTGTTTCCTTGACCTCGCCAGAATAGTCTATAAATTTGGTCTTGGCAATAATAGTCCACAATAACATCTGTATCGACGATTGTGAAACTTCAGGATGTCTTTCCGCACTTTTTAAGATAGCGATAACAACCTCCCTTTTTTTTCCAAGCGTGGGGGCGTACATATAACCATCACCCTTGGACGGAGCATAGGTACCCGCTTTCAGACAGTAACTTTTGTTGGTCATTTCATAATGACCTGCTTCGAGTAGATAGCCATCCTGACCATTTTTGGTTAAATTTTCCAAGGGTTTATAGACGGCTGTATTTTGAAAATCGGGCATCTGTTCACCTTTCCGATTCACATCTTCAAAACTTGTGCTTATCGCATCAGGTTCCTTTAAAAGCTTGTCCAATCCCAACATTTTGCTCCCTTTGGAAGCTACGGCCTTGCTCGCCTTGTCAAGCAGTCCACCAAACTGCGCATAGGCTCCCTGCAAATTCAGCAAAAAGGCAAAAACGACTACTAAAGCATACGGAATGCTATTTCTTTTCATAATTGATTTCATTTCAATGCTAGAACCACAAAAAAGAAGCCAATTTATAGGTATAACACCCAATTCATAATTTATTAATCTGGCGCATTTTTTTAACCATATTCTCTACTCTACTTTAGGTCCTATGTCTGTATTTTGTATTTTCGACAGTTAGACGCTATTCACATGAAAATCCAGCTTTTACAAAAGCTAAAACCAAGGCGATTCTGTCAGGAACTGATGTTTGGAAATAGTTAAAAAATACAAGATTAAAACGTATCTTTGCAGCATGATTAATGTGTCAAATCTCTCCCTTCGTTATGGTAAACGTGTACTATTCGAAGATGTCAATTTAAAATTCACACCTGGCAACTGTTACGGTATTATTGGTGCCAATGGAGCTGGTAAATCTACTTTCTTAAAAATTATTTCTGGCGAAGTTGACCCTTCTACAGGTTCGGTGGCATTTACTCCCGGCGAACGCATGTCTGTATTGAGTCAGGATCACTATGCTTTCGACGAATATACGGTATTAGAGACTGTCATGATGGGTAATCAAGATCTTTACAAAATCATGAAAGAAAAAGATGCCATTTATATGAAAGAAGACTTTTCTGATGCGGACGGCGAACGTGCAGGCGAACTTGAAAGTCTTTTCGCAGAAATGGATGGCTGGAATGCGGAATCCAATGCAGCTACTTTATTGAGCAGCTTAGGTATTAAGGAAGAACTTCACTACAAGTTAGTATCAGAGATTGATGGTAATCAAAAAGTACGTGTCCTATTGGCGCAGGCATTATTTGGTAAACCAGACATCTTGATTCTCGATGAGCCTACCAATGACTTGGACATCAATACAATTGCCTGGCTGGAAGACTTTTTAGCATCTTATGAAGCAATCGTCCTTGTTGTATCCCACGACCGTCACTTTCTGGATGCCGTGTGTACACATACAGTAGATATTGACTTTGGCAAGATGACTATCTATACCGGTAACTATTCGTTTTGGTACGAATCTTCCCAATTAGCTTTAAAACAACGATCCGATCAGAACAAAAAGATGGAAGATAAGGTCAAGGAACTACAGGAATTTATCCGTCGTTTCTCTGCCAATGCTTCCAAATCAAAACAGGCTACTTCCCGTAAAAAAGCGCTGGATAAGATCAATATTGATGAGATCAAACCATCCAACCGTAAATATCCGGCAATCATGTTCAATACCATGAACCGTGAACCGGGGGACCAAACCTTACAGGTCGAAGGATTAAGTAAAACGGTCAATGGAGAAGTCTTCTTCAAGGACATCACATTTATGATTAATAAAGGTGATAAAATTGCCGTACTGGGCCCCAACTCCCTAGTAACATCGGCCTTTTACGATATCATTACCGGTAGAGATACTGATTTCGGTGGTGAATTCAAATGGGGGGTTACCATCACTCCTGCCGATATGCCAATTGAAAATGCGGCTTTTTTCGAAGGTAAAAATGAAAATCTGGTCGATTGGTTAAGAGACTATACAACGAACCCTGAAGCAGATGAACAATTCCTACGTGGATTCTTGGGGAAAATGCTATTCTCCGGTGAAGAGGTGATGAAAAAAGTTTCAGTACTTTCCGGAGGTGAAAAAATGCGTTGTATGTTTTCAAGAATGATGCTACAGGGAGCCAACTTCTTAATTTTTGACGAACCGACCAACCACTTGGACTTAGAGTCAATCACCGCATTGAACAATGGAATGTCAGACTTTAAAGGATCAATGCTGTTCACCTCTCGTGACCACGAATTGACTGAAACTGTGGCAAACAGAATCATTGAATTGACTCCGAAAGGAATCATCGACAAGTTAATGACTTACGATGAATACATCAACAGCGATGTGGTAAAAGCACAACGCGAAGAGATGTATAAATAAGATAATTTATCCCAATTTTATAAAGGCTCCATAACTTATTTATGGGGCTTTTTATTTATAGGTATCCCCCCGTTTGGACCGTCGAAAATACCAAAACACAAAAAAGCACTGAAGGGGCTCAGTGCTAATCGCGATTGATATGAAAGAATTGAGAAAGTTTATTGATCGAAGGGGGTAATCATGCGTCATCCCAACTGTAACGATACGGCACAATGGTCAGATAAATCTTGTCCCGCTCTATTTTGAAAAAGTTGCTTTTGAACTTGATAGTCTTTTGCTTCAAAAACAATACGGTTATTATTACGGTAATAGATCTTGTCAATTCCCTCACAGTCATCCGTTAAGTCCAATGCAGCCCGAGCTGTAAAGTCTTGCTTATGCGACGGTATTTTACCGTTATTTTTCAAATTTACCCAAGCATCCACCAGCGCTAATTCACGCTGAAAAGAAACAATATTATCCAAAGGATACGCATAATGAGCATTAAAATCGCCCATGATCAACAAAGCTTGTCCTGCGGAATGCTCTCGAATATAATTTTTCAGTTGATTCAAATTTTTCTGGCGGGCCACCGTTGCATCGGGATCATCTTGGGCTGTCGCATGCACATTATAAACATCGATAAAAACCTCTTTCGCCAGCTGGATCCTTGCATAAGAAAATCCTTTAGGAGTCAAACAATCCGATCCATTACAGTCCTTCCAACTCACCCGTTCAAAATCCTGTATGGGATATTTTGAGAGTGTGCTCAATCCATCACCGAAAGGTACACCGCCCATATTTTCAGTTCGATAGCTATGCCTGTTTCTACTGTACAAAAACTTATTGTAATTAAAATCCTCCTGCACATTGACAATATCAAAAGGATTTATTAATTCACCGATCGAGGTAATGCTCGAAGCCCTTTCGGTCTCGGCACTTGAAATCAATTCTGGAAGACCGGCGATGTTATAGGTCAATAAACTAAGGCGTCCTTCCCGTGCATTTGGCATATCGACATAAACGAAATTCATGGGCCTTACTTCCTTAGGCTTCAATTTGAAGCCCAACATAACGCCTGCCGAAGCACAAACAGCTAAAATCAGCACCTTTCGGAGATCTTTGAATCTAGTTTTTCTTTCGAACAATAAATCTAATAACATGGACTGAATAATTTGTTCATCCCAAAAATAAAATTGCAAGATTAGGTCAACTATATTCTAAAATTAATTTTACCTATAAAAAATATTGACAAATTATTAATAATTAACAATTTACAAACACTTTAATGATAAAAGATTAATATCTAAATAGCTTTTGAGTTACGCTTTTCAAATATTTTTATGAAACCCCTAATTAAAATAAAATGAGAAAGGTAGCCTTTTTTACAGAAATACTCGTTGAAGATTTCGACGGTGCATCTCGAACAATGTTTCAGCTCATAAATCGTATTGACCAACAAAATTTCAGCTACTTCTTTATTTACGGTGGCGGTCCCACACAATTCCGGGACTTTCTTTCTTACAAAGTTCCCACATTCAAAATACCTGTCAATGATGATTATTGTCTGGCTATTCCGCAGCTCATCAAAAAAAAGCTTGAACTGGCATTGGATGAATTTGCACCGGACATCATTCATATCGCAACCCCCTCGCTGCTGGGATTCTTTGCATTGAATTATGCCAAACGTAGAAATATCCCCGTATTAACCATATACCACACACATTTCATCTCCTACATCGCATATTATTTCAAAAATATATTGCCTCTGGTCAAACCCACAGAACAATGGATGAAACGTGCAATGAATAATTTCTACAACAAATGTGACATCATCTATGTTCCGACAAAATCTATCTTAGCTGAACTCCAGCAAATTGGCCTTCAACAGGACGGATTGAAGCTCTGGCAAAGAGGTATTGATACGCAGCTATTTACGCCCACGAAAAAGAATAAGAGTTACATCCAACAACTGACCAAAAATGAAAAACCAACCGTGCTATTTGTAAGCCGGATCGTTTGGGAGAAAAATATCAAAACCCTGATTGACATTTACCAGCAAATACAAGCTCAAAAACTGGACTACAATTTTATTGTAGTCGGCGAAGGAACCGCAAAGTCAACTGCAATGCAGGAAATGCCCGATGCTATTTTTCTGGGAAAAAAGACACATCAGGAACTTGCCATACTGTACGCATCGGCAGATGTCTTTGTCTTTCCTTCGGTTTCAGAAACCTATGGCAACGTTGTTGTCGAAGCATTGGCTTCGGGCTTGCCTTGCGTGATAGCAGATGGCGGCGGTTCAGCATCGCTGATTCAGCATGGTGTAAGTGGATTTAAATGCCAGCCCGAAAATGCGGCCGGATATGTATACTATATAAAGAAAATCCTGTCTGACGCAGCGCTAAGAAGAAGCTTGATTACAGCTGGACTTTCTTATGTCGGCCAATTAGACTGGTCACGGTTATCCCAACAATACTTTGAAGACATTGAATTACTGGTCGATAAAACACAGGACACAGATCTCGCATGGGCAAATTAACAACATCCCGTCGGATAATCAAAGCCACCTTTTTAGTATTGATCCTGACATCCATGGTAATTTTCATAGTACACAGCGATCTTTCTGCCTTGAAAAGAGAACTGTCAGCTATTGGTTATCGCTTTATCATTATCCTATTGACAACTTTAGTAGCCTACTGCTTCGGAACACTGGCTTGGTGGGTTTGTCTGGGAGCCTCGAAAAAAAAGATCAACCTGATCGAACTTTTTGCAGTGCGTCAAATCGGTGAGACGGTCGGACTCTTCAATCCCACGAGCATCATCGGCGGAGATCTGCTTAAAGCCAAATTGCTAACCCGTTATGATATCCCATTGCAGCAGGGACTCAATGCCGTCACCATCTCGCGTATCACAGCCATACTATCGCAATTAAGCCTTTTCTTTTTTGCAATGATCTGGCTGATGTTTTCTCCGTTAAAAAAAGAGGTTATCCGATCTACAGGACCTGCGGTCTATGCCGTCTGTGCGATCCTGTTGCTGTTTGTCATTTTTATATTTTATTGGCTCGTATCCAACAAAGCACTACCAGCACAAGTAGCCAATACATCAGTTCTATTGAAAGCAAAAAATCAGATCCAGCAATTACTTTGGAACACAAAAGACTTCTACCAGCAGCAAAATAAGGTATTTTGGTATTCCTATTTGCTGTTTGCATTACATTGGTTAATTGGAAGCCTGGAATTCTATCTGATCTTAAAATTTATGACGGTTGATGTCAAAGTAATCCATGGGTTGATCCTGGATATGAGTGTAATTATTTTTAAAAGTGCAGGTGCATTTATTCCGGGGCAACTTGGCGTTGAAGAAATCTCAAACAAAATACTACTTAGCATGATCGGAATTTCAGGAGGGAGCATCTGGTTAAGTGTTTCCCTCCTGCGCCGTGGCCGTCAGCTACTGTGGACCGCAATTGGAGTAATATTTTATCTCTGTATCAAAAGAAAAAATCTACATGTTACCGTCTGAAATAGAAATCTTATTTGTTAGCCATAAATATCCGCCCGCGGTCGGCGGAATGGAAAAACAGAGCTTTGAGCTCATTAATAATGTGGCACTCTATCTAAAAGTACATACCATCGTTTATGACAACAAAGAATCCATTCTGACTTTTTTCTTTCATTTAAACCGACGTATCCTATCGAAAATCAACGACAACCCCCGCATTAAGCTCATTCATTTTAACGACGGATTAATTGCTGCTGTGGCATCTTTTCATAAGGGATATGACCATCTGAAAAGGGTCGTCACCCTTCATGGCCTCGATGTGGTTTTTCCATTTCCTTATTTTCAACGCCGGATAATCCCCCGCTTCAATGTATTTGACCGGATTATAACAGTGAGCCAGGCGACTGCCCAAGCCGCTCAATCACGTGGAATTGATGCCTCCAGAATCTTGGTCATCCCAAACGGTGTAGATCCAGCCCTTCCCAGCACTGCTGTAATACCGGAAAATAACCTGGATTTTACCGGAACTGAGTATCATAACCTAAACGGAAATGTTACTCCTCTGCCTTATTTTATCACCTTAGGAAGAGCTGTAAGGCGCAAAGGGTTTTCGTGGCTTATGGAACATGTCATTCCTGCTGTTCAGGGTAATTTTAAACTTATTATGATAGGGCCGTTTGATCATAGCCCTACGCTGACGGAACGTTTACTCAACTTATTGCCCAACAAACTTTATCATCTGTTTACCCTATTTCTTGGGTATCCAACAGATCAACAGGATATGCGCAAATTATTGAAGGCATATCCCGAAAAAATCCAGCATTTGGGAAAAGTTCCCTTTGCTCAATTAAAGCAGCTTCTCGCAGGAGCCCAAGCTTTTCTGATGCCCAATATCCAGGTACCGGGAGATATGGAAGGTTTCGGATTGGTCTGCCTGGAAGCGTCTGCTGCGGGCACCATCGTTGTCGCCGCCGAACTGGAAGGGATTACTAGCGCCATTACACATAATCACAATGGCCTTCTGCTTGCTAGCCGAGACGCTCATGCATGGATAACGCAGCTACAGTCCATTTTAGACCATCCAGATCATTATGAAAAACTGGGGCAGAAATTCAAATGCAATACGAGCAGAGCGTTCAGCTGGGACATCATGGCCAGAAATTACTGTCAGACCTTCGTCGAACTGTGCCAAACCCTTTAACAAAACAATAGGTTTAGCCATTCGACAAATGGAGAATTCGTTCGTAATGATATTTTATCGGTCTATAAATGATGAGCTGCATCAGCGCAATTGTAAAGAGAACAAGGAGTGCCGGAAACGAAAAAAAAGTAATTGTTATAAACAGCAACACCAGAAATAGCCGCAGCATTTCGAGTGGAAAAACCCATTTTTCATGCTCCAGCAAGCCACCAACACAGATGACACTACACAGGATAAAGAGACCGCCTACCAACAGCTGTATACTATTTTGGTAATTGCCGTAAAGCAAAAAGAAAAACAGAAGTCCCATCGTTAACATGGATTGGAAGAAAATATATCGGCTTAGATTTTTTCCATGAACCCTAGACTTGGTTCCCGCAAAGATCTTCTGCTCCAATTCCTCCCGAATTTCAGGTTGTATATCATCAGGGCGGCCAAATATCGTGCGCATTTTGTTTTTAAATCCCACCGCACGCTTAAAGGACAGCCCTATTTCAAAGAGATAGTGAAAATGTTGCCAAAGAAAAGTATACCGATGGATTGGTTTGGTCAACCCATAGACGCAAGGCTCCGCTCTTTGTTCCGCAATAAAAGTTCCGAACATTTTATCCCAGACGATCAAAATATCACCATAGTTCTTGTCCAGATAAATCTCATTACTGCTATGATGTACACGATGATGTGATGGAGTGACCAGTATTTTTTCAAAAATCCCCAGATTACCCACCGTTTGGGTATGGGAGAAAAATGGATATACCCCATGCACCAATAAGATTGTGGTCATCATAAAAGGCGGAAATCCCAAAAGTGGGATAAAAGCCCAGAACAAGGAGCGAAATACCGCCTGAAATATGGTAATCCTTGCAGCGACAGTAAAATTATAGTCTTCGCTTTGATGGTGAACCACATGCGCCGCCCAAAGTAGGTTGATCTCATGACTATATCGATGATACCAATACCACAAAAAATCCGTAAATAGAAAAAGTATGATCCAGGTCCAAAGGTTGGCTTCGATATGGAAAATCGCAAAGTTCTGGTAGACCCACGCGAAAAAAAAATAGAACAGGCTAACAGAAAACATATCGCACATACGTTCAACAATGCCAACGTTTAGATTCGAGATTGATTCATCAAATGTATAATATCGCTTTTGTTTCTTCAGACTATACCAATATTCACATAACATCAACACTAAAAACAAAGGGATAATAAAAGCTAAAAAATTAAGTCTTCCTGTATACATGCGGCGCTTCTTTTGAACTAATAACTTCTTTGTAACGACTAGTTTATAGACGTATAATCTCAAAAAATATTTTATTATTTAACAATCAATTCCAAATCAGGTTTTTATTTTATGCCTTTCTGGAAATAAAAAAGCCCCCAAAAAGTGAAATTCCTTTTGAGGGCCAATAAAACGATATAAAATTTTGCGCCGATGGCTTCTAATCCACACAGCGGTTAGTGCACACTTGACATGTCGATCTGCGTCTTGCCCTGTTTGATCATCAGTACAAAAGGTACACAGATCAAAAATACAACCCCCAAATAGAGGAATACATCCATGTAAGAGAGTACAGTTGCCTGCTTCATGACATTCATGTCCAGTATTTGGTGCGCTTTGGCCAATGCCTCATTTGAAGCAAAGCCTTTCGCCTGAAAGCTCATCTGCAGCTGCTGTACACGTTGCTGTACCTCAAACTTACTCGGATCCAGATTAGCAACTAAGTCAACACGGTGCTTTTGAGAGTCACGCGCGATAAAAGTTGTGATCAGTGCAATACCAAATGAACCACCCAGCTGACGCATCATACCCGTAAATGCCGCTCCCTCACCGATGGATTTACCATGGAGGGTAGACAGGGATAAAGTCATTACAGGAACAAATAGCAAACCCAAACCTACCCCACGAAGGATAAGCGGCCAAAACATATGTTCAGATCCAGTATCGTTTGTCATTAGACTATACATCCAAAAACAAAACCCAAAGAAGATGCTCAATCCAACTGCAACCATATACTTCTGCGGTACACCATTCTGGATCATTTTTCCAATAAATGGCATCATAATCCCGGTCATAATCGAACTTGGCAATAGCAATAGACCTGCATCCGTTGCCGTCCAACCCAATATCGATTGCGTGTAAATCGGGATAATAAAGGTCGATCCAAATAAGCCGAAACCGAGGATAAAACTCATTACCACCCCTACCTGTAAATTCTTATCACGCAATACCCTCAGGTTAACTATGGGTTTGTCATATACCAGCTCCCGCCAGATAAAGAACAATAGTCCGAATACAGATAATATGGACAGACCTAAGATTAGCGGGTCATCAAACCAATCATCCTGTTGACCATGTTCCAGTACAAACTGCAGTGAACCAATAAACATAATTAAAAATATCACGCCGAACCAATCCACCTCTTTTGCCGATTGCTTTTGGCTATATTTCGGACTACGCACAAAGGACAAGGTCAGCAAAGTAGCTATAATTCCCAATGGTACATTGATGTAAAAAATATAAGGCCAGGAGAAATTGTCTATGATATAACCACCCAGAGGCGGGCCCAATGTAGGTCCAATAATAACCCCCATACCGTAAATAGCCTGTGCCATACTACGTTTCTCTTTGGGGTAACTTTCTGTGATAATGGTCTGTGCGGTCACTAGTAAAGCGCCCCCACCCATTCCTTGCAGGAAGCGGAATGCGACAAGCTCCCAGATATTGGTCGCGTTTCCACATAAAAATGAAGATATTGTAAATATGACAATTGACGCTGCAAAGTAATTACGTCTTCCAAACTGTTGGGACAACCAACTCGTCATCGGAATCACAATTACGTTAGCAATGGCATAAGCCGTAATAACCCAGGCCACGTCTGTCAATGTTGCCCCTAACGATCCTTTCATATCGTTTAAGGCCACATTCACAATCGTTGTATCCACGATTTCCAGCAAGGCACATAGCACGGCTGTAATCGTGATGACTACGCGTCGAAAACCATATTCAACCAGACTATCTTGTTGATTTAAATTTTCCATAGTTATTGAACATGCACATCTACGTCAGCATTCATGCCCGGTCTGAGCAAAGCAACGTTTTCAGCTTTATTATCTTTTGTCAATTTGATTTTTACCGGCAGGCGTTGTACTGTTTTTACAAAGTTACCAGTTGCATTGTCCGGAGGCAATAAAGAGAAACGTGACCCAGTCGCCGGAGAAAAGGAATTGACCTCACCTTCAAATTCGATATTTGGATAAGCATCTACCTTAATACCTACTTTTTGACCGGGTTTCATTTTTTGCAATTGTGTCTCTTTGAAATTCGCAACCACCCAAGTTTCAATATTATCAACAATATAAAATAAAGACTGCCCCGGGTTGATCATCTGACCGGGCTGCACCTTGATATTCGATACCTGACCATCAACAGAGGCTAGCACAGCAGTATAAGACAGATTTAATTTTGCAGCCTCTAATTGCGCCTTTGCCCGCTTTATATTCGCCTCAGCAACAGATGTCTGTTTAGAAGCTACGGTAGTCTTACTTACGATAGCATTCCGTTGTGAAGCGCTGGCGTTGCGCTGTTGTTGTAAGATTTCCACTTGTTTATCCGCTTCTAATTTAGTCGTTAAAGCCTGCTCATATTGCTGCTTTGTGATGGACTGATTATTATATAGATTTTGGTAACGGATATAGTCGTTGTTCGCTTGTTTCGCACGGATACGTGCTGCCTCAATGCTTCCTAAATTTGATTGAATCGTTGCGTCTGAGATCGCTACATTAGCAGAAGATGCCGAAACATCCGCCTTTGATACATCAAAGCTACTTTCAGCAGCAGCCAATGCCGCTTCCGCTTCGTCCACACGGACCTGATAATCTTGGCTTTCAATCGTAAACAAAGTATCCCCTTTTTTCACCAAATCATTGTCCTTGACGTAAACCTTGGAAATAAATCCACCCACACGCGGGATAATCGGACTCATATTCTTCTCAACCTGCGCATCGTCAGTGGTCTCATGCGCTTGACCGTGCAAATATTTATAACCTCCGTAAGCCCCACCGAAGATGACCAAAGCGGCCAGAATAATTGTGAATTTTTTATTTGTACCTTTTTTTTCAGGTGCGTTTTCTACTGTATTTTCCATGTCTAGATTAATTGCTATTTAATATTTAATGACCCATTTGCCAACAGTAAGTCATAGTATTTTTCAATTGTATTTGCTTTGCTGATTGCCAGATTTATTTTGCTCTGAAGCTGTTGAACATCTGCTGTCAATAAATCATCCGTATCCGCAATGCCATTATCATACTTATCTTTTGTGATACGGTAATTTTCAACGGCCTGATCTAATGCCTGACGGTACACCACATCTTGTTTTTGTGCCAGCATATAGCTTTCATTCGCCTGTTGCACCTGAACTTTTACCCGGTCATTGAGCAGTTCTAGGTTCTCATCAATTTGCTTGATCCGGTTCTTAACGACATTCACCTCTCTCTTATTCTTATACAAAGAACCTATATCATAAGATATTCCAACACCTACCATGGCAGCGTTCGTTACCGTAACGACTTTCTGTAGACCAAAAGCATTGTAACCAGCGGTTGCCGAAACTGTAGGCAATGTAGCCGCTTTTGTCACTTTTAACTGATCCTCCGCAACCAAGCGCTGAGACTCCATGGACTTCACATCAGAACGTACGGTCTTGGCAGTTTCGTAAGACGCCTTCAAACCTAAATCTAGCCCATTCACTTCACCTAAATTGATCTGATCCAACTGCGTATCTTCGTCAATTTTCAGAAAATTAGCCAGTTGATAATTGAGTACCTTAATATTTTTCTGCGCTTCCTGAAGCGATACCTGATAGTTTGATAGCTGCAATTCCGCTTTTAACAGGTCGTTCCGCGCGATCAAACCATTGTCCAACATCGCTTTGAAATCTGAAACCCGTTGCTCAGACTGCTTAATATTTTCAGCAATCAACAAATTGGTTTGCTGCGCCTTATATAAGCTCAGATAGAGATTTACTGCACGGATAGCCAATTGTTCTTTACTAGCAACAGCGTTCCATTCTTCGGCTTTTAGCACATCTTTTGCAATATCAATTCCCCCTTTGATCCGCCCACCTGTATAGATTGGCATACTCACAGAAGCCTGTCCCAACCACAATTGATTTGCAGCGATATCCGGTGCGGAGCCCCCTTCACCCAGTGCCAACTTTAGATTAACATTCGGCGTGGTCATCGCCATATATTGCCCGCTCAATTTTGCATCAGGAAGCTGTTTCGATTTGGCACTTTCGACCTCAAGCTGTCTTCCCAATATTTTGGTATCGGCAGTTTTCGCTTCCACACTTTGGTTTGCAGCCATGTGAATTATTTCTTCCAAAGTCAAGTGTTTGTTGTCTTGCGCCAGCAAACCCAAAGGACTTAAAAGCAATAAAGCACTTAAATTGGCCAACTTATTTTTCATATGTCAATAAAGCTTTAATTGTTTTCTGTATGAATTCTGTTAACGTTGTTTCTATATATTGGCCATAACCTTCGTCATCGGCTATTCCTAATTGATCCTGTAAAAAGACCTGATTCATCTGAAAGTTCATAAACGTCCCCATCATCATGGAATGAATCAAAATAGGATCATTACCCGCTTTGAATACCCCGTCTGCTATACCACCATTAATAATGGATGCAATGACCTCCAAATTGTGAATTTTTAATCTTTTGAAAGCATCCGAAATCAGCATCCGCTGCTTTAAGGTACTTTCAATTGCAATAACACGATAGAGTTTCCGATGAGAGCTCATCGATTTAACATACCTGTCCACCATCACGTCAATTTTGTCAAGCGCATTGCCGACTACTGAGAGTTCATCCACATTGATCATGAAATCTGGAACGCGCCATTCAAAAAAGGTATCCAGTAGCTTATCTTTTGAGCCAAAATAATAGTTGATCATAGCCACATTAACATTTGCTTCATGTGCAATATCGCGCACGGAAGTTCCATCAAAACCTTTTGTCGCAAAAAGTCGCTCAGCTGCAAGGAGGATATCTATTTGTTTATCGTTAAATTCCATGTAAAAACCCTTAACTTTTTATAGCTAATTCCACCTGTTATCCAACAGATAAAATCGTCTTTTGTTAAATGCGGGACAAAGTTAAACAAACGTTTAATTTAAACAAGTGTTTAATTATTAAATTTATGTCAAAAAATACAGCAGAATATGCTACACAAAAAAGCTAAATGACCACAATAAAGTAATTTACAGCAAGACACCCCGTAAACACAAAAACCATTTAAAGGATCTTTAAATGGTTTTTGTACCGTTGTTACAACAAAAAAATACGATAAACTGGTCACCCAATTCATCCATCAAACAAAAAGACGACAGATCAGGCTAAAGGCTATCCAAGTTTTTTTTCGGCAGGTCTAAAATACCAGGATACCGCAATTAGAACCAAATAAAGCAAAGCTGGAGCCATTAAACCAAAAGCATCCCCTACCATAAGATGAGAATACAATGCTCCAGTTGCCGTAAAGAAAATACCAGCATAAGCCCATTCCTTCAATAGCGGCCTCTTTGGTGACAGCAGGGCGATGACAGCCAAAATCTTCCAGAGACCAAGCAGCGGTAGTATATAGTGGGGATAGCCCAAATGATCTACATTTTGTACGCCACCAGCACCCTCAGTTTTGATACTAAAGACCTGTATGATAGCGGTAGACATCAATCCCAAAGACAACCATGCCGTTGCGACCCAATAGATTATTTTATCTCTCTTTTTCATCATTATTTTTATTGTTTAAATAGTATTTAAAATTAGCCAAACCAATATCCTGATGATCGACTTTGACCCCCATATAATATGGACTATCCAAATCGGATTCTACATCCAATAATTTTGCGAATAACGCTTTCGATTGTGCCATATCTTGCACCGGATAGCGCACTGTTTTAATTCCTTGATTCATTGATTATATAATTTTGCCTCCTCTTCTGGATTTTCAGCAACTCCCGTTTTTACAGCTACAGCTCCACCAACTATTTATTATGCAATGCATTACAAAACCACAACCTAAACCGGCGATTCATAAATAACAAGGCTTCACTACGTGTAGCTATTTGACTACAAATATACATGTAGTTATTTGACTACAAAATATTTTTTGTCTTTTTTTTCAGATTAATGTAAATTCGAGTAATTTCTATCCCAAAGTGTTTTCTAAGCATACTGCGGATTGAAATGCCAATTACATACAGCAATACCAGTATTCAACATAAAACAGCATTTGATTGAAAATTTATCTTTTTACACTATTCATGAGCCTATCGCTGCTTTCAGCAGCACAGCCCCGGCATATAAGGCTAATAGGCGCTGTTTCAGCGGACAATTTCGCTGCGTATTTTAATACAGATACGGTACAGCTGAGCCAGCTAAATACGAGCAAAACACCTGCAGGAGTTTTTGTTGCTTACAGAAAAGCTGATACACTTAATTTCAAGCATGAATTTTATCAGAGCTTTGAAGCTGAAAATTACATCAGGGTTGGATTGGCATTTTACGCGAGAAAAGGAAATGACTACCAGCTGTCCTTCAAGAATGACAATGCGTTCTTTTGTGCTTCGTGCAATAATATGAGTTATTATAACGTAAATGCCAGCCGCGATACCGTAAGCATCTCGATTTCGTGGGGGCCGAATGCGCATGGTCGAAATGAGGGTTATTGTTTTGTCTATAGACCGGCGACAAAACGCTGGCAATTGGCTGAACGAGATAATTCCGGATCGGATGACGAAGGTACAAGCAGCAGCGAATATATGACCTATTCTAAAAACGTCAAGGTTTATCTAGACGACTACGATGCTGAGTCCTTATCTTATGATTCCACAGTGGTAAGCAATCAGCGGATCGCTCTGAGCTACAAGCCCGGAGACTATGCTACTCTCCTTCGCTCGTTAAAAGAAATACCTAAAAATAGCCTATTTCTGCTACCTAAAGTTTTTAACGAGCATACGGCAAAATATTTTATGGAAAATGGTCTGGACGAAGACCAGCCTGATAATACAAAGCCAATTCATGGTAAAAATGTCCTTTCGGCCAATGAGATCGGTTATTTTCTGGAGCAGGCGAATCAGCTGGATGCGGCGCAAGTTTTTTTAGATAAAGTAATTGAGCGTTTTCCTGAACGTGAGGTTGCCTATTTAAACCGTGGCGATGTGTTTTTCAAAAGAGGGCAATCTTCTTTCAAGCAAGCTGTCAACGATTACCGCACCTACGTTGCACTCATGAATAAACGCGGTCTGCAGGCAAAAATTCCACAACGGGTCGTCAAATTTCTGAGCACACATTAATCTTGAAGAACTTGCCAGCTCCTAATTTAAGATCCTATAAACCATTTCTTTGAGAATCTCCTCACTATTGAAATTGCTGGGCACATTGACGCCCTTTGATTTGAGGTCAGTCTCTTTGAGGACATTCAATACATCAAAAGTTTTTCGGCGGTTGTAATTTCGGGCAGCCAGTTCATACTCTTTCAAGAAAAACGGATGCACCCCCAATTCTTTCGCGGCAATGGATTTATCAATGAGATAATGGTATTTTAGTATTTTGGTGAAATAAGTGGCCACCTGTCCGACCACCATCACCAGCGGGTTATTCTTTGGGTTTGCCACAAAATAATCCACAATCTGATAAGCTTTCAAGGCGTTGCGCTTTGCGAGCGCGGTGTTGAGTTCAAATACATTAAAGTCTTTTGAAATACCGATGTTATGTTCCACATCATCTACGCTGATCTCCTGACTTTTCGGAACATTCAGCATCAGTTTATCCAATTCATTGGATACCTTGGCCAGATCATTGCCGAGATAATCCGCGATTAAAGCCGCTGCCTGCGGATGTATTCGCCAGCCGGCATCTTTAAGATATCCGCCGATCCAAGGCGCAACTTTATCATCGTATAATTTAGCCGCATCGATCACCAATCCAGCCTTCTCAAACACCTTGTATATTTTCTTTCGCTTATCGAATTTGCCATGCTTATAGCAAAATACCAAGATAGTTGTTGGTGTCAGATGTTCCAGATATTTCGTCAACAGCTCCTCCGTATCCGATTTCCATTTGAGTTCCTGGGCTTCCTTTACAATAATCACCTGATAATCGCTCATCATAGGATATCGTTTGGCGGCATTGACCACTGTGGAAATATCGATATCCTTGCCGTAAAAAACAGATTGATCAAAGCCTTTTTGCGCCTCATTCAGCACTGTCGATTCCAGTGCATCTGCGATGGTATCAATAAAATAACTTTCCTCCCCCTGTAGCAGATAGACCGGCTTAAAAGATCTGTTCTTGATATCGGATAAGATCGGATTTATGTTCATGTAAGCGAAATTACGATTTTACCGTCAAATCTACATCAGTAAACCGATCAGAATTCATCCCGACGTTTGATCTATTTCGGTAAAAGAGATCTAACCAATTGATTAAAAGAAGCAATTATAAAGACGAAAAAAACCGCTTGGGGAATCTTATGATTTCCCTTTTTTTGCTAAAATTTTAGTATATTTGTGTATGTTTTCACCGACACCGCTCAATTTGCCACCATTCAAAGCTAAAATATCCAAAAAGAATAATGCGGTTTATATTTTTGACGAGCTGCGAAAAAAAGAGCTGGTATTGACGCCGGAGGAATGGGTCAGACAACATTGGATAAATTATTTGGCATTGATCAAAAATTATCCCAAGTCACTGATGAATATCGAAGGCGGGTTAAAACTAAACAGTCTTCAGCGACGGAGTGATTTATTGATTTATAACAGTAAAGGACATAAGGTGGTTTTGGCCGAATTCAAAGCACCACATATCAAGATCACACAAAAAGTATTCGAACAGATCGCCAATTATAATTCGGTGCATCGTATCCCATACTTACTGGTGAGCAATGGCATAAATCATTATTATTGCAAAGTTGACTTTGACAACGAGTCTTATCAATTTATAGAAGAGCTTCCAGATTATGCTGAAATCGGCTAAGGACTTCTAAGTGAAATGGATAAAGCATAAGCCCTATTAATAAAACGCCTTTCTTTGCTGAAAGAGACCATATCAAAAAAATGTAAAGTAGATGTAAAACATCTTTTCACTTTATTTGATTTTTAAAATATAGTTTTATATTAGTCCTACAGAATAGAAAAAATAAAAAGATGAATATAGATAAAAACGAATTCAGAAAATATGCAGTAAAGCATCACCGCATTGGAAGTCAACATGTTGACAGTTTTATTGCCCGTACAGAGACTAGCATTCCGACAAATCTTACGCCATACATCGTTGAGGAGCGTCAATTGAACGTTGCACAGATGGATGTGTTTTCACGTTTAATGATGGACCGTATTATATTTTTAGGTAGCGGTATAGATGACCAGGTCGCAAATATTATTCAGGCACAATTGTTGTTTTTACAGTCCACTGATGCACAGCGTGACATCCAGATCTACATCAATTCACCGGGTGGAAGTGTTTACGCAGGCTTGGGTATCTACGATACCATGCAGTACATCACACCGGACGTAGCGACAATCTGTACTGGTATTGCAGCATCTATGGGCGCTGTCCTACTTGTAGCGGGAGCAAAAGGAAAACGTGCTGCTTTACGTCACTCACGTGTAATGATTCACCAACCATCTGGCGGCGCGCAGGGAGTTGCCGCAGATATGGAGATCAATTTACGTGAAATGTTAAAATTAAAGGAAGAATTATATACCATTATTTCAGAACACTCCGGACAAACCTATGAGTGGGTGGAAAAATCTTCTGATCGTGACTACTGGATGAGAGCCAACGAGGCCAAAGAATTTGGTATGATTGATGAGATTTTACTTCCTAAGAAGGAGATTATTAAATAACGATGGCGAAGAATAACGATAGAGACATTCATTGTTCGTTTTGTGGAATAAGCAAAAATGAAGCTCAGATGCTCATTGCTGGAAATGGAGCACACATCTGTGACAGATGTATCCAACAGGCAGGAGAGATTCTGGCAGAAGAATTAAAACAACGAAAAAGCAAGACATTACAGACCGCTTTAAAATTAATACGTCCCCAAGAGATCAAAACTCACCTGGATCAGTATGTGATCGGTCAAGATGACGCAAAGAAAGTAATTTCAGTAGCTGTTTATAATCACTATAAACGTCTGAACCAAAAAGTGGATAAAGATGAAATTGAAATCGAAAAATCCAATTTGATTATCGTTGGTGAGACGGGTACAGGTAAAACATTATTGGCAAAGACCGTTGCCAAAATATTGAACGTACCTTTCTGTATCGTTGATGCCACTGTACTAACTGAGGCGGGATACGTAGGAGAAGACGTGGAAAGTATTTTGACGCGCTTGCTTCAGGCCGCAGATTATGATGTTGCATCAGCAGAACGTGGTATCATCTATATCGATGAAATTGATAAAATCGCACGTAAGAGCGATAACCCCTCCATCACAAGAGATGTCTCAGGTGAAGGGGTCCAACAGGCATTGTTAAAGATTTTAGAAGGTACGGTTGTCAATGTTCCACCGCAAGGCGGACGTAAACATCCAGACCAAAAGATGATCGCTGTCAATACCAGCAACATTCTATTTATCTGTGGTG
Organism: Sphingobacterium sp. UBA7625; assembly: GCF_002484085.1. Classification (NCBI taxonomy): domain Bacteria; kingdom Pseudomonadati; phylum Bacteroidota; class Sphingobacteriia; order Sphingobacteriales; family Sphingobacteriaceae; genus Sphingobacterium; species Sphingobacterium sp. UBA7625. The sequence goes on from NZ_DLJD01000018.1 coordinate 150,922, forward strand.
GTGCATTCGACGGAATCCAAAAGAAAATTGCAAACCGTCTGCGTACACAAACTGTAGGTTATAAGATGAATGAAGATGAAGAGGAAATCGACTTGAACAATCTTTACAAGTATATTACACCTCAAGATCTCAAAAACTTTGGATTGATCCCTGAGTTGATCGGGCGTCTTCCAGTGTTGACTTACTTAAATCCATTGGATAAGGAAACCTTGTTGAGTATTTTAACAGATCCAAAAAATGCTTTGGTCAAACAATACAAAAAGTTATTTGAGTACGAAGGTGTTGAACTGAAATTTGATCCCGAAGTATATACTTTTATTGTAGATAAAGCGGATGAATTTAAACTTGGGGCCCGGGGGCTGCGAAGTATCTGCGAAGCAATCATGCTGGATGCCATGTTTGAAATGCCATCAACGAAAGAACAAACGGGACAGAAAAGTTTGGAAATCAGCTTGGACTATGCAAAGAAGAAATTCGAAAAATCCGATCTGAAAAAGCTTAAAGTCGCTTAAAAAGAATCCCGTTCGCTGAACGGGATTTTTTTTTAACTAGTTAACCTCGTCACTGAATTTAATAACGCCCCTATCCATAGTGAAATCCGTGAATAAAAAGCGCTTAAAACAAGCCAAAGCATCATAATAAAAAGAATTAAAAATCTTATATTACAATAATAACATAGCCATAACGGAATGTTGACAGACAGATAAGAGATTCGTGAAATTAAAATTTAATGACTATGACAAAGAAAAGTACAAAAAATACAGTAAATAGCCCAATAACGCCAGGTTTAAAAACCAAAGAGGAAATCGTAAACAACTGGCTTCCGCGTTATACCGGAAGACCGTTGGAAGAGTTTGGAGAATATATCCTATTGACAAATTTTTCAAAATATATCCACCTGTTTTCGGAAATGCATGACAATGCTCCGATCTATGGCGAGGACAAACCCATGCAATCCGTCACTGCTGGAGGTATTACCATTATCAATTTTGGAATGGGTAGTCCGATGGCAGCAACAGTTATGGATCTTTTATCTGCAATCAGCCCTAAGGCAGTCCTATTTCTGGGCAAAACCGGTGGGATTAAGAAAAAGATTCCGATAGGCGAGCTGATATTACCAATCGCTGCTATCCGTGGTGAAGGAACATCGAATGATTACTTTCCGCCTGAGGTACCTTCATTACCCGCGTTTGCCATGCAAAAAGCGATATCCACGACAATCCGTGATCATCAACGCGATTATTGGACAGGAACCGTATACACCACCAATAGACGCGTCTGGGAGCATGACAAAGCGTTCAAAAAATACCTGAAGTCTATCCGTGTCATGTGCGTCGATATGGAAACAGCAACCATATTCAGTGTCGGTTTTGCCAACAAAATTCCAACAGGCGCTTTACTGTTGGTTTCTGACCAGCCGATGGTTCCTGAAGGAGTCAAAACATCTGTCAGCGACGTCACGGTCACAGCTAAGTATGTCGAGGCACATATCAGTATAGGTATTGACGCCCTGAAACAGCTTATTAATAACGGACTGACTGTGAAACACCTTAAATTTTAAGCGTTTCATTATAAAGAAAAAGGACTGCAAATAGATTTTCCCAAAGGATAAGGAGTTCGGTCTCCAAAAACATCCTGAAAATCGGAAAAGACTAAACATTGACGATTAAAATAATGAGCTCGATATCGGGCTCATTCCTCGATCCCCTGCTGTCAAAGTCGAATGATCAGTAGCAAGATCAATTTACCGCTCGCAATATAATAATTATGCCGCCGACCAATACGCGCTGAAAAACAGCAACTTAAAACGAATAAACACCCTACTTGATTATTAACTGATCTGTTATTAACTATAAATTGAAACGTTAACAAATGTTAATTTGCACAATAATTAAACTATTTGGCGTTATAACTTGTAATAGTAATATTACAAATAGCACATATATCATAAATTTAATCAAGCATTGTGAAGAAAAAAACATTATCTATTTTCAGCGTCTCCTTATTGATTTGTTCAGTCTTAACCACCCAGGTAAGTTGTTCTTCAAGTTCTTCCAAAGAAAATAATACCAAAGAAAAGCCTGTAGCCCTACCAGTTTACACTGTTGTCAAGTCAGATGCTACCACAATCAAGGATTATTTAGGTACCATTGAAGGAAAAGTGAATGTTGAAGTGAGACCCCAGGTTGAAGGTTTACTACAGGAAATCTATGTTGACGAAGGTTCTTTTGTGCAAAAAGGACAAAAGCTATTCAAAGTAGACCCTTCTACTTATCAAGAAAACCTAAACAATATGGTAGCAACGGAGCAGGTTGCACGGGCTAAACTTAAAAATGCGCAACTCGAAGTGGACCGTTTGAAACCATTGGTTCAAAATGATGTCATTTCAGATGTAAAGCTGGCCTCCGCCAAATCTGACTATCAGGTCGCCAAGGCCACCCTGGATCAGGCCATTGCTGCTGTACGTTCGGCACAGATCAGCAAAGACTTTACCATTATCACCGCACCTGTAAGCGGTTATATCGGACGTATTCCAAAACGTATCGGTAATTTGGTTTCCAAAGGTGACAAGGAACCCCTCACCTACCTTTCCGATATCCAGGAAGTCTATGTTTATTTCTCCATGAATGAATCCGACTTCCTATACTTTTCAAAGGCACAGGCAAAAAAAGACAGCATTGAAGGTAAGAAATATAACCAAAACCAAAAACTGGTATTTCCCCAGGTTACACTCGTTCTCGCCGATGGCGAAGAATACCCTATCAAAGGAGTTGTTGACGCTGTCAATGGACAGATCAACAGAACCACAGGTGCGATCTCTTTACGTGCGACTTTTCAAAACCGGGATAACATCCTACGTTCGGGAAGCAGCGGTACATTAAAAATTGCCGAAGTAAAAAAAGATGTACTCCAGATCCCGCAGATTGCGATTAATGAATTGCAGGATAAAACCTTTGTTTACATATTGGATCAAAATAATAAAGCGCAACGCCGCAATATCCAGCTTTCCGGTAAAAGTAAGGGCAATTACATTGTATACTCCGGTCTCAAGGAAAACGACCGTGTCATTACCAGCGGATTTGACAAACTAACAGATGGCTCAACCGTAGCCCCTATTCCACAAAAATAATTAGCGCACGTTTTTACGTATTTACGGCAATCCTTTTTCAGGTCTGCCTGAGGTATGTCTAAAATTCTTATATATGTTAAAAACCTTTATAAATAGACCTGTCTTAGCGACAGTCATTTCTATTATTTTAGTCATATTGGGCTTGGTGGGATTAAAATTGCTTCCTGTCTCCCGATTTCCCGAAATCGCACCACCGAGTGTCCTTGTATCACTGAGTTATCCCGGTGCCAATGCGGAGACCGTGGCAAAAAGTGTACTGCTTCCCATCGAAGAGGCCATTAATGGTGTCGAAGATATGACCTATATTAAATCGTCTGCCTCCAATTCAGGTTCGGGAAGCGTTTCTGTCTATTTTAAGACCGGCACAAATCCGGACATTGCTTCGGTCAACGTGCAGACCCGTATCTCAAAGGCCATCAGTTCTATTCCTGCTGAAGTAAACGAGGCCGGAATTACCGTTATGCCACGTCAGACGGGAGTCATCATGACCATCAACCTTTATTCAGATCATCAGGATAAAGCCTATGACGAGACCTTTCTGCAGGCCTACGCCCAAATCAACCTGATGCGGCCCCTATTACGTGTAGACGGTGTCGCACAGGTATCCCGGCTCGGTGCAAGGGATTATGCCATGCGACTCTGGCTGAATCCTGAAAAACTGGCCCTTTATAATCTGGTTCCTCAGGACATTATGAATGCCATCAAAGATCAAAACTTTGAGATTGCCCCAGGGAAATTTGGGGAGACTTCCGACGAGGCATTTGAAACCGTCATTCGGCATAAAGGACGTTTTACGACACCCGAAGAATTTCAAAGCATCGTCATCAAGACAAACAACGACGGGTCGGTCCTCTACCTCAAAGACGTAGCGCGGGTAGAATTTGGCGCCACCAATCTCAGTAGCGACAATAAGGTAAACGGTCACCCCGGACTAACGCTCAATCTGACCCAAACCAGTGGCTCCAATGCCCACGATATCGACATAGCCGTTCGAAAAGTGCTCGAAGAACAAGCCAAGACATTCCCAAAAGGATTACATTATGAGGTGACTTATTCCGTGCGTGACCAGATCGATGAATCCATCAATCAGGTTGAACATACCCTCTTTGAAGCCTTTATTCTGGTTTTTATCATTGTTTTTATATTCTTACAAGATTTTAGATCCACCTTAATTCCAGCAATTGCCATACCTGTCTCTTTGATCGGTACCTTCTTTTTCCTGCAGCTCTTTGGTTTCTCGCTCAATGTATTGACGATGTTTGCCTTGGTGCTGGCTATCGGTATTGTCGTGGATGATGCAATTGTTGTTGTGGAAGCTATCCATGAGAAGATGCACAGTACGGGATTAAAACCCAAAGCTGCAACATTGTCGACCATGTCAGAAATTACGGGTGCAATCCTCTCGATTACTATGGTCATGGCGGCGGTATTTTTGCCGGTCGGTTTTATGGAAGGGCCTGCGGGTATCTTTTACCGGCAATTTGCGTACACGCTGGCAACAGCGATCTTGATTTCGGCGCTGAATGCCCTGACATTGAGCCCTGCTTTATGCGCGCTATTACTTAAGGCACCAAAGCATCAAAAAGAAGACGAGCAAAAGTCAAGAATCAACCAGTTCAAAGATCGTTTCTTTAAGGCATTCAATACGTCTTTTGATCGGCTGACGGCCCGATACGTAACCATTGTACAGTTGTTGATCAATCATAAAAAAATAGCCTGGATAGGCCTAATATTGATTACTGCGATCGGTGTCATTTTGATGATCAGAACGCCGAAGAGTTTTATCCCAACCGAAGATGACGGTTTTATCACCTATAACATCGCACTGCCTCCAGGGGCTTCGTTAAGCCGCACGACAGAAGTACTTCGTCGTGCTGATAGTCTACTGAAAAAGAGAAAAGATATCGAAGGCATGACGACAGTATCTGGCTTCAATGCACTGGACGGTAGTTCAAGTCCTGCCTTTGCTGCAGGTTACATTACCCTTAAACCGCATGCCAAACGCAAGCACATTAAAAATATCAATGCTTTTATGGACACCATAAGAAACGACCTGGCACAGATAAATGAGGCTACATTTACAGTATTCCCGAGACCAACAGTACAAGGATTTGGTGATTTTGCGGGTATTGAAATGGTTCTTCAGGACCGTATGGGTGGAGACGTCAGGGATTTTAACACTATTGCCGATACTTTTATCAGCCAGCTGAATACCCGTCCTGAAATCCGTAGTGCCTACACCAGTTTTAAATCCAATTTCCCACAATACGAGGTAAACATTGATGCCGTAAAAGCGAAATCACTCGGTGTTGAAATCAAAGATCTGATGTCTACGATCCGTTCCTACTTTGCGCGTGTACAGGCCAGTGACTTCAATCGCTTTGGCCGGCAATACCGTGTATACGTGCAGTCCGATTTTGATTTCCGGAAAGATCCGGAGTCTTTCAATTCAATTTTCGTACGGAACAACAAGGGCGAGATGGTACCCATCAATACCATTTTGACATTAGAAAAAACCGTCGGTCCTGAAACCATTACCCGTTACAATCTATACAACGCCATTGCGGTCAATATCACACCGGCCGAGGGCTACAGTACCGACGATGCCATGCAGGCCATCCAAAAGCTGGCGGACGAAAAGTTACCCGGAAATTATGGCTTTGAATGGACGGGAATGAGTTACGAAGAGAGCCAATCGGGATCTCAGACCATTCTGATCTTTGTTTTGAGTATCTTATTTGTTTACTTTTTGCTTTCGGCACAGTATGAAAGCTATATCCTACCCTGGGCGGTTTTGCTGTCCATACCTGTTGGCCTGATCGGTGTTTTTTCAGTGATCAATCTTGTCGGCTTACAGAATAACATCTATGTACAGGTTGGTTTGATCATGCTGATCGGTCTGCTGGCTAAAAACGCAATCCTCATTGTTGAATTTGCCGTTCAGGAACGCAAAAATGGTAAAAGTATCGTCGAAGCTGCCATTAACGGCTCCAAACTGAGGTTACGGCCAATCTTGATGACCAGTTTAGCCTTTGTTGCTGGCCTAGTACCCCTGATGTGGACGGTTGGCCCGTCGGCGATCGGTAACCATTCGATCAGTTTCAGCGCCGCCGGCGGCATGCTCTTTGGTGTAGCCTTCGGCATCTTTATCATCCCTGTACTCTTTGTCGTATTCAAAAGCCTGGATGAAAAACTACATGATAAACTAGCTAAAGAAGAGGAAGAATAATGAAAAACATAAAAAAATACCTTTCGGGAATATCGATCATCATTGGTCTCTTAGGCCTGATGAATGCCTGTAAGATCGGCAAAGATTATGTTCAGCCCAAACTCAAACTTCCCGAAAACTTTCGTGGCGATACGTTGGATTACTTCGGAGACACCTCCAGTATGGGACTGATCCATTGGAAATCCTTCTTTCACGATCCTACCTTGAAACTATTGATTGATTCTGCCTTAGCGAATAATTTTGAGATGAAGACAGCATTGCTCAACCTGCAGATTTCAACCCGAGTTTTGGCGCAGAACAAAGCCAATTATCTGCCGAGTGTAAATGCGACAATTGCCAATGGAAACCGTACCTGGCGATCGAAAGACTTTGGTAGTGGTCCCCTGACCAAATATTATGATCGCAAAGGTGAAACAGCACCGCAAAATATGTTCGTGTATCAATCTATGTTTGGTTCCGATATTAGTTTTAGCTGGGAAATAGATATCTGGAAGAAAATAGGTAGCAAACAGGAGCAGCTATTAGCCGAGTATTTGGATACACAGGAGGCAAAAAATGCCATACAGACCTCTATCATAACTGCTGTCGCAAAAGGTTACTTCAATCTCTTGATGCTCGATGCCAAGATCGAGGTTGCCAAACGCAACGTTCAGTTAAACGATAGTACACTGCGTATGATCAAGCTCCAATATGAAGCGGGTGAGATCACCGCCTTGGCGATCCAACAAACACAATCACAGCGCCTATTGGCGGCATCCCTTGTTCCCGAAATCGAAAAGGAAATTGTCATCCAGGAAAATGCGCTTCAGACACTTACTGGAAAATTACCCGACAGCATCAAAAGAGGTACTTCTTACGAGCATCTCTTCGCGGAAAGCAAAGACATCTCCCTCGGTTCCCCGATCGAAATTGTGCGCAATAGACCAGATATCCGATCATCTGAATTTCAATTGATGGCAGCCAATGCGAATGCCAATATCCAACAGGCCATGCGTTATCCTTCATTGACCGTGGGCGGCGTATTAGGCGTAAATAGTATGCTCCCCAAAAATTGGTTCAATATACCAGGGGCATTGCTCGGTGGAATAACCGGGAATTTGACCACACCTATTTTCAAAAACAAAACCTTGAAAACACAGTATGAGGTCGCTAAATTGGAACGTGATAAAGCCGAAATCCAATTGCAACAAAAGGTCGTGGAAGCTGTAGCCGAAGTCTCTAATGCTGTGGTCACGGTCGACAAGCAACGGGAGCAATTGTCTTTGGCCAAAGAAAGAGTCGATAATGCACATCTTGCCGTCAAAAATGCGGGTTTACTCTTTAAAAGTGGTTACGCCACATATTTAGAGGTGATTACAGCGCAAAGCAATGCCTTAAACAGTGACCTCGATCTGGTCGAGTTAAGGCAACAGCATTTAGATGCATTTGTGGATCTGTACCGGGCACTCGGAGGAGGTTGGAGATAAGGATTTAAAACGCTATTTTTGTGGTATGACTCCAGAAGAATTACAACAATATTTTCAATCCAAAGACTTGCCCGAATCGTTAGAAATACAGCAAGATATGCAGGTCTTCGACGTACAACGTTTCTTGAGCACAAGTTTTATCCATGTTGNNATGTTGGATTATGGAAAAAAGATCTAAGCAAATGTCCATCCTGGATTAGACTTTTAAAATTTAAGGATGCTTTAGAAAATAAAGAAAAAGCCTAACGGATGTTAGGCTTTTTCTTTATAACTATTTTTCTATGCTTTGGGAGCAAGTTGCTTCATTAATAGCGGTATCTGCTCTTTCGAAAAAATCTCTTCTGCGCCAGCGTCCAACAATTCCATCCGTTCATTCTCATCACTACTTGATGTCAGCCCAAATATTCGAATAGCGGGAAACCGCTCCCGTATGATTTTTGCCGTTTCTATCCCGTTTAATACAGGCATATGCAGATCTAATATACATATTTCAGGAAGTTCGTGCTCGTTTTCATCGAGGTAGTCGATTAAATCCCTACCATTGGAAGCACAATAAACCAAATCCAATAAATGAGATTGAGCCATAGCTCGCATCAACACATGATGAATCAGCGCATCATCTGCGTAGACAACCGTACATTTACTTTTGGTATCCATTTGAAAAAGCTATCATTTTAATAATTATAAAAACAATATTATATAAATATGTAATAAAATAAAAAATACAGAAAAAAGTTAGCAATAATTATGTTATTATACAAATTTTATTTCAAAATGTTCACTATTAACAATCCAACAAGCT
>NZ_DLJD01000061.1:0-24469 GCF_002484085.1 Sphingobacterium sp. UBA7625
GTTTAGGTCATATCTCCTTTCCGGAAGATCTTTTATTTGTCCCCCGGTTCTTTTATCTCTCCCTTTGCCGATACTATGCTTCCGGCCGATGTTCTCTATGAAGAAGTGTCGGGCCGGGTAAACCATGGCCCAAGTGCTGTTGATAAGCACCCTGTCCGGAGAAAACTTGCCTTTCTTGCGTTATCATTGTAATTCTACGAGATATTCTCTAATTTAGTCGTTATAGCAAAGCAATTTATGATGAAAGCGAAACAGATATTCTTACTTAGTATTTTATTACTATTTTTTCTTAGTGGCAGGAGATTAAATGCACAAGAACAATCCTTGGATGATGGTGTTTTGCGTATACTGGCCATTGGAAACAGCTTTTCCGAGGACGCGATCGAGCAAAACCTTTATGAATTGGCCAAAGCGGGAAAGAAAAAGATCGTAATTGGTAACCTCTATATTGGCGGTGCGCCATTAAGCCTGCATGTAAACAATGCAAAAGAGGATAAACCTGCTTATCGCTACAGGAAGATCAATCTGGAAGGCCATATGTCCGAGAAGACAAACGAACGGCTTTCAGAGGCTTTGATTGACGAAGCCTGGGATTACATCAGTTTCCAGCAAGCAAGCCCGCTGTCGGGAGATTATGAATCCTATGCAAAGGATCTACCACTTTTATATGAGTACGTCACAAAACATGTAAAGTATCCGGAAACAAACTATATATTACATCAAACCTGGGCCTATCAGAATGGTTCATCGCATGAAGGTTTTGTCCGGTATAATCGTAATCAGAGTGCGATGTATACGGCTATCGTAAACACCTCTCAGGAAGTCTTTAATTGGGGGAATTTTAATGTATTGGTACCTTCGGGGACAGCTATACAAAATGCACGGTCAAGCTATCTAGGCGATCAATTCACAAGGGATGGTTATCATCTTAACTTGGATTATGGACGTTTTGTCGCGGCTTGTACCTGGTACGAGGCACTATTTAAAGAAAATGTTGTCAATAATACGTTTTTGCCACTCAAAGTGACCTATATTGAAGGACAGATTGCACGTGAAGCTGCACATCAAGCGGTGGGATCTCCTTATGGGGTTACTGTATTGAAGGATTTTCAATTAATGAAATAATATATTTATATGAGTATCAAAAAAAGCTATTTGATCGAATTGGATCATGAAACAAAAAATACCAAACGTATTTTGGATCGGATACCAGATGAAAAATTAGATTGGCGTCCGCATGAAAAATCTATAAGCCTAGGGGAGCTCGCAGCGCATGTTGTGGAGTTGCATGGTTGAGCATATAAAAATAAAGGGGATNNATCCCCTTTATTTTTATATGCTTAACTGACTAATTATTTAGCCAACTCTTCTGCGATTGCTTTTCCGATTTCAGCTGGAGATTCAACTACACGGATACCACACTCACGCATGATTTTCATTTTTGCAGCAGCAGTGTCATCCGCACCACCAACGATTGCACCAGCGTGGCCCATACGACGTCCCGGAGGCGCTGTTTGACCAGCGATAAATCCTACAACAGGCTTAGTGCCATGTTCTTTGATCCAACGTGCAGCTTCAGCTTCCATTCCACCGCCGATCTCACCGATCATGATGATAGCTTCAGTTTCTGGGTCGTTCATTAATAATTCAACAGCTTCTTTAGTTGTTGTGCCGATGATGGGGTCACCACCGATTCCGATAGCTGTCGTGATTCCTAATCCAGCTTTTACAGTTTGATCTACCGCTTCATAAGTTAAAGTTCCTGATTTAGAAACAACACCTACGTTACCTTTTTTGAAGATAAATCCTGGCATAATACCGATTTTAGCTTCACCTGCAGTGATGATACCAGGGCAGTTTGGACCGATTAAACGAGATTTTTTGTCGCTCAGGTAAGATTTTACCTGGATCATGTCTTTCGTAGGGATACCCTCAGTAATACATACAATCACTTCGATACCCGCAGCGGCAGCTTCCATGATTGCATCTGCAGCAAATGCTGGAGGTACAAAGATAATAGAAACATTAGCTCCTGTAGCGTCTACTGCATCTTGAACAGTGTTGAATACAGGACGGTCTAAGTGTTGTTGACCACCTTTACCGGGAGTCACACCACCAACTACATTTGTTCCGTACTCAATCATTTGAGTCGCATGGTAAGTACCTTCGTTTCCAGTGAAACCTTGAACGATTACTTTTGAATCTTTATTAACTAATACACTCATTTCTTCTTTAAATTTTGCACACAAATCTACTATTTTGCTTTCTAAAATGGAAGCAATGTGGATAGGAATATGACCTTTATTGATAAATTTTTAGTTCAGATTGCGTTTTTGGATAAAATCCCAAAGGATAATGCCAATTGCGACAGATACGTTAAGTGAATGCTTGGTACCATATTGAGGGATTTCAATACAAGTATCGATCTTTTCCATCACCTCTTCATCGACACCATTGACCTCATTTCCAAAAATTAAAGCATATTTTTTATCGGACTTTGGTTCAAATTGATGTAACATCACACTATCATCGGCTTGTTCAATGGCAATGATGGTATAACCTTCCATTTTTAGCTTCGCTACGACATCGCTCGTTTCTTTGTGGTATTCCCAAGATACAGATTGCGTTGCTCCCAAAGCCGTTTTTTCAATTTCTCGGTGTGGTGGCGTTCCGGTAATGCCACATAAGTATATTTTTTCAATAGCAAATCCGTCCGCTGTACGGAAGGCAGAACCTACATTGTGCATACTACGAACATTGTCCAAAATGATTGCGATAGGCGTTTTTTCTTGTTTTTTAAACGATTCAACATCTGTACGTTGAAGTTCATCCATCGATAATTTTTGCATGCCGCAAATATACTAAACCTAAAAAACAAAATAGATTTTGAATATTGAAAATAAGGTGTTATTTTTGCAGTCCGAATTACAAGAAAAAATTGAATAAAAATTAGCTAAAAAAAATGGCAAATCATAAATCAGCGATCAAAAGAATTAGAGCAAACGCTACTAAACGTTTAAGAAACCGTTACCAAGCAAAAACTACGCGTAACGCAATCAAAAAATTACGTCATACAACTTCTGCAGAGGAAGCAAAAACATTGTTACCACGCGTAATTTCTATGCTTGATCGTTTGGCAAAGAAAAATGTGATCCACAAGAAAAAAGCTTCTAACAACAAATCTAAGTTAACTAAATTCGTTAACGGTTTAGCGTAAGCTTTATGTATAGATATTGAGGGGTACAGCTCGCTGTATCCCTTTTCTTTATGTTATATACTTTGGATTTCTCTTTCCAGGCGAATAGTAATAAAAAAAGCATCAGTATTGATGCTTTTTTTATTTTATGTTATTGGCGCAGAATTATTGTTTTAGATTGGGCAATAACTCAGCGATGACTTTTTTCAATTTATTGGGATCTTTCATGTAAGGTTCCAGATCATATAGTTCCACCTTTTTGAAATCGATCGGATGACTCTCGCTCTGAAGTGAGATGCTTCCTTTTTTCAATAGCTGCCCATCTTTTTTTACGGCAGGGTCAAAGTCTGTTACACTGCCACCTCCTATTTGAGGCTTGGTATATTGTAATACCACTTTGTCTTCAAGGATATGCTGTACAAGTGAATCTCCCAATACGAGGAAATCAGCCGTTACCCATTGATCGCCAGCATAAGTTTTTGATGTCGAGCTGACACAGTGCGGCGTAAAGAGTTTGTTATCGATGACGACATTCGTCCCCGGTGTACACAGATTGCTTGTTGTGCGTTCGTCCTTGCCATTACCACCCAAGAGCTGACCTTCGATAGATATGGGAAAATCCTGGTCTACGCCCATCGTCTTGGGATCTTGTCCATGTAGCATGGCACCGCTATTGCGCCAGGCCCAGCCTTCACCACCGGGAGCCTGCTCGCCTACAAAACGATAAGTGACACGTAATAAATAAGCGGAAAATTCTTTATCGTAGAATAGATGGCCATATTGAAAATTGAAATTATCGTAGCCATCATATCTGACTTTCAATAAACCATCTTCGACACGGAATGTGTTTTTATAGTTATCTCCAACCTTGTGGTTTCGGATTTTAGGAGTCCAATTTTTTAAATCTTTCCCATTGAACAATTGAATGGGCTTGGGTTTTTTGTCTTGAGAATTGCCAAATAAGGAAGTACTGAGTAATAAAATTCCAGCACCATAGATAATATGTTTGAATTTCATCCTGAATTAGGTTTATTGACCTAATTTAGGTAAACATTTTTAAATAAGCAATTCTTTTTGTTTGACATACTCGCTGGGGCGAATACCTACGACCTTATTGAATGTATTGCTAAATGTAGGTAAACTGTTATAACCGACTTTCAATGCGACCTCATTGACACTGAGTTTTTCATCCAGTAACAATTTAAGGGCAGTTAGCATTCTGAGGATCGTATAATATTGAATAAAAGACATGTTTAATTCCTTCTGAAACAATCTGGCCAATGTACGTTCGCTGATATTAAATAGGCTCGCAAGTTTTTTAAAACTCACATTTTCTTCAATATTTTCCTCCAGATAAGTAACGATATCTTTTAATTTTTGGTGGCTTGGATAGGGCAATGCCAGTGGGAGTTCGTGCAAGGACAACTCAGGGAGGATAAGCTTAAATGCAGTTGCTAAGCTATATTTTGGTTCCTCGACGGGAAATATATTGCCATTCCAACGGTTGGTAAACATAATCAATTCAATCAGCAGATCGTTTACCGGATAGATCCCCATTTTACTGTAGAATGCAGTATCGCTGTTCGTTTTTGGAAAATATAGATTACGCATCACAACCTCCGGGGTACTCGGATGGATACTATGCTTTACACCCGCAGGAATCCACAGGTAGTGCCGAGCTGGCAAAAAATATGACTTTTCATCCGTTTTGATAAAAACGACACCACCCTCGGTGTATAAAAATTGATCTTTATCATGACAGTGCTCAGTGATATGGTTCTCCGCTATGATGGCATGGTGACAATAAATGCTATCTTCAAATGAGTCGACCTCCGTCATGTAATAGCGGTTGACATATTTTGCATCGCTCGTTGTATCTTTTGTGTTCATTTTTTCCTATAAAACTACGCTGCAAAGGTAAGACTTTTTTACTAGACCTGACCTTGTTGCGCGTAAAGTGAGTGTATGCTTACATTAAAATTGCAAATAAAACACCGGAGAGTTAGTATTTACTTACCGTGATTTAAATTTATTGTTTTTAATTTATTGAAAATCAGTCCCATATGAAGTGTGGCTCTTTTTTTTATAAAATAATTAGAACTATATTTTAATTTATTTTACTGATATACAGTTGTTTACTTTTGTTTCGTCTCCATTGAATAATTTTGTGTCGAATGGTAATAAATTCACGCTAGAAAAAAACACTAAAATTGTTTGTTTGAGAAATGTACACCAGGGTCTAATATCTTTTAAAATAGCGGATGTAAATAGGTTCCAATTTCTTAAGTTTACATGAATAGCGTACATAAATAAAATTATAAGGATATGGCTTACGAAAGGATAAAAATTCAGAGCTTACACGATAAGGTTATTACAGCTGCCGAAGCTGCAAAATTATTTCAGGATGGTATGGTCGTTGGGTCAAGCGGTTTTACCAAAGCAGGCGATAGTAAAGCTGTATTACCGGCTTTGGCGGAAAGGGCCAAAGAGGATCCTTTGAAAATAACGTTGATTACGGGTGCTTCCTTAGGTCATGGTACAGACGGTAAATTGGCTGAGGCCGGAGCCCTGTCCAAACGGATGCCATTTCAGGTAGATCGTACCCTCCGCAATAAGATCAATGCTGGGGATGTGCTTTTTATTGACCAGCATTTAAGCGAGACTGCTGAACTGTTGCACAATAAGAATCTGCCGCAAGTTGATATTGCCGTTTTGGAAGTCGCTGCGATCGAATCAGATGGCAGTATCGTTCCAACAACCTCCGTAGGTAATTCGGCAACCTTTGCTGCATTGGCTAAACAGGTTATTCTGGAAGTTAATACGGCTATTCGGACCACTATTAAAGGAATACATGATATCTACCAGGCTGAAGACTATCCGCGTCGTAATGTTATCCCTATTGTAGCGCCTGAAAATAAAATCGGTCGAAAGACAATCCCATTGGATCCCGGCAAGATTGTGGGTATCGTGTTTACAAATGAATTAGATAGTCCGGCCGATATTGCTGAGCCAGATGACAAAACAACAGCAATAGCAAAGCATATATTGGCTTTTTTTGAGAATGAAGTTGAACTTGGGCATCTGTCCGAGAGTCTGATGCCGCTGCAGGCGGGAATTGGAAAAGTGGCTAATGCGGTACTTACAGGCTTTATCCATAGTAAATTTCATAATTTAACGATGTTTTCGGAGGTATTACAGGATAGTACCTTTGACTTAATTGATGCGGGTAAACTGGATTTTGCGTCAGCCTCTTCCATTACCGTATCAGAAGAATGTTACTCCCGTGTATTCGATCATTTGGACAAATACCGGGACAAGATCGTGTTACGCCCTCAGAACATCTCCAATACACCGGGATTGATCAAACGTTTGGGTATCATTGCGATTAATACAGCGATAGAATTTGATATATACGGCAATGTAAACTCCACCCATACTTCAGGTACCAACATCATGAATGGTATAGGTGGCTCCGGAGATTTCGCCCGGAATGCTTACTTAAGTATCTTCGTCACACAGGCGGCTTCCAAAGGCGATGCGATTTCTCATATAGTCCCGATGGTATCCCATGTAGATCATACGGAGCATGATGTTGATATCTTGGTGACAGATTACGGTTTGGCTGATCTGCGCGGGCTGGCTCCTCGTGAACGTGCGAAAGTTATTATTGAAAATTGCGTACATCCGGATTACAAAGCACAACTATTGGATTATTACAATCGCGCCTGCGAAAGAGGTGGGCACACGCCACATTTACTGGAGGAGGCTTTCAGTTGGCATATCAATTTGAGAGAAACAGGAACCATGAAAAAAAACTAGCCAAATATAGCGCTGCTGGCTGAAAAAGAATAGGGCTACCGAGCAGATTCGGTTAGCCCTATTCTTTTATAATTTCGTACTTATTTTTCCGCGGTATCGTTTCAGATATTCTATTCCCGGGCGGCCCCTTTAGCTGTTGGACCACTTTTGAGGATGCACATGTTCTTCTAACTGTCTCATTTTGCCACGACAATTCCTAAACCAGCGGCTGTTTTTACAGGTCAGGATCTTTTTCTCTGATCCAATTTCATCAGTCCTTTAAGAGGTTCCATTCGATTGTCTATTTACCAGACTTTCCCAATGCTATCTATAATGATGTAGCTGCCTTGTTCCGATTCAGACCTATGGTAATTTTTGTTCGAAACCACTGTCTGGTTTCTAAAGATTCAATCCTGTCCATGTGACGCGCTATGATTGTAGGGTGGAATTTGGCAATGGTTTTAGCACCCCAACCGATTCCCTTTTTGATATGGAAATCTGTTGCACCGGATAATGACAGCATCAGTTTGAACATGGCTTCAGCAAATTTCGGTGCCAGGCCTTTCTTTACGGCATAATGTGTGGCGACACCGACCGAGCGGACAACCCATTTATTCGGATCTTTGGTAAGCTGCTCCAATAATGGGATTGTTTTTTCTGGAAAAGTAAGGAGAGCATGTCCAAGTACACGTTCACCTATGATGTCACAGACATACCATTGGTCTCCTTTTATCATATACCTGCATGCTTTCTGGATCGACTGCTCCAGATGTATGGGGAGCTGTAGTTGTAAGATCATCCCCGCTATGACATAACTTCCCATTTCATCGGTAGCGCTCAGTGCATCCGTAAAAACGGTCTGTTCATTTTCGGGTATCCACATTGCTATTTCCTTTGCGGCATATTCCAGAAGCGGAAAACTCACTTTCTTTTTTACAAGTCCCACTTGTATAGCTATGAGAAGGGCGTCCGGTCCCTGCTGTTTCCAGCCCAGCTTAGCCTGCTCCAGGATTTCTCTGACACGGACTTTACTTGTGATTTTTTCCATCGCGGTAACCTCTTTCTTTATTTTTGGTCCTTATAGATATTCCAAAAATTGTAATCTGTCATTGGTGCGTTTGTTATTCCGATATTTCGGCCAATGGTGACGATCTGTCCGGGGGGATAAGTTCGGTGGATCATCAGATGCTGAATATATTCATACGCTGAAAAATCACATTGGAACCAAGGTGATTTAACTTTGACATTTTTTTCTAAATCTTCTTCCGAAAGACCTTCTACATAATCCTGAATTTTTTGCGCACTCTCAGTAATGGCGCTGAAAATATCCACTTTTTTACTGAAGGTTTTTTCAAAATCAAAATCATTGCGTTCCGAAATATGGCTCCACCAATACTCCTGTGTCTGCCAGATATGGTTCAATGTTTTTAAGCTCATAATTTTTGGTTGATTGTTTTTACATCTTTAGGTAAATATAAATATCTTTCCATACAGATTTACGATATTTAGTTCAAGTATGGAGTATTACATACTGATTAGACTATGATTGGGAAGCTTGTTAGTTTGGAATTGCATGAAGAGACAGTAAAATAGAAGTAACACACCGCGAATCGAATATTTGATAGTTAGATTATAGTTTAATAAGCGCTTAATAGATGTATATGAGAGGCGATCGGCTTTTTTGGACAACAGCTAAAAAACAAACTGCCAAAATAAACGGATTTTTAGGAATAAATTCTTGTATTAAAGGCATCTTTAATACAAGGAAACTGAATGATAAAAACTAAATTGATCAGAAAAATAACCAACATGAAATACTAATATGATGAAAATACAATCGAGCCAAGTTGCGGGGCTATTTTTTATTGGAATGAGCTGCTTGGCTATACCCGCCGCACAGGCACAGCAGTCGAGCACTGTCAGGCGCATTTATATCAGTCCAAAAGGCAGTGACCAGAATACGGGGACATCGGCAAAGCCTTTTGCCACAGCTGATGCAGCTCTCCGTGCCGCAGAAAAATATAAAAAGGGAAAGGCCGATTCTGGCATCGAAATTATTTTTAACGGCGGAACGTATTACCTCGACAAACCGATACAGCTCTTGGCAAATCACTCCGGTAGTAAGAGACAGCCCTTAAGGATTAAAGCCGCCGATGGAAAGCAGGTCATCCTCAGTGGGGGCAG
The DNA here is from genome assembly GCF_002484085.1 of Sphingobacterium sp. UBA7625. Taxonomy (NCBI): domain Bacteria; kingdom Pseudomonadati; phylum Bacteroidota; class Sphingobacteriia; order Sphingobacteriales; family Sphingobacteriaceae; genus Sphingobacterium; species Sphingobacterium sp. UBA7625. The sequence continues at coordinate 9,179 of NZ_DLJD01000061.1, forward strand.
AACCCTTGATCTAAAATGGGAACAGGGCGATAAAGGGATCTGGAAAGCTAAAGTTCCTGCTGGAGTGAGTTTCCAGAGTCTCTATGCCAATGAAAAACATTTGGTTCGGGCACGGTATCCCAATTATGATGCCTCCATATTACCCTTTCAGGGCTATGCGTCAGATGCACTGAGTCCAGCACGTATCGCGACCTGGAAAAACCCGACCGGGGGTATTGTGCATGCGCTGCACGCAGGCCGTTGGGGTGGGTTCCACTACCGTATCACAGGAAAAGAGGACTCGTCAAAAGTTATGCTTGAAGGTGGAGAGCAAAATAACCGCCCAAGCAAAATGCACGAAACCTATCGCTTTGTCGAGAATATTTTTGAAGAACTTGACACTGCCCAGGAATGGTATCTGGATGAGGCTACAGCGACACTATATTACATGCCATCCCATGGTAAGGATCCCAATCAGCTTAAGTTTGTGGCTCCCCAACTTGAAAGTTTAATCACTATTTCGGGTTCCGCTTCCGGTCCGGTACACGATATTGAAATCAGTGGCTTATGTTTTACGCATACGGCACCTACCTTTATGAAAACTTCGGAACCACTGTTGCGCAGCGACTGGACTATCTACCGGCAGGGAGCGGTAAAGATTGAGGGCGCTGAAAATTGCACCCTTCGTGCCAATGATTTTGTCGAATTGGGCGGGAATGCTGTCTTTGTGAGCAATTACAATCGCGGCGTAAAGATCAGCGGCAACCGGATTGAGCAGATCGGTGCCGGAGGTATCAATTTTGTAGGTGACCCCGAAGCTGTACGCTCACCCGCATTCCGTTATGAAAAATTTGTTCCGCTCAGTCAGATAGACACTCTCAGAGGTCCTAAAACCAATAACTACCCGATGGACTGCGAGGCCAGTGACAATATGATTCATACGATCGGTCTGATTGAAAAGCAGGTTGCCGGTGTACAGGTTTCCATGGCAGAGTCCTTGCGGATCCTGCACAACACGATTTATAATGTGCCCCGTGCGGGTATCAATGTCGGTGATGGCACCTGGGGCGGGCATGAGATCGCCTACAACGACGTCTTCAATACGGTGTTGGAGACCAGTGATCATGGTGCTTTTAATTCTTGGGGACGTGACCGTTTTTGGCATCCCGACCGTAAAGAAATGGATCAGATGACAGCAGCCCATCCCAACTTAATTTTACTGGATGCGGTCAGAACAACAAAAATTCACGACAACCGCTTTCGTTGCGACCACGGCTGGGATATTGACCTCGATGATGGATCTTCCAACTACGAAATCTACAATAACCTTTGTTTAAGCGGCGGATTAAAATTGCGGGAGGGCTTTTACCGCAAAGTATATAACAATGTCATGATCAACAATGGTTTCCACCCACATGTGTGGTTTAAGGACAGCCATGACATCTTTCGTGATAATCTGGTGATGCATAGCCATCAGGATATTCAGGTTAAATACTGGGGGGATGAGGTGGACCATAATATTTACACAAGAAAGGAAGACTTGCTAAAAGATCAGACCAAGGGAGTGGAAAAACACGGACGTGTTGTTCCGTTGAATTTTGTTGATGCGATTCAGGGCGATTTTCGGTTGAAAGACTGGAAAGGAAATGGCTTCAAAAATTTTGACATGCTACATTTTGGCGTCAAGGACAAAAGGCTGAAATCCCTTGCTGCAAGCCCTGAAATACCACAGTTGATCCGGTCAGGAGCGAAAGAACAGGGCCTGAAATGGGGATGGAAAGGGGGACAGTTTAAATCTGTTGAAACTTTGGGCGAACAGTCCGCGGCTGGACTTCAATCCATCGCTGGCGTATTGGTTCTCCAGCTGGATGAAAAGAGCACACTTTACAAAAGCGGACTACGTGCCAATGATGTGATCCTGGATTACCAGGGCGAGAAAATTGAAAAATTAACCGACTTACAGCAGGCTATTAAGAAGCTGATCCATGCAGATCAGCCTAAAGTTGTTGTTGTAAGAAACCAGCAACAGCAGAAATTGGCTTTGCAATTATAACATATGATATGCTGCAAGATCAATAGTTGAATAGAAATAAAAAGAGGCTTTGGAAAGCCTCTTTTTTCTGTTTAAGTCGGTTTCGGGCCGAGTAAAGTTATTCTTGACTAAAAATGTACAATCATTCTTAACTAAACATAGGGATTAGTTTTTTGAAATCTATACTTTATTTGATGTAAAATGCTTAACTTAAAGGGATTAAAAGCTAAAAATTATGAAATTGCCAATTATCGCCTTTTTTATTTTTCTGAGTTTTTCGTTTGCTTCAGCTCAAACCGTATCAAAACAAACAGGAACTGTTGATCCTAGGGGCTGGATGAAACAGAAACTTGCTGCGGCGAAGGTCAAAACCGTGCTTAAAAACTATGATAAAAATTTTTTCGGATCAGATTCTGTCCGTATCATCGGTTTTATTGAAGGCTATAGCCCAAAGCTCGGTTTTAATAGCGGCATTATCTATTGCGGCAATCAATTGACCAGAGAAGACTATCCGGCCACAATTCGGATATATCCCGATGGCCGTTTTGAGAGCAGTTACCTGGCGGTCAATCCGGAAATGTCTTATCTATCCATCAATGGGCGTAATTACTATTATTATATCGAACCCGGCCATACCTTGGCTATGACATTGAAAGCTTCGCCGGGCGGCCAATTGGAGCTGTTGCGGTACGGTGGACCGCTTGCTCCGGAAAATCAACAGCTTGCGGATTTTAAATGGGAAAGCAACCGGAGGAAATTTTATGATCATATTCAACAGCTGTTGAAGGAAAGACCGACACAGCAGACCAAAGAGGGAGTTATCGCTACATGGGATTCCGTCCGGCAGGATGTAAATGACCGTCTGAAGAGAGCTACCTATACCCCTAAGGTAAAGCATTTGATCCGAAGTGATGTGGATGTCAATTACGCCGCGCAGCTGATGGATCTCCAGATGTATCGCCAAGGGATTTCAAAAAGTGACAGCCTAAATCCCTACCTTAAATCCCTCCTTCCGGAAGATTACTTTGATTTTATAAAACGCCTGGACCTAAATGATCCTGCCTTATTTGTCCCGCGGGAGTTCTCGACACTTATCAACCGCTTTGAGTACTCACCGTTGTTTCCTACCACCAGCCTTTATAGCTTAATGAACAGCCAGCGGAAATTAAACTTCTACCAGGCATTGGACTCCTTAAATCGAAAAATGAATGGACCTATAGCCGGTACGCTGGTTACTGAAGCAGCAAAACTCCGGACATTGAAATTCAGGATGTCAAATGCAAAAGACACGGTACAGATGACGGAGATTTCAAATGACCTTTTGAAGGTCCTGACCAATAAGGACTTGAAAAAAGAAGCCCTGGCGTTGAACGAAAGAGTGAAAAAATCCATGGGAGGTTACATTTTGCCACAGACGGCATCTGCGGCTGTATTTAAAAAACTGACCGATAAATACCGTGGTAAGGTCGTCCTTGTTGACTTCTGGTCAGAATCCTGTGGGCCCTGCCGTGCTGGGATTGAGGCGTTGAAAGAAAAACGCCTAAAACTAAAGGATAATCCCAACCTGGTATTTGTTTTTGTGACGGACAGTAGCGGTACCCCTGATATGAATTTCTATAACGATTATGTGGTCAAAAACCACATGTTCGAAAGCTATATCGTTTCGCCGGATGAGTATCTGGCGTTGCGGGAGTTATTTAAATTTAACGGCATACCTCGGTATATTCTAATGGATCCCGATGGCAAGATCCGGAATGACAATTTCCCGATGCATAACTGGCGTTATGAACTGCCCAAAAGCTATCCGCAGCTATTTACTTACGAGCAGTTGCAAGGAAGTTAAGGCGAGAAAAGCGGAACTGGTGTTATATTGTAAAGCGATACGTAATCGTATTAGCTGTTATACGCCCGTTTTTTTAAACTCCTTAGTTATTTTTCTTTATCTCTGTTGAGTTTTTTAGTTATTTTTTCGAGTGTCTTTTGTATTTTTGATAACAAGCCGCAGTAGAGAAGAGGCTGCCGTTCGGACCTATTGTATAATGTATATACTTTTTCGTAATAGGACAAACCAAATGAATTGTTTGAATGTCATAGAAATAAACAGAGGAATAGCCAGATGAAACTTAGAGGAGATTTACAATTACGCAAATTGGGCGATGACCATATCTTAGTCTATCCCGGGCAAGATCAATTGGATGCATCCAAGGTTTATACTTTTAATGAGACTGCTGTGCAGATCTGGCTAGAACTGCAAGGAAAGGAATTTAATGTTGAAAGTGTCACTGCAGTTTTATTAGATAATTACGAGGTAGAAGAAAGTGTGGCTGAAAAAGATGCTGAAAAATTGGTAAAGCAATTTGAAAAACAAGGTTTTTTGATCTAACTGATGGACCGATAATTTTAGGAGGCATTCAATTTTAGATTACGACTATGTCACTTTTTCTACTAGCATCAGCGACTTAATACTTCGGTCTATTCTTTTTTTTGAGATAGATACAATAGACAGGGGATGATTTTTTACGCGTTTTGCCAGCAAAAACAGTAACTACAATAAGGTGATCTATAATAGATGGATTTTGAAATAAAATGATAGGTGATATTGGACTGTAGAAATTTAAATGGTACATTCAGCTGTGGATAAATTTGTTTCTCATACCAGACATTGCTGGGGCGGGAACGTTAAAACCGGATGCTTTTATGATTACAACAAAGTATTTTAATTACAAACAGATCTTTAATCTTGCTGGTGTCCATTTAATCTGGCTGACGGCTTGGTGTTCTCTTGTTACCCTCGTCTATTATTTCTTTCAATGGGAATGGATGATTATTCCTTGGCTTCCCTTGGCGCTGATTGGTACAGCAGAAGCATTTTATGTGGGGTTTAAAAATAACCAGGCTTATGATAGATTATGGGAGGCCCGAAAGATATGGGGCGGGATTGTCAACTCCAGCCGCTCATTTGTATCCATGCTTTATGCCTTTAATACCGGACAGGGCGATCAGCAGTATCTGGAAGAAATCAGAAAGAAATTAACCTATCGCCATATTGCCTGGTTGTACCAATTTCGCGAGCAACTGCTCGTTCCGACCGAATGGGAACACATCAGTCTGAAGAAGCATATCGGTGCCCTGAATGTCAAGCGACATCGGCTGATCAAAGCCGGTTTTCCGGATTATAGCCGGACCCCAATATTCTTGAATAAATATCTTTCGAGAGAAGAATATGCGTTACAGTCGGTCTATAAAAACTTTGCAACTTATCTGAACTCCCAACAGGCAAAGGATGTCAATGATTTAAAAAACGATGGGCTTATCTCGGATTTCAATCAGATGCAATTGCAGACCTGCCTCAATCAGTTTTATGATTTTCAGGGCCAGGCCGAACGGATCAAAAAGTTCCCCTCGCCAAGGCAGTTTGCCAGCACGGCATTTGTTTTTAATGTTATTCTGATCATGTTAATGCCTTTGGGGCTGGTCAATGAATTTGCTAAACTGGGCCACTGGGGAATCTGGACTAGTATTCCTTTTTGTGTGGTCATTGGCTGGATCTATATTGTGATGGAACTGGTGGGGGATTATACTGAAAATCCTTTTGGCGGACTGATGTTTGATATTCCGATGTTGTCCATCTGCCGAACGATAGAAATCGATTTATTGCAGATGACAGGTGAGGAAAATCTACCTGATCCAATTGCTTCGAAAAATGGTGTTCTGGTCTAATAAGCTATTCTTGTTAGGCAGGGGCTAAATAAGAATAGTCATGGTATTCTTTACCTCTGCGATCATAAAAGAGCTGTGGGTGCTTGCTATGTGCTGTAGGGAGGTTAACTTGGCCAACATAAAATGTCGATAATCTTCCATATCCCGAACACAGATCTTTAAAATATAATCGTAGTCGCCACTGACATGGAAGCATTCGGTGACTTCCTGCAAATCCATTACCTCCCTTTCAAACTGCTGTATATATTCTTTTTTATGCTGTGTGAGCTTGACATGACAGAGCACCATAAAATCTTTTGCGATCTTTTGTTTATCAAGTAAAGCGACATATTTAGAGATCACTCCGGTATTTTCAAGTTTACGTACACGTTCATAAGCAGCCGTTACGGATAATCCGAGCTTATGAGCAAGCTCTTTGGTGGTCTGTTTGGCGTCTTCCTGCAGAAGTTGGAGTAATTTTTTATCAGTTTCGTCGAAGTGCATAGATTATTTTTTGGTTTAAAGCAGTTGTATGTAGTTGTTATAGATATATTTTCTAAAATTTATCAGTATATTAGATTTATAATCTAATATACTGATAAAGTGTTGTAATAAAATGTAAAATAACCCAATTTTATATATAAAAAATTAGGAAGATTTAAAAATCAAATTATATAAAGATGGAAGATTTTAATGCAGCAAATGAAATACAGGATTTGCAATATTTTGGAGAGTTCGGCGGTGTAAATCCTTCGATTTCGGATAGCTCGACCTATACCTTTCTGTCCGCTAAAACCATGTTTGATACCTTTGAGGGCAATGCAGATGGTTGTTACCTATATTCGCGGCATTCATCGCCGATGAATCTATACCTTGCGCAGGCGCTGGCCAAGCTGGAAAATACGGCTGCTGCCAATGTAACGGCTTCGGGAATGGGAGCGATAACAACAGTACTTTTGCAACTCTGTAAAAGTGGTGACCATATTATTTCCAGTCGAACCATCTACGGTGGTACCTACGCTTTCCTGAAAAATTTTTTACCGCCATTCCATATCGAAACGAGTTTTGTTGATATTGGTAATTTTGAAGCGATCGAAGCTGCGATACGTCCCGGGACAAAAATAATTTATTGTGAAAGCGTCAGCAATCCCTTACTGGAGGTAGCTGATTTAAGAAGGCTTTCTGCCATCTGCAAGAAATATAAGCTCAAACTTGTTGTAGACAATACCTTTTCGCCGCTGTCCGTCTCACCGGGCCTGTTAGGTGCAGATGTCGTGATCCATAGCCTGACGAAATTTATCAATGGTAGCAGCGATACTGTCGGTGGTGTCTATTGTGGTACACAAGAGTTTATCAACGAAACAAAAAATGTCAATTCCGGTGCCTGCATGTTGCTTGGTCCGACGATGGACAGTCTCCGCTCGGCCAGCATCCTGAAAAATCTCCGTACACTCCATATCCGCATAAAGCAACATAGTTATAATGCACATTACCTGGCCGAACGCTTTGAAAAGGATGGACTGAAAGTTTCCTATCCCGGATTGCCCTCTCATAAGCATCATGAGCTCATGAAAAACATCATGCATGCAGAGTACGGTTTCGGCGGAATATTGACCTTGGACGCCGGAACGACAGATCGTGCCAACGCGCTCATGGAGCTCATGCAAAAGGAGAACCTTGGCTATTTGGCCGTAAGCCTTGGCTTCTATAAAACGCTATTTTCCTGTTCAGGCAGTTCGACGTCATCTGAAATTCCTGAAGCGGAACGGGTGAGCATGGGAATCTCCGACGGACTGATCCGTTTTTCTATTGGCTTGGATCATGATATTGAACGTACTTATCAACGGATGAAAGCCTGTATGGAAAAAACGGCTGTTCTGGCTTAAGGAAAATATATATGTTTTCACTTTTTATTGGGACTATTCGGCAATTCGATTGTCGTTTAAATGGTGTATCACGGTTTAATGGAGGTGTGCACCATATAAATTCTTATTCGTATTAATTGATGTTATAAGGCCGTTCAGTATTTAAAGTGCTAGCGGCCTTATTGTTGTCGGTCACTTGATTTCTTAAACTGGTTTAAGTTAATCTGGATATTGTTGCCTTATATTTGATCTTAAAAATTTAGAATGATGTATAGTCAATTTTTTGTGCGCTTAGCTGTGGCCACAGCCTTTTTATCTGCTGTGGCGGATCGTTTGGGTTTTTGGGGAGCCCCGGGTACGGCGAATGCTTCCTGGGGAAATTGGGCCAATTTTGTCGCTTATTCCGATCAGCTCAATTTTTTTGCGCCTGCCTCAATAGGAAGTCTGCTCGCTATCGGAGCGACCATACTCGAGGTCGTTTTGGCCCTGTTGCTATTGATCGGTTATCGGACACGTTTCGCAGCGCTGTCTTCAGGGATTCTATTAACTGTTTTCGCGTTGACGATGACACTGTCTTTTGGGATCAAAGTCACGTTTAACTATTCGGTTTGGGTAGGGGCAAGTGCCTGTTTTCTCTTAGGGAGCTATCGGGATTTTCCATTTAGCTTTGATCGACTGATGAAGAAAAATCAAAAGAAATAAATATGTCTTTATTTTTTCTACATTTCCTTTAAATTCACTTCTTTCTTTTCGCCGTCTTTATCAATGCTGATCCGTTTTTCGATAGTCGCTTTATCGGTATAAGATGATCTTCCGGTTCCATAATTTGTCGTGGAACCGGTATATCCCCAATAATTGTAATAATTGGTATAACCGGATACATACGAATAGTTGTACGAATTGGTAAAGTCAAAGCTGGTCATAATAATATAGTTGCCCGGCATTAGCTCTGCAAATTCAAAGTGTCCTTCATCATCATACACCTTGGTGCGCTTGATAGCGTGTCCAAAATCTGGATCCAGTGGAACCTCGGCAACTTTTTTCTGTTTACGGATTTTCTTATTGACCTCAAGCCATTCTTCGTAGTATGCTGAATTTGGAAAAAGCATAATCTCGGTTCCTTTTGGCGCATATTGTTTTTTCGCCGTATTGACAAGACCGCCTAATCTTTTACCTGAACTTGAGCGCGCATAAGCGGTCCCGATGATGACGCTATTGCCGTTGGAGATCTGTCGGATAGCCAGTTCCTTGTCGAACCGATTTTTGATGGGCTGATAGTCCAGTTCCTCATTGACCGTGATTTCCCATTTGCCGTTGCCCATGGACATCTCCCGCTGCCAAAGCCGCCGGTCTTTCTTGTCTACCACATAATTGTAAATTGCACCTGTGTTTTCTTCCAATAAGGTGATCAGCCAGGTATCATGCTTGCCGGTTTTCGGTGAACCATAGCTATAACTTTTGACCTCCTTGATAGTATAGTATTCAACCTGTGTACTGGATTCGTCATTATAATAGAATTGTGGGATCCGAGCTTTATAGCCTACATCCAGCGGAAGCGTCCCAATCATTAGATCCGTCCAATTAAAATCAATAAATGGCTCGGTAGGACGCAAACTCAGTTTTTTATCTTTTTTAGTTTCTTTGGAATAATAATTACCGGTGATGGTCTCGCCAAAGCTGAGATTTAATTTTGTTTTTTTGCCATCACTGGCATAGCTGATGGATTTTAATGTTTGGGGATCCACAACACTTGTCCTGACATTGATCCAGGAATTGTCCTTGGGTGTGTAGGAATTTTTTAAGGTCAATTGATTGCCTGTAGATGTGATATCATAGACCAATGATCCCTGCTTGTCCCAGTTATTATCTTTGACATAATATACGGTATAAAGCGATTTCTCTGGCTTTATATATTTAGTGTTGATATCAGGGCTTCCGGGGGCGACCATCTTTTGGCTTAATGCCACAAACGGGAGCAGGCCTGCCGCTAAAACAAGTGCATACGATTTCATATCTGTATTCCTATAGTGAATGAAACAAGCTGGTTTTTCTTGTTTATTTTATCAATCTAAGGTAGTAAAAAAGTTTTTTATTTTTTCTCGGGGTAATTGTAAATTTCAACCGTCATTTATATTCCTAATAATCTATAAATACTTGAGCCGCATGAACGAGGAGTTTATGCAGCTCTTTGTGATAGCCGATTACCGGCAATCTTTTTCTGATCAGCTCCCGAAGAAATGTTTTACGATCAGAGACCCACTTATGACTTGCAGATCAGCCAGTAAGTGCTTTGAAAAAGCAATTATCTTGGCTGTTTCTCCTGCTGTTAAACCTAATGTGTCGGTAGGCGGGGATCGTGGTGCCAAAATCAACTGGATGTTAAAACTCGACGGTGACAGCGGTGCAAAAAAGAAGTATATCGATGCTTTGAATACAAAGATAGAGCAGTATGCCAGCGGACTAAGGAACTACCTAACATCCACACCGAAGGTGATTCAGGCGGTACGTATGCAATAAACTGTTGGGATATAATACAGCATATTTGATTTAGCGATTTTCACATATGCATGCTGGGCTGATTGGAAAACCGGAGGAAAGATCGTTCCTCCGGTTATTTTTTGTCTTTTGAAAAGGAAGTTTTATGCTACCTGATCTAAGTTTTGATTACTTGGACAAGGGGGGATTTTTAGGTATTTCACCTCGATACTGGATTCTGACCTCCTTAAGAACCGGCGCATTTTTTTTATCGGACTCTGTGGCGTTCTCCTTTGCGGGTTGGCCTTTAAGTACAATTCTAGCGGCTTGCGTTCCGTTGTTTTCTTTAGCTTCTGAGACGATGGTGCTAGCGGAACGCACGTTTACTTTTGTTATCGTATTTGGTTCTGCCGACCTTATTTCTGTTACCTTTGCTGATTCAGAAGGTGCAGTTCCTGTTTTTACCGTTACTACGGCATTGGGATCATTCACTTGAACATTTGAATTCAATGAAGTAGTGGCGCTCATATCCGCAGTGCCGCTTAACTTGATCCGCATAGGTTCCTGAAACTTTGCATTTCCGTTTGTATTGCTGCTTTCCACATATACTTCTTCTATTTTAGCTGGAGCATATGCTGATTCTTCTTTTTTGGAAGCGGCGTTTTTCTTGGGCTTCATTGGCGGTGCCATTTCTCTTTTAGGTGGTTTGGGCCGCATTTCTTCGGCTTTAGGAGCACCGGGCTGTTTAGCCGCAGGGGGTGCTACTGTTGGTTTGGCGGGCGCGGTCTTTTCTGTTTTGGCCGGAGTTGTTTTCTGTGCTTCGACATGTGTCGAGAACAGTAGACTAATTGCTGCTGTCAGCAATAGGGTAAGCGCAGGCATCAGCAGGAGCTTACCGCCGGTTGTTCTTTTCTGTAACATAATTAATCGTTTTTTTGTTGTTAAAAAATTAAAATTACTGGCCGGTAATGCGTTTATATCGGGTGAAGACATGCTCCACTGGATGATCAGATGTTGGTAATTCGTGCGTTCATAAACCTGTACAACAGCATCATCTGCCAAGTACTCGTGGTTTTGTCGAATAGCTTTATCGATCAGATAGACGAAGGGGTTGAACCATAATATGACACGGATAAACTGCATGGCCATCACGTCGATGGAATGCCGTTGATTTACATGTGCCTGTTCATGTGCAATAATGGAAGAATCAATCTCTCCCCGGGTAAAGGCTTCATGGGGAACATATATACGTCTGAAGAATGAGAAAGGCGTTTTAAGGCCTTGGATAGTATAAACAGAGGGAATCGCCGTAACAGATCCGCTACCAATGTAAGAGGTGAACTTGCTATAATTCAGGATATGTTTGACCAGTAGCAGCGTCGCAATCAACAGATAGATCAGAACAATGGATGTATTCGTGTCCATTATCGGTTCCTGTCGATCTACTAGCGCCGGTGCGACGGCTGGCTCCATAGTTTCAGGTAGCACAGAAGCCTGATCGGTACCAAAATGAAAGAAATCAGGAATAAAAGATGGCAGGGCAGTTTGTACCAGCGGAGCAAAAAGGGCAATCGGTATAATGGCAAGCAAATAAAACCGATTAAACACCAGGAGCTTTTGCCGTTGCAAAAGAAAGATGTATACAAGATACAGTAAGCCTGAACAGGCGATCAATTTTCCCAAATAGATAATCATGTCGCTTTGTTTTTAATTTCCGAATCAATTATTTTTTTCAGCTCTTCCAGTTGCTCCCTGTTCAACTGCGATTGTTTGGTGAAAAAAGAAGCAAATTTTAAAGCCGAATTATCAAAATACGTTTCAACGATATCATTGACGTGCGCGAGATAATAACTGTCCTTGTCAAACAAAGGGTAGTACTCTCTTGAATTACCATATAGCACATAAGATATGGCGCCTTTTTCAGTCATTCGCTTTAATAACGTTGCAATTGTTGTCGGAGCAGGTTTGGGTTCAGGATAGGCTTCCATAAGATCCTTCATAAAGGCCTTTTTCATGTCCCAGATATACCCCATCAATTGTTCCTCGGTCGCTGATAATTTATTCATACTACAAATATAGAATATATTCTACATTGTGTAGAATTAAAAAGTGTTAAAAATCTATTTTGTGATTTATTTTGTTGATTTTAAATATTTTATGGTGGGGGAAAACCTAAATATTGCGAAGACTTTTTTTATAATAAAGGTTTCTTTTTAGGATTGGTATTGAAATATTCTTTTTTAAACTGGAACATTTGCGCCATCTTTTGTGCACGCCATTTGGCTTCTTCGGCTTTTTCGCCCTTGTACAGACGGTCCACAGTCGCTTCAAATAACAGAAGCCAGTGGTCGAAATGCTTTGCTTCGATCGGAAGAGGAATATGAGGTGGAAATGGGCTGCCGAAGTAGGTATGTTCATCCAAGAGGATAGTCTGCCAAAAGCGATACATCTTTTCCAGGTGTTGGGCCCATCTGTCTTGGATGCGTTCCTGAAAAATTGGTCCAAGAAGACTATCCTGACGGACAGTGCCGTAAAACTGATCGACTAATATTTTGATGTCCGCAATGGACTGAATATCCTGCTTCATGGGAATACGTGTATAGTTTTGTGAAGTGGATACTACTTAACTGTAGCTGCCCCACGGTATATAATAAGTTAAATTTAAGTAGAATAATGGAGAAATGAATCAGGCTGATGTAAAGAAGCCTGTTAAAAATATTGGATTTTTCTTTTATTGTGAGTAATTTGAATGCACATTTAGGGAAAAAACAGATGGGAAAATACACTTTTTTTGTCCTGCTGCTGGGGTGCTCCGTCGCGCAGGCACAGATTACCGATATTACGGTCAATAAAGAAAACTTTCAATCTTCGGGCTTTCCGTTTAAAGGCAAACGGGTGTTGCAGGTTGAGCGTATTCAGACCGCAAAGGAAGATAATTATATCATTTTTTCAAAAGAGGAACGTGGAGCAGATCCGGATAAACTGTATGCGCAACAATTTCAACGAATCGATGGTATGTGGGTGCCAATAGTGGAAGAAACTATTCAGGAAGATGGTATTATTACTTCCGTCTGGGAATCCCGAAAAGCTTTTTTTGATGCAGACAAAGACGGAAAATTGGATGCGGTGTTTATTTATTCCAGACATCCGAAGGATAATGTCGAAAAGCAGTTGAGCTGTATTGCGCTGGTTTTATACAAAGGACAATTTTATCGTATGCGAGCAGAGGCGGAGGACGGGTACGAAAAAACGACGTACTCGGATAATTATGCTTCTTTGCCCGCGGAAGTAAAAGAGTATGCGGAACGTTATTGGCAAAACCTGGACAAAAGATAATTTATTATTGTCCATCTGCCTGCAATTCTGCTTCAAAAGGCAAAGAATGCTCAGACTGGTTATTGTTGCCGATGTAAACTTTTGATCGCTGGTAGCCTTTATTGAATGGATGCCAATAGTTGCTTTTCCTCTTCGTCTTGAGTTTTACCGATGACATAACGGGAAATGTTCTGACGTTTGAGCTCATCAATCGTTCGGATGACATCTTTCGTCCGTGCTTCTTTGCTAGGTTTGATCAGGACAATCATATCTTTCGTATTGGGCATGGTACTGATCTTCCCTTTGAGCTGTGCGACCACCTGTGCCAATGTCTTTTCTATATCGGCTGGTTTTTCAGATGAAGCAATAGGTTTCTTAAAGTCACCATGATACCACATAAATTTTCCATCGCCAAGGATCAGGGTTGCTGTCCGGTTTTCATCAATAAAGACCGGGCTATCCACATCGGCTTTTGTTTTGTCTGGCATGGCAATATCCATTGCCGCAGGTTTGTTTAGGGTTGTGGTCAGCATGAAAAAGGTAATCAGAAGGAAGGCAAGATCTACCATCGCCGTCAGATCCACCTTTGGAGCCATTTTACGGCTTCTAATTTTTTTCTTTCCGCTTTCTTGTGTTTTTTGGTTTAATTCTGCCATGATCTTTATTATTTAGGTAACAACTATTGTTCATTCTCATAGATATGATGTTTAGAGTGCGCGAATTCCATATTTTTTTTATAACGAAATTCATTTTATCTTACTTCTTATAGAAGTAAGATAGGATTAAGGTCAGATAGGAATGGCATTATAAAAAAGAGAAGCAATGTTTCCTTTGTCGGAAAAGGAATAAAAAAGATGAGTAACTTGGTAACAAAAAATATGGAACAGGATAATGGACTTGTCTATACGGATATTGCATCACCTTTAGGGAAAATAAGGCTTGTAGCTACCATTCGTGGTCTTATTGCTGTATTGTGGGAAGGAGAAGATTATACCCGTACAAAGCTATCAATACCGCATAGAGATGATGATGCTCAAATATTATTGCTTGCAGCGCAACAAATTTTTGAGTATTTTGATCGCAAACGTACTATTTTTGACCTGCCGCTGGATATGCAGGGTACAGCTTTTCAGCTTAAAGTCTGGAATGCATTATTGGCTATTCCATACGGTCACACGACAACTTATGGAGATTTGGCGCGCCAGCTAGGTGATATAAAAACTGTGCGTGCAGTCGGAGGTGCATTGAATAAAAATCCGATATCTATTATTGTACCTTGTCATCGGATCATTGGGGGATCCGGTAAACTTGTTGGTTTTGCTGGAGGTCTGAAAAACAAATCTATTCTTATTGATCTGGAGAGGAAAGATCGGACACCTACGCTTTTTGATTGAAAACAACTCGACCAGTCTTTACTTACACACCCCTTACAATTTTTATCGACGATAGTATTCAAACCCCGCCGCGTTTTTTTCCGAAGCCCGATAGCATGCAAAAAGCCTTTCATTTCTGAAAGGCTTTTTCTGCGGAGAGTGAGGGATTCGAACCCCCGAACCTGTGACAGTTAACGGTTTTCAAGACCGCCGCATTCGACCACTCTGCCAACTCTCCGCGACAAAAGTAGAAATTCTGAACAGATTTACAAAACTTATTTTGCATTTTTCTCTGTTTAATGTGCTGTATGAATGGTTTGTTCTGGGGATATAATTGTATATCAGGTTTTTATTTCAATGTCTTATTTAGATCATCAAAACTTTTCCATACGAATCAGGCCTTTTCTGCCGGATATCAGCGACTAAAAAAATAGTGGAAGAAATTGCTGTTGGGATTTATGATTCTGATAAAGAATGTGGCTCATTTTTTGACCTCCGGTCGGCCCTTTTTTCCGAAGCCCAATAGCATGCAAAAAGAGGCTGTCTCAAATTT
>NZ_DLJD01000027.1:0-81130 GCF_002484085.1 Sphingobacterium sp. UBA7625
TTCCCGCCCTAGGTACAAGAAAAGCCCATCAGTCGATGGGCTTTTCTTGTTTATAGCTTTTTCTCCAACGCTCCCCTCCTTCGCCTTAAATTTCATTATCCGAACTTACCCGTGCTTTATAAAGCTCAATCTTTTGATAAACCTTGTTAAAAAACATTTTCTTGTCCCGCGTTCCGGCCGTATTTAACAACCTTGAATTTTTAAGCTGATGCTGATAAAAATTTGAAGCATGTTGGCAAGTGTCTTTATCATTTGTAATGAAATACCCCAACATCGTATGGGGAACAAATAGCGACTTTCTGTCTTTGTTTCCAACTAAAACATTATTGTTTAAGATCAAGAGTTCGTGGTAATATAGTTGATACTGATCGTTATTCGGGATACATTTTTTTTCCAATGAAAACACCAACTCCTTGATCTGGTCACAGAGGGTCTTCCCATTGTCAGCCGTCAATAGACCCGCTTGGGAAAAATACATAATCTGCTGTAGTGTACTATTGATCGTGGTATCATTCCAGATCTCTTTCACTCTGATGGACGAATAATAATCGTTCAGCTTTTGCCCCCTATTGTCCATTGGTGTTTTTGACAAAAACGACTCAAAAGAAACCTCCAACTCATCCGGGCTCAATAAATTAAGCCAAACATACCGCTTAAAACGAGATAATAATCCTGTATTTATCGTATAGAAGATCGGTATATCCTTGGCAGAATAATACAGGAACGTCTCAAGATTAGGCTTAAATTCTGTTAAAGACCTAAAGGAATTTTCGAGGTAATTTGACAGATCATTGAATGACTGAATTTCTGTTGTCCTTTTCACTAAAACATGATCACTGTTCTGAAACATCTTATCCAAAGAAAGTGAAAAGTGATTCGCTAGCTGCACTGTCTCCTCTATTGAAAATTTACTCTTCATCGAAATTCTCCGGTGTGCCGCATCGTAGCTGATATCAAGTGCACTTGCTATAGCCTCGATGACCGACCTCGTTGCATCTATTTTTCGTTGTATTTCCTGGATCAGCTTTTCTTGATACATAGATCTATTGGCTTTTGCGATTATCACAAAAATAAAAATATTTTTTATTGTTTACCACAATTTAGAATGCGATTATCACAATAAATTTGTTAGACAAAACAAAAAGTCATTTTATTAAAATCTGCATATGAAAACATCGCTAAAAATACCTCCGCAATCAGTTGATCAAGCTGAAAACTTATGTGCTTTACCTTTTTCGTCGGAGATTAGCACCAAAGGAACGGAGCAACTACGGTGCTACCTAAGCGAAAAAACGAACCAGCAATTTCCTACATTGACCGATACAAAAATCGACCTATCGCTACTAAATGGAAATATTGAGAACTTCATTGGTATGAGTCAAGTGCCAACAGGGATTATCGGTCCGTTAAAAGTCCATGGAACTGCTGCCAACGGCACATACTATGTCCCATTGGCCACCAGTGAGGGGGCGTTGGTTGCTTCTTATCATCGTGGAGCAAGGGCCTGCCTGCTGGCAGGAGGAATCACATCGATCTGTCTAAAAGAAGGTGTTCAGCGAAGTCCCGTATTCAAATTTGAAAACCTAAATGATTTAAGCCTTTTCGTTTCGTGGTTCCTTGCTGAGAAAGACTGTCTTCAGGATATCGTTAAGAAAACAAGTCGTTTTGCAAAATTAACGGACACAAAAATCCAGATTGAAGGCAATCATCTGACCATCTCATTTGAATATTTCACCGCAGATGCGGCGGGACAAAATATGGTCACCATCTGTACAGATGCTATCTGTCGGTTTATTGTCAGTCTCTGCCCAGTTAAGCCTACGCACTGGTTTATTGAGGGGAACAGTTCCGGCGACAAAAAGGCTACGGCAAATTCCTTCAACAATGTTAGAGGTAAGAAAGTAACGGCAGAAATAGAACTATCGGCCAGCATTGTATCGGAAGTACTCAAAACATCCGCCGAACTTGTGGATAGATACTGGCGTAGCTCCACCATGGGGATCATCCAAAGCGCTGCCATAGGCGCGCACGGTCACTATGCCAATGGACTGGCAGCCCTATTTTTAGCTACAGGCCAAGATGTTGCCTGTGTAGCCGAAGCTGCTACCGGCATCACAAGAATGGAATTAAATAAAGATGGATCACTCTATGCCAGCGTCACCTTACCAAACCTGATCATAGGGACTGTTGGCGGAGGTACAAATCTCCCTACTCAAAAGGAATGTTTGGAGATCATGGATTGTTACGGAGAAGGAAACTCAATAAAATATGCCGAGATAGCCGCAGCCCTTGTACTTGCAGGCGAACTATCTATTGCTGCGGCCCTGTCAGCAGGCCAGTTTACGCAGGCACATCAAAAATTCGGCAGAAAAAAAACAATATAAAAATGGAAACAAAAAAAGAAAATAGATGGAATGTGCCAAATGCACTTTCCATTTACCGCCTACTAGCATTACCTTTTATTAGCTATGCCATATTAATTGAAAATAGGAATCTCTTTATATTATTATTGTCTATAAACCTTATAACGGACATACTCGACGGATTAATCGCCAGACTATTTAAACTTCAGACAGAATTTGGAGCTAAACTGGATTCGGTTGCGGACATAGGAACATACCTGATGGCCTTCATGGGAATGATAACACTGGAAAAAGCTTTCGTAGCGACTTATAAAATCCAATTTATGATTCTTATTGTCTTATGGATCGTTCCACAAGTATATGCACTTATCCGATTCCAACGGTTCCCCAGCTTTCATTTATGGTCTTATAAAATAACTGGCTATTTACAGGGCATATTTATCTTTAGCTACTTCGTACTAGGATTTCATGCAATCTATTTTCATTTGATGTTGATCGTGAGCTATCTGGCTTACCTGGAGGAATTAATTCTAGTGATTACCTTACCAAAGCTGCAATCCAATTTGAAGAGCATATTCCTTATCCAACAACAAAAAGAAGGTTGACCATGTATCTGTTTATTGCGAATATATTGCTATTATTTTTTGGAATAGGTGCTTTAGTTACACTGTATCTCAATAAGGACAGTCAAGCTGATCGAGCCAAAGCGCGTTGGTTAAAACTCGGAGTTTATTTTCTAGTGCTAAGCTTGGTGTTCTCGTCCATTTATTTTGAACAAATAAAACTCCTGGCTATTTGCATTGGCATAGTCGGTATTTATGAAATTTTTAAAGCCCAATCATTTTCCAAACGACCAGTTTTTTTCTTCTATTTTATCTTATTTATTTACCTCATTATCCTATTGGCATTCGTTAAGTTCTGCTATCAGATACCAACAGAGCGTATTTGTTTCGTCTACTTTATAGTCGTCACCTTTGACGGGTTCAGCCAACTTAGTGGTCAATTGGTGGGAAAACGAAAACTTATCCCAAAGATTAGTCCCAACAAAACTTTTGAAGGTTTAATTGGAGGTTTGATATTGGCAGTATCGGCCAGTCTTTTCCTTTTTCATTACATCCCTTTTTCAATTGGATTAACAGTATGGACAGCAGCGCTCATTTGCATTTTTGCGCTCATTGGAGATCTCTTAGCTTCCTGGTACAAGCGCAGATGTCAAATTAAGGACTATAGTCGATTAATTCCGGGACATGGTGGAATATTGGATCGCTTCGATAGCTTTATGTTCTCCGGAGCAATGTATTGGTTAGTTTATTTATAAAAAATATGATCATGAAAAACGACTTATCAAATATGCTTCTATTGGCAATGCTATTTTTGCTTCTATTTGCCCTTTCTGAAATTTTATACCACCGCTTTAAGATTAGAGTTGAATTCACAAGAAAACTCGTACACATAGGTACGGGCATTATTTCACTGTTATTCCCTATTTTACTTGCAAGTCATTGGTCAGTATTATTTCTTTGCGGGGTATTTGCAGTGATTGTGGTCCTATCCCTAAAATTTAATTTATTGCAATCTATTCATGCTATTGACCGGAAATCTGCAGGTAGCCTAGCCTATCCAGCCGCAGTCTATCTTTGCTTTGTAACTCAGACCTATCTGGATGATCGTAACATTTTCTATTATCTCCCCTTGGCTACCTTAGCCATCTGTGATCCTATGGCCGCATTATCTGGCAAAAAGTGGCCGCTAGGCCCTTATATGGTTCTAGGCGCAAAAAAAACTGTGTTAGGATCAATTGCTTTCTTTATCAGTGCGATTGTTCTGACCTTTTTTATCTGGAAATACGCTCATGATTCGAGTCTCGACTTTCAGGAACTCACTATAATAACCACGATTGCACTCATGGCTACATTCGCTGAAGCCCTGAGCAAAGATGGCTATGATAATTTAACCATTCCACTAAGTACAATCGTAAGTTTATATATCTTACTTCCCTAAGCACGCCCCTTTTCTTCGTATCAAATGCCGATTATATTTGCCAATAGCCAAACAAGAGGCGGACCGAAAGCGGATCCAGGCCAATTATTTCAATTCCAAATTGAGGTTATGTTTCCCTGCCTCCAATTGGATTACTTTACCATTGCGGATATTTGCTGGCGGATAAAAGGTTGCGCTGGCATTTGCCGGTATCTCCACCTGATATTCGACCTTATCTCCGTTCGATTTCCAGCTGGACACAATGTTTCCGTAGGGCGAATTATAAGTAATAGAGGACTCCTTGAGCTCCTTCGGAAAAATGGGTTTTAATAGCACATGTTTAAAACCAGCCTGCGCCGGATCCGGCAGAATGCCGCCAATGGACTTAAAAAACCAGCCTCCGATTTCACCAAACATCATGTGGTTATCAGAGATATCCCGCGTGGCGTTCAGATCCCAGTTTTCGAGCAAGGTGGTCGCCCCATTGACAATCCACCATCCCCAGGAGGGATAGGTATCCTGTACCGCGACTTTATAGGCCGTTTCGTCATAGCCGTTATCCTTCAATGCATTCAAGAGTGCTTTCGCCCCCAGCACCCCAACATCCAGATGAAAATTGGTCTCTTCTACCTTGCTATTTAGGTTGGCAGCGACTTTGGCTTTCATCGCTTCTGGTACCACGCCCCAATATAAAGGTACACTTAGCTCGGTCTGTGTTCCCGTGCTGTAAATCCCCTTTTCCGTATCCAAAAATTTAGCGTTGATGGCATCTTTGATCTTTTGGCCTAATTGTTCATATTTCTGCTGGTCGGCTGTTTTTCCAAACATCTTTGCAGCGGAAGCCAGTATCGTTGCATCGACGTAAAAGTACACCGATGAGGTAAGTTCAAGATTAGACTGCGATTTGACCGGTACCCAATCCCCCCGACCGAAGGTAGTCAGTCCACTGGGACTGATTCCGTCCACGTAATCCACATAACGTTTGATATTGTCATAACATTCCGCCAATAAGCTTGCATCGCCGTAAAACAGATAGGTCTGCCATGGAATAATAGCAATGGTGCTTGTCCAGTCCAAGCCATTTGCCGTACCGTACCCCCAGCCCCCAGTGGGAATGATATCCGGCAACACACCGTTTTCCTGTTGCTCGTCCCGATGGTCGGCCATCCATTTCTCGTAAACCGTGATGCCATCAAAATTATAATAAGCTGTTTCAATGGCGAGGTGACCATCCCCTGTCCAGCCATTTTTCTCCCGCTGCGGACAGTCCGTGGGGTAGCCCATCAAATTGGATAAGTAGGCGTTATTGGTTGCTTCCCATAATCCATTGATCAGGGCAGAGGAGGTTTTCAGCTGGCCAATTGGGCGCACATCGCTATGCATAAAATAAGCCGTAACAGCCGACTTGTCCAACACTACCGGTTCACTGCAGCTCAGTTCGACATAGCGGAAACCTTTATAGCCAAATTTCGCCATAAATTCATCCTCCTTCCTACCGCTCAGCGTCAGAATATCAGTTTGAAAGGGCTCCAGTTCTTTATTCCCACGATAATAAACATCAATATTCGACTGGTCCAAGCGTCCATTTGCATGCAATCGTTCACCGTGTTTGATCCTGACCACAGTTCCGGCTTTCCCCTGCATCTTGATCTTTGTCAGGCCAGCCATATTCTGTCCCATATCAAAGACATAGGTACTGTCATTGATCTTTTTCATTGATTTCGGTTCATACGATCTGACCAGGCGTATGGGTACCGTCTGTTGTGAGACAATGTTTGTGGAGGGTGGGGTCCGATACCGAACAGTATGCCACTGCGTGTCGTCAAAGGTCGGCATATCCCATCCCGGCATCTCCAGACGGGCATCATAATGCTCGCCCGTATAGATATTGTTGTAGCGGATAGGTCCTGCAGCAGTTTTCCAGCTTTGATCCGAGCTTATGGTTTCCTCACTGCCATCCTGATAAACAATGCGCAGGTCCAAACAAAATGTCGGGCGGTCACGCCAGGGGGCTTTGTCAAAATCCCATACCGCCAGAGGCTGATGATTATACCAGCCATTTCCCAAGACAACGGCGAGGACATTGTCACCCTGTTGAAGTTGCCGGGTGACGTCTTCCACCACATATAAAGTACGTTTATCAAATCGGGTATACATCGGATCCAGCCTGTGATCGCCGATTTTTTCGCCATTTACCGATAGTTCATAAAGTCCCGCCACAGCAACGTAAGCACGAGCCGACTTGATCGGTTTGGCAGCTTTAAAAGTTCTTCTGAAATAAGGTGCAGGCTGTTCATGGATATTGTGGTTATCGCTAATCCATTTTCCCTTCCAGTGCTCCACTCCCATCATACCGGTTTCGAATGAAGCAATGGAAGACGTGCTTGGCCGTCCATTTTTATCCCAGACCAGGACTTTCCAAAAATATTTTGTCTGCGGTTTCAATGCCCGTCCCTTATAATGGATCAACATGTCGGAATTTAACTGCTTTCCACTATTCCAGCTACCGGCTTTATTCTTCACCAATGCCATTGAATCTGTGTCCACCATAATTTGATAAGCCAATTGCTTTGCGCCCTGCCGTTTATCAGCCAGTTGCCAGCTCAAACGGGGATTTTGCCTATCTACACCCAATGGATTTTGGAGATGCTCACAGCTAAGCGCAATGGGTACACATTCTTTTCGCTGCTGTGCATATAGGACTGTGCCCATGCACAGCATCGTCATCAGTAAAGTCTTCCGCATAGTTGGTTTATACATGTTGATTTCTTGCTTTTCCCACAATAGAATTGAATTTACATCCTGAACGATCATGGATGGATTCAGCAGAAAAACAAGAGGTGTTAAATTGTTTTAGTTGATCCAAAAACGAATATATTAATTATTTTCAACATTGTAAACTATACTGTCCTGTTGGGAAGTATTTAAAATTAATGACGATGTTTTGGATTTTTCATCAAAATAGTCCTATATTAGTTCCAACTTTAGGGGTGTCTGCATGTGCAGGCTGAGATTTTACCCTTATAACCTGATCCAGATCATACTGGCGTAGGGAAAAGTAAGCTGTCTTCCGGATACATTACTGTATCTTGTTGTGGCCATTCCTAAAGTTTTACCAAAAAAATAAAAAGGAATGGAACTTACAATCAATCATCACATCCGATTTTTCGACCCCGCGCCCAACTCTTTAGCCGATCTTTTACAGGTTGAGCTTTCCGGTAAAACACAAGGTGTCGCTGTAGCACTCAACAACCAGGTTATTCCCAAAGACGACTGGTCCAAAACCCACCTGCAATCCAGCGACCAGATCCTGCTTATTACCGCTACACAAGGTGGTTAACTCCCCATGGAACATATTCAAATCAATATACCTAATTCCCATGCACATGACATCAGAAAAAATCACACAGACCGCTTTTCCAAATTCCACCAAGGTTTTTGTCCCCGGAACGCTTTATCCTATCCAAGTGGCTATGCGTCAAATTTCGTTGAGCCCTACCAAATTGAGCAATGGCCAGATCGAAGTAAATCCGCCCATTACCATATACGATACCTCAGGTCCCTACACAGACGGGACGCAGGAAATTGACATCCGCAAGGGGCTTCCCCGCCTTCGGGATCAATGGATCCTGGACCGCAAGGATGTGGAACAGCTGGAAGGCATCAGCTCGACTTACGGTCGGGAACGTCTGGCGGATACAACACTGGACGAGCTTCGATTTGCCTACAGCCATAAACCCAAGGTTGCGGCGCAGGGAAAAAATGTGACACAATTGCATTATGCCAGAAAAGGTATCATTACGCCTGAGATGGAATATGTTGCCATTCGCGAAAACCAACGGATAGCACAGCTGGCTGATAGTACCCCCGGTATGGATCATCAGCATCCGGGCGAGAACTTTGGCGCCCGAACTGCCGGGAAATATATTACACCGGAGTTTGTCCGGGAGGAAATCGCTGCCGGCAGAGCAATTATTCCGAACAATATCAATCATCCTGAAAGCGAGCCGATGATTATCGGCCGTAATTTCCTGGTAAAAATCAATGCCAACATCGGCAATAGTGCGGTCAGCTCCAGCATTGAAGAAGAGGTTGAAAAAGCAGTCTGGGCCTGCCGCTGGGGCGCCGATACGATCATGGATCTGTCTACAGGCAAAAATATCCACGAAACCCGCGAATGGATTATCCGCAATTCACCCGTGCCGATAGGTACTGTCCCGATCTATCAGGCGCTCGAAAAAGTGAAAGGGGTTGCCGAAGATCTCACCTGGGAAATATTTCGGGATACGCTGATTGAACAGGCTGAACAGGGTGTCTCTTATTTCACCATCCATGCCGGTGTCCTACTGCGCTACATTCATTTAACAGCAAAGCGCGTAACCGGTATCGTATCAAGAGGTGGATCCATTATGGCCAAATGGTGTCTTTTTCATCATCAGGAAAACTTTCTTTATACTCATTTTGAAGAGATCTGCCAGATCATGAAGCAGTATGATGTTGCTTTTTCGCTCGGTGATGGCTTGCGTCCGGGCGCCATTGCAGATGCCAATGACGCTGCCCAGTTTGCCGAACTCGAAACCCTGGGTGAGTTGACAAAGATTGCCTGGAAACATGATGTACAGGTGATGATCGAAGGGCCGGGCCACGTTCCTATGCAGCTGATCAAAGAGAACATGGAAAAGCAGCTGGAATGTTGTGACGAGGCGCCATTTTACACCTTAGGCCCCCTGACCACTGATATCGCACCGGGATATGACCACATCACTTCGGCTATTGGAGCGGCAATGATTGGATGGTATGGCTGTGCCATGCTCTGTTATGTAACACCAAAAGAGCACCTTGGACTCCCCAACAAAAAAGATGTGAAAGATGGGGTCATTACTTACAAACTGGCTGCGCATGCTGCAGATCTGGCCAAAGGCCATCCTGGAGCACAGTATCGCGACAACGCCTTGAGTAAAGCGAGATTTGAATTCCGATGGGAGGATCAGTTCAACTTGTCATTGGATCCCGACACTGCCCGTGAATACCACGACGAAACTTTACCTGCAGATGCTGCCAAAGTAGCCCATTTCTGCTCCATGTGCGGACCGAAATTCTGCTCCATGAAAATTACACAGGAAATCCGGGATACCGCCGCACAGGGCATGTTGGAAAAATCACAGGAATTCATCGCCCAAGGAAAGGAAATCTACTTATGATCATTGCGTTGACAGCAGCGGAGGAAGTTGCTTCGGAAATGGACATCATACATCATCTCTTTGAACAGGGGCTCGATCTCCTACATCTGCGAAAATATCATTTCACAGATGAGCAGATGTACCGGTATGTGGCATCTATAGATGCCACATACCACGATCGATTGGTTCTCCACTCCCATCCGCAGCTGTCAGATGCACTTCAAATCGGCAGAATTCACTTCAATGAACATCATCGGCAAAGCGGCCAGTTCGACCGGCATCACTTCGGGAACATCTGTTCGACTTCGGTCCACCATATCAGTCAGTTCAATGCCTTGGACACACACTGGAATTATGCTTTTTTAAGTCCCTTATTTCCAAGCATCTCAAAAATAGGCTATGGCCGCGACAATGCTCTATTGGACCAGCTGCCACTACGGTCCAATTTTGATGTCCGCTTAATTGGTCTGGGAGGGATAACAGCCGCAAACGGCCTACTCCCCATCCAGGCAGGAGCAGACGGGATCGCCTTATTGGGCGCCCTATGGCAAGATCCTGACCCTATTCAACATTTTATCACATGCAAACAGCTATGCTCGAAAAACTACAATATATCTCCCAGGGACTGACTTTGGCAGACCAAAAGAATAACATCTTAAAAGCTTTGGATGCAGGTGCCACATGGATTCAGATTCGATGGAAACAAGCGGATGAATCTGCATTCTCGCTGCTTGCGCAGCAAGTGCTACAGGTTTGCCAGCACTTTGGAGCCAAATGTATCATCAATGATCATGTGCAGCTAGCAAAGGAGCTGGATGTCGATGGTGTACACCTTGGCTTAACGGATTGCGGTATAGCAGAAGCTCGCCAGTTGCTGGGAGCAGCAAAGATTATTGGCGGGACAGCAAATAGCCTGGAAGATGTGCAACAGCGGATCGCTGAAAAATGTGATTACATCGGACTCGGCCCTTATAAACATACTTATACAAAACAAAAGCTCAGTCCGCTATTGGGTATTGCCGGATATGAACATATCATCCGGGAAATCCACCGGCAGGAGCTTACTCCTGTTCCGATCTTCGCTATCGGTGGGATCAGCAGCCTTGAAGACATCCAACGCTTAACAGAGACAGGAGTTTATGGTGTAGCGGTATCAGGATTGATCACGCAGACACCAAATATTATTTCATCCATTAAAAATCTTTTACCATGAGCACACTACACATAGCCAATCGTAGCTTTGAATCCAGATTATTTATGGGGACGGGCAAATTCGGCAATCTAGATGAAATGAGCGCGGCCGTTAGGGCTTCCGGCTCGCAGCTCGTTACCGTTGCACTAAAACGAATCGATCAGCTCGCCGTGCAGGACGAATTGACGGCTGCACTCGACCTGACAAAAATAGACTTACTTCCCAATACTTCGGGTGCCAGAACAGCGGCGGAAGCGGTTTTAGCGGCCCAACTAGCCAGAGAAGCGCTGGAAACAAACTGGGTAAAACTAGAAATTCATCCCGACCCCCGCTATCTGCTACCTGACCCGATTGAAACTTTGCGTGCGACAGAGGAGCTGGCAAAACTGGGCTTTGTCGTCATGCCTTATATTCATGCAGACCCTGTACTTTGTAAACGTCTGGAAAACGCAGGTACTGCCGTTGTCATGCCCTTAGGTGCACCGATCGGTAGCAACAAAGGACTTCGTACCCAAGACTTTCTGGAAATCATTATCGAGGAAAGCAATGTCCCCGTAATCGTTGACGCCGGAATTGGAGCTCCCTCTGATGCTGCTAAAGCGATGGAAATCGGTGCAGATGCCGTGCTGGTCAATACGGCAATTGCCATTTCCAATAATCCGGTAGAGATGGCCGCAGCATTTAAGCAAGCAGTCAGTGCCGGGCGCAAGGCTTATGAAGCAGGATTAGGCCCCATTACTTCGCGGGCAGTCAGTTCAAGTCCGCTAACTTCATTTTTATTCGATTGATCCAACACCATGACTGATTTTAAAGAGCTACTCGCGCAATATCGCTGGGAAGAAGTCCAAGCAAAGATTTATGGGACCTCGGATCGGGATGTCCGCCATGCATTAAACCGGGATAATTTGACACTCGACGATTTCATCGCCCTTATTTCACCGGCCGCAACACCTTATCTGGAGCAAATGGCTGTCAAGGCACAGCAGATCACACAACGGCGCTTTGGCAAGACGATACAACTCTACGCGCCACTCTACCTCAGCAATGAATGTCAGAATATCTGTACTTACTGCGGGTTTAGCATGGACAACAAGATTCGCCGCAAAACGTTGAACAACACTGAATTGTTACTGGAAGCGATGGCACTCAAATCCATGGGGGTCAATCATGTACTATTGGTCAGCGGTGAAGCAAACAAGACCGTGGAAATTAATTATTTCCTTCGGGCGATTGAGCTGCTTAAACCTCATTTCGCCCAAATATCCATCGAGGTACAACCTCTTGAATTAACGGAATATCAATTGTTACAGGCTGCGGGTGTATATGCAGTTTTAGTGTACCAGGAAACCTATCATCGGGAAGTATATAAGACATACCATCCCAAAGGCAAGAAATCGAATTTTGATTACCGTTTGGACACTCCGGACCGCATCGGGCAGGCAGGTATCCATAAAATCGGATTAGGGGTGTTACTCGGACTGGAAGACTGGCGTGTGGACAGCTTCCTTACCGCGGCCCACATCGCCTATTTACAAAAAAACTACTGGCAGACCCGGTACTCCATTTCCTTTCCGCGACTGCGGCCAGCAGCTGGTTCGGTCACTCCCAATTTTCATCTTTCGGACAAACATCTGCTGCAATTGATCTGTGCTTACCGGTTATGGAATGAAAACCTGGAGATTTCCATTTCTACCCGGGAAAATGAAAGCTTTAGAGATCATATCATCCCTATCGGGGTAACAACAATGAGTGCAGCTTCCAAAACAAACCCCGGCGGGTATGTTGTTGATCCGCAAGCCCTGGAGCAATTTGAGGTCAGCGATGAGCGGGATATGGAAACCATAAAAAATCAAATCCGAAAAATGGGATACGCACCTGTGATGAAAGATTGGGAAAGTACTTATTCAGGACTAATTCGCTAAATGAATGAAAGAGGATTTTATTTTCGAACGCTACAGCCGACAAATCTTTATCGAGGAAATTGGTGTTTCGGGACAACGAAAAATCATGAATGCCAAAGTACTGATCGTTGGAGCCGGCGGGCTGGGGAGTCCCGTATTGCAATATCTGGCAGCTGCTGGCATTGGCGTGCTTGCTTTGGCCGATTTTGACCGGGTAGAACTACATAACCTCAATAGGCAGGTGATCCATGGCGAAAAGCAACTCCATAAAACCAAAACCAGCAGCGCCGCTGACTTTATGCAACAGCACAACAGTACAATTGATTTCCGGCCCATACAGGTTAAAATCGATATTGACAATGCAGCAGAAATTCTTCGACCTTATGATATCATTGTGGATTGCTGCGACAACTTTAAGACACGTTACCTGCTCAATGAGACCTGTCTAAAGCTTAATAAACCTTTAGTCTATGGAAGTATACACAGATTTGAAGGACAGTTGGCCGTATTTAATTATCAGGGCAGTAAACATCTCCTCGACCTGTTTCCCTCAGTTCCTCCCCCCGAACAGGTGCCCAACTGTGATAAAAATGGTGTGCTGGGTCCTTTACCGGGTATAATAGGGAGTATGATGGCCATGCAGGTACTCAAAATGGCCGCAGAGCTGCCTGTAGACACTAATCAATTGACCCTTGTAGATACGCTTCATTGGCGTTTTTTGAAGCTTTCTTTTTAAAATATGACGTAACGAGCTCACCTGCCGGCGGGGAGCTCCTTATTTATCATGAAAATTCATTTTTAAAACAAGCATTGGCAAACAATATTTTCTAATTTTAGTTTATATATTAGCAAGCTAAAATGTCAACTATACAATCTGGAATGAAAAAAGTAATCTATCCGTTACTATCCCTCGCTTTATTACCTTTATTTTCAACTGCCCAAGAGACAAAGATCACTGCTGATGATCTCTTTGCCAAAGCGCGTAAGGTAGCCTTTGATTCAAAAGATTATCCGCAGGCCATTCGATTATCGAAACAGGCACTGCTACAGGCACCGGATTATACAGACATCAGCATTTTCCTCGGACGCCTTTACACGTGGTCGGACAAGATTGACTCCGCCCGGACACTCTTTAACGAACTGGATCTGAAAGACACAAAAGATGAAGACTTCTTTTTAGCCTATGCAGCGCTGGAGTACTGGAACGACCGGGCTGAGAAAGCCAGCCAGCTGACCGACAAAGGGCTGGGTTTTCATCCGCAATCACAGGATCTGCTTTTGTTAAAAGCAAAGATCAACTATAGCGCCAATCACTACGAGGTCGCCGAAAATGCTGTTCATCAACTCCTCAAGATCGACCCCAAAAATGCGGAAGCGCGGTCTTTGGCCAAAAACATTGAGGAATATACCGCTAAAAACGCCATTGGCCTAACCTATAATTTCGTCTATTTTGACAAGCAGTTTGACAATAACTGGCACATCGTTGGCCTGAGCTATAAACGT
This sequence comes from Sphingobacterium sp. UBA7625, assembly GCF_002484085.1. NCBI lineage: Bacteria > Pseudomonadati > Bacteroidota > Sphingobacteriia > Sphingobacteriales > Sphingobacteriaceae > Sphingobacterium > Sphingobacterium sp. UBA7625. The sequence continues at coordinate 14,120 of NZ_DLJD01000027.1, forward strand.
GCTACTCCCATCGGATCTGTGATTTTTAGAACAAATTATGCGAATAAATTTGCGGAAAACGGTGTACAATTTGAAATGGAAGCTTACCCACGGCTGTCCAAGCTGTTTTATCTCTATGTTGGAGCAGCTTACTCCAATAATGTGGGCATATTTGCCAAATACCGTACAGGTGTCTCCTTATACGCCAACTTACCGCATAGTTTTGAAGGGGAAATTGGGTACCGGCAACTCTATTTCAGCGACAATATCTGGATGTATACGGCTTCTGTCGGAAAGTACTATCAAAACTTCTGGTTCAATCTGAGAACATACCTCACACCCGGCGAGAAGAATATTTCCCAATCTTATACCGGAACAGTACGTTACTATACCAAAGGTGCAAACGATTATTTCGGATTTAGCGCTGGTACAGGTTTGAGTCCCGAGGAAAACCGTAACAATTTATTAGATAACGCACAGTACAAATTAAAAACATTTAAAGTGGGTGCAGAGTACAATTTCTCGGTCAAACAAAGTAACCTATTTTCGATCTCTGGCACCTATTATAACCAAGAGTTCAGACCAAAAGAAAAGGGAAATCAATTGGACATCATTCTGGGTTATATCCGCAAATTTTAGTCTTTTTTCAAGGAACCAAAATAATTGCTGTAAACGCTGTCCGGTAGCAGTCGTTTTTGAGTAAAAAACAATTTGTTCTTGCGCTTAAACAGTTCAAAGCGCTTGGACATTTCTTCTTTTGCAGCATCCGAAGCAATATCCTCATTGAGGGTTCCGTCCAGCTGATATACTTGCCCTTCAGATAGATGATAATTACCGCGTACAAAGTCAGCCAGTTGATTTTTGCTCTGCATCATAGCAATCCCCTCTCCTTTCGCCGACACACCTTTATCAAGTCCCTGGCCGATCCAGGTCACCTGAGCTGGAGTTTTTAGCGCAAAATTTTCTCTGTAATAGGCCAGCAACGAAGGGGCTACGTCAAAATGGCTCACAAAGTTGTGGAAGGTCTTTGCTTCTTTTAAGAGCGGTGAATAAATCAAAAGTGGCACATGATAACGGTCGATTTTGCTTTGCAAAGGTATCTCCGGCATGGCATGGTCTCCTGTGATCACAAAAATGGTATTTGCAAAATCGGGCCTTTCTCTATATTCCTTAAAAAACTGTTCCATGGCATCATCCAAATTTAAGACGGAGACAAGCTGCGTCCGGTTTTCCATGGCCCACTTTTTTTGCGTTGGCGACAGCTCCGAGGATGCTTTTCGCTGATCAAATAACTGCTCATAATGGGCTGTGTTATTAATCAAAAATGGATTGTGTGTAGACAGTGTCAGCAGGACGTGGAAATAAGGATTCTCCTGCACTTTCTGTACTTCAAGCAATTTACTAAACACGGCCTGATCTTCATATCCCCAACTTTCCCCGCCTTTTTCCGGTAACTTTCTATACGGTGGACCAAAAGCATCCTGGTCAATGAGTCTATCGATTTGATTATAGTCCATGAATTTTTTCATGAAATCGAAATTAGAATGACCACCATAGAAAAACCCCGTATTGAAACCATTGTGCTTCAGAATATTGAACAGGTTAAAATGATCCGGCAATGTATCCTGTTCGAGGAAACCATGCACAGCGAAAGGCAATGAACCGGTTAGGGTAGGCAATACGGAAAATGTCCTTCCGGAGGAACTTATATTATTATCCCAATACAAGGATTGTTTTTTTAATGTGCTTATAAAGGGTGTAAAGTTGCCAATATAGCCATTTTCTGAACTATAGGCATGTCCTAAACCTTCAATCACAAGGATGACCAAATTCGGCGCCTTTGCTGTCTTTTTTAAATAAGTTCCCAGAAAATCTTTGGTATCTTCAGCTTTCAAAAAAGGAAATTTACTATCCAGCTCCTTTGGATCCACATCATCTTGATACAGGGCAGCCAGCATTCCGGGATGTTCCTCCACATAATCTGACAAGTTGGATTCAAAAAAATACCGCCATTTGCTGCGGCTTGCATTGGCCACGAATTCGTCTTTTGCCGAAGCATTTCCCAAAATCGAAGCCGAAGAAATAAAACAGGCCCCAAAGCCCAAAGACAAGCATGCAATGCCCACATAAGCCTTTTTAAAAGTCTGTTTATTGGCCATCCAAAGGGGAACCCAGGCAATCACAATCAATACTAAAAGCAAAGCAATATTTGTAAAATTCAACATGCCGCTGGCTTCCAAAATCTGCTTCATCTCTTCGGAACTGTAATAAAACATATCTGCTCCGAGCAGATTTCTCGATTCTCCAAAATACAAAAACAGGATAAATTGGATGACAACAATAGCTGAAAACGACAGCACCAACAGGATCCTGGCCCAGAAGCTGCTTAAAAACTGAAGCAATAAATACCCGATACCCACACAGCCCAATACCTGAAAGGCAAAAAGCAGGTTATCTCCAACAAGGTATTTCCCTGCCCCCGCTTCGGCAAGCTGGGCAAAACGCCGGCCATACCACCACCATTCTATCGCAATGGATAACATATACAGCACAAAGAAAACCAGCATAACAGGACCTATTCGCTGCAATGCCGAAATTAACCGCTTGCCCAAGTATGTCCATACAGACTCATTCGCCTCTTTTTGCTGAAAGCCTTGTCTTGTCATCTCACCCCAGCCATGTTGCTTGCGAAAGTAATCAACCACGCCCTGTACACCGGCTTTAACAACAATGGGGTGAAAATATAGCGGTTCAAGAACAGCGGTTGCAATTAAGGTGGAGAGGTCTCGTTTCTTTGTATAAACCTGATGACTGACGAGGTCAACCAGGATGGCATAGATGGAATATAAAATTCCAGAAGCAATGACCAGCGCAAATAAGGCGAAGAAGAAGGGCCAGTTAATAATTCCTAAAATAAAAAAGATCACGAAAACGATGTAACCCGTAAACTCGACAATGGGGCCCAAAAACTCAAATAAAAACCAATAAGGCATACTGATCATACCAAAACGACCATACTTGGGGTTAAACATCAGCTTGCGGTGCTTCCATAAGGTCTCCATGGTACCTCTCATCCAACGGTTGCGCTGTTTGCGCAAGACCTCTTTTGACTCCGGTACTTCTGTCCAGCATAGGGGATCCGGAATATTAACGACCTCATAGGCTTGCTTTTGCTCTTCCATATAACGCCGCATACGAACAACAAGTTCCATATCCTCACCCACCGTATTTCTGTCATAACCACCGCAAGCCAAAACGATCTGACGATCAAAAGCCCCGAAGGCTCCAGAAATCAAGATCAATCCGGAAGCCCTGGACCAAGCCATCCGACCCAAAATAAAGGCACGGATATATTCCAAAGCCTGTGTTCGTCCCAACCAGGACTTCGGAAGATTGACATCCGTCACAGAGCCATTCACCACATTGCAATTATTGGCCAAACGTATTACGCCACCACAGGCAATAACGTGTTTGTCTGTTTGTTCCAAAAATGGCTTAGCCAATTTTAAGATCGCATCCTGTTCCAGAATACAATCCACGTCAATACAGACGATATAATCACCGGCAGAAATATTAACACCAACATTAAGTGCATCCGCTTTACCGCCATTCTCTTTATCGACAACGATAAGTTTTTTAAAGGCTGGATTTTTACTTTTATAGATTCCTCGGATCGCCTTGGTTTCAATATTTCCCTGCACGAAAAATGAAGAAGGTTCGAGCTCATAAGCCGCAATTAATTTCTGCATGGAATCATCCTTGCTCCCATCATTCACAATGATAATTTCCAAATTATGGTAATACAGGGACAATAAAGAGCGTACATTCTCGATGATGGTCATGCCTTCGTTATAGGCCGGTGCAATCAGACTGAAGGTAGGTGCATTGGGATTAGTAGCGATAATACCATAATCGGTAAATGCATTTTTATGTTTATAGCGAAATACGGCTCCATAGGCATATAAACCTATCCATGTATAGATAATAAATACGGCGGCAGAATAAAGCAAAAATAGCCAAACTACAATTTCATAGACGATATGGGAAAATTCTAACATTTTTTCTCTTGCAAAGCGTGTTTAATAATTTGTATAAGTTCGTCGTAAGTATCTGCCTTTTGCGAAATTTCGCGTAAATATTGTCCTTCTCCTAAAACCACGAGCACCTCAGCCGCATGGATTTTAATCGATACGGCGGCATTATTCCACAATTGATCCTTCAGAAAGCCCTCACTTTCCTTGCTCCTAGCCACCTTCATGGATTTTAGAATTTCGAGCTGTACATCAATGGGCTGTTGATCAAAGCAGGCAATAAATTGACTGATCGTCGCACTATTTTCTATAGCCTGCATGGTGCGTATGGCCTGCACACGAACAGACGTGGAAGTATGATCAAGCAGCTCATATACTGCCGTATAAAATGCCATCAGCCTAAACTTACGGATAAGACGTAAGGTAAATATAACGACCGAATCATTTGTGCTCTTTAGCCAGGTGTAAGCCTGAACATCCGAAAGTTCAGGTATATGATGAATTGAGGACAATAAGCGTAGTTGCTGCCAGTCTGATAGCGGTTTATCAAAATGTGTCAGAAATTCCAGGCCTTCATAGCCCCGGAAAGTCACCATGGCATATTGTGCTTCCTGATACACCACGGTACGATCATCATTTAGTTTAGCTTTTATCTCCGGAATTGCCGCTTCAACCTTCATCTCAGCCAGTTCCTGTATACCCCCAGCCACGAGATAGGCTTTCCGTTGTCGTAGCTTTCGCCAGGCTTCGTCTTCCAATTTAAAATCATAAAACAACCTATTGATGGCTTTTTTGGTTGTTCCTGAAAATTTGCGGCCAGAATCTACCAGTATCTCCAAAAAAAGTATTCGAAATGAAGGCTCCTTTAAATGCCGGCTGAACTCGCGGTCTTGCTCGTCATTTCCATCGCTTCCCACAACCCGCTCCATAATCTTATACTCAATGATCTGTTTCCAGCTGTGTCGATTGTGCAAGATTCTATAACTATAAAAGCTATAGCCCAGTACCGTAATAATCAGCAGCAGAACCAGAATCAAGACGACAACAATCGCCAGGATAAGCTCATGTAGGACAATATGATGGAAACTCATCGCAGTCTATTTAATTGTTAAGCGTTTTATTCTCAGGATCAGCTCGTTTGGACTAAATGGTTTAACCATAAAATCCGATGCGCCCAGGTCAAAGGCATCCACAACCACTTCCTCCTGTCCCATGCTGGATAACACAATGACAGGGACTTTTTTTCCGTGACGTTTGATCGCCGAAAGAATTTCAATTCCCGATGCAAATGGCATCATAATATCCGTCACAATCAGATCAAAATCTGATTCCTTAATTTTTTCAATAGCTTCCTGACCATTTCTGGTCAAGACAACCTCGTGTCCTTCCTTTACTAACTTGTGTTCTACGGTGCGCAAAATTAACTCGTCGTCTTCGGCAATTAAAATCAACATATTCCTATTTATTTAAAATTTTTGTAATCAAATCCAATCCGATCTCCATTTCTTCTTCAATAACGGCAAAGGCTTTTGACAGATCGGTATCAAATGACATATTGGCTTCAAGTTCGTTCGTTAAATGGGCCAGTTTAATGAGTCCGGCAGTTGAAGAGGTTCCCTTTAATTTGTGTAGAAGCTCCTTGATACGCTTCCTATCATTTTCCCTTTTTGCTTCGGTGATCTGTGCTCTCGAGGATGTAATTTCCTTGATAACCAAATCGAGGAAAAAGGATAAAAATGCAGGATCATCGCCAGCCTGCTCATGCAGACGTCGCACATCCAAATGTGCAGCCAAATCAACTGCTTCAATTTCTGGTGTGCCAGAAACTTCCACCGATAACATTGCCTGCTGCAAGGCATTAAACAAATCCTGCAGACGAATAGGTTTAGCTAAAAAGTCAGACATGCCAGCTTCTAAACAGCGTTCCTTTTCTCCCGAAACATTGCCGGCAGTGATACCGATAATGGGCGTATCTTGGTATTGTTTCATCTGACGGATCTGTTTTGTTGCTTCGATACCGTCCACTTCCGGCATCTGCACATCCAGCAGGATAAGATCGAAATTTACTTCCTCACATGCCTGAACTGCGTCTGCCCCATTTGACACTTCTGTTAAAATAGCATCGGGCATAATACTGGCCATCATTCTTACATTCAACGCCATGTTTACCGCATTGTCATCAGCCAGTAGCACCCGGATTCCCCTACCATAGGATTCCGTAGGCAAGGATAGGTTTGCTTTCGCCTGTCCCAACTCTTCTTTATTCTGTTGGATTGCCCTGCGCAAGGTTTGATACAACTCATCCGATTTAATGGGTTTCAGCAGGCAAAACGAGCGTTCCTCCTGTCTAAATGCCGAAATTACCTCATGTTCTTCAGAAGATGTATGCAATACAATCAACGGAATCCCCTCACCTTGTTTCCGAAAGAGCTCCTTAATCTTTTCAATGGTTTCAAGGCCCGATAAAATAGGCATATGATAGTCCATTAAGATCACATCAAAGCGTTCGCCCTTCATCAGCAGCTGCAATGCTTCCATACCATTTTCGGCCAGGACAGATTCAACTTGTTTATAAGCCAGCATGTGTTGCAGAATAATACGATTGTTGGCATTATCGTCCACCACAAGCACCCTATTTAATGGCAAATCGGCATCTTGGCTTTCCATTTCTTCACAAGAAACTTCAATATCAAAGTAGAACCTTGATCCTTTGCCCAATTGGCTGATCAAGTTCAGCTTACTCCCCATATACTTTAATAAATTATTGGAGATGGTCAGTCCAAGCCCAGTTCCACCATATCGTTTGCTGACGGAACTGTCCTCCTGCGTGAAAGCGTCAAAAATACGCTGCTGTTTCTCTTCAGGAATTCCAATCCCCGTATCACGTACTTCAAAACGCAGGCTTAGCTTGTCGCTGTCATGATGAAGCTTGCTTATTTTAAACTCGATTTCCCCCTGCTCAGTAAACTTAACCGCGTTGCCCAATAAATTAATAAGGACTTGTTTAATGCGTGCTTCGTCAACCCATACAAAAGCCGGCAATCCTTGCTCAATATTCAAAAGCAATTCGACCTCTTTTCTTTGCGCCTGGTATAATACGACATTGATCACTTGGTTTGCGATATCGTATACATTATGCTTATCGACAAACAGTTCCAATTTTCCGGACTCGATCTTCGAAAAGTCCAGAATGTCGTTGATAATGTTCAATAAACTGTTGCCGGATTCATTAATATAGCCCAGATACTGCATTTGCGTATCATTCAGCGGAGTTTTCAATAACAAATCCGAGAATCCGATCACACCATTTAATGGCGTCCGGATTTCGTGACTCATATTGGCCAAAAATTCAGACTTGGCCTTGCTTGCCAGATCTGCCATATTTTTTGCAAGTTTTAACTCCTCATTTATTAGGACAGATTCCGTGATATTTTGCGTGAAAATAATAATTCCCCCAATGGTGCCATCTGTCAGATGCCATGGCCGTACTTCCCAGTTGAAGTGTTGTGGTTCGGCAATTCCGCCGACCTGAATAACTTCGTCTATATTTTTATAGGGGATGCCCTGCAATGCATCTTGATAGATTTTCTTTCGCTGGTCCGGAATATCCGGAAAAAGTTCAAACAGGTTTTTGGTGAGCAATTGATTTTCATCCTTATGAAAATCTTCAATCCATTGATTGCTCAGCGACACATAATTAAAATCACGGTCGAACATCGCAACGGACGCGGGCACGTAATTTACAAACGCACGCAACATGGATTCTTTACGTTCTAATTCAAGATACAGCGATTTACTCTTATCAATATCCTGAATGATACCAAATACCCGCTTACAGACATCATTCTCAAATTCAGGGATTCCTTTTACCCTGACCCAGATTGTTTCTCCATTCTGTTTTAACAGGCGAAGTTCCGTATCATAGGGTTTTCTATTACGGACCGATTCTTCGAATATATGCCGCAGTGCTACTTGGCTATCCGCTTCATAAAAGCCAATAGCATGTTCAAAATCAGGTGTAAAATGCGGATCAACACCATGAATTAATTTTGTTGAATCGGACCAGTAGACTTTATTTTCTGCAAGGTTTACCTCCCATCCGCCGACTTGGGCGACAGCATTGGTCTGTTCCAGGATCTGTTTGGTATGCCGCAGATCATTTTCAAGACGCAGGCGATCGGTCATATTCAATGCCGTACTGACCACATAGGGTTTGCCCTCTTCATCCACTTCGACCATATTATGGTAAAGCCAGGAAATATTTTCACCGTCTTTCGTCTGTAGCACCATCATCGCCGAATCCTCCTTATTCTGCACGATTCGCTTTAGGTATTCTTCCACCAGTCCCACATGGTGTGGCGGAACCAATTTTTTCAGGTTGAGCGATTTAACCTCATGCTGTTCATATTTCAACACCGCCCTACCTTTTTCATTGACCGCCAGAATATTACCTTCCATATCATGCATGCTCATCAAACCGATGGCATTTTCAAAAAAACTTCGGAAGCGACGTTCCGAATTCTCCAGCTTCATTTTTTCCTGACGCTCCTGTGTGACATTACGCCCAAAGGCTAAAATTTCATGATTGATCGCATCATACTTAAAATGCCATTCGATAATAACCTCAGAGCCATCCTTTTGAGGTGTTGATGAGGTGGATTGAATCCCATAATCTGCCGTCACGATCCGCTTCAAATCGGAAGCCAGCGTTTTCGTATCATCTTGCAATAACGTCAGTAAGGACTGTCCGATACTTTCTGATCTTGAAATCCCCAATACGTTTGTAAAAGCAGGATTGACATCTTTAATTTGACAATCTTGGTCTAATACACAAATGACGTTATTTGTCAGCTGAAAGATTTCGGAGAAATATCCAGCCTGTCGCTTTCTTTTTTTTCCAAGAAGAATCTTGGTTACACCCACTCCAAGCTCTTCCAATAAATGTTTCTGCCTATCAGAAAGCGACTTGGGCTGAAAATCTATCACACAAATAGTTCCCAATACATCCCCATCCTCATCCATTAGCGGCACCCCGGCATAAAAACGAATATTGCCTTCCCGTATCAGCGGATTGGAGGATGAGCGCGGATCCGCAAAGGTATCCTCTATGACAAGTAGCTCTGTGCTCATGATCGTATACTGACAGACGGTATTCTTTCTTTCGACGGTATCCAGTTCCATGCCAACACAACTCTGTATACGTTGTGTTTGCTCTTCCATCATGGCAATCAGTGCAGCAGGAGAATCCGTAATCAAGCAGGCAGCCTGTGCAAACACATCCAATTCTGGGTCTTTCCCTAGCCCCATTAACTCATAGGACTTTAATTTCTCTATCCTTCGCCATTCATTTTCAGGGAAATTCTGATTTGTCATAAGCTGTTGTCCGTTACTTGTGGTTTATTATGCCCGTGAAGTTAATAAAAACATTGTTGAACACATAACCAATAAGGAAATATCATTGAATCATACTTATTTGATAAACAATGATAACGCTAAATTGTTGCTGTCGGACATAGAAGATTGGCCAAAAATAAATGTACACCTGCTTTTCAAATTCTTAATAATTAATTTTTTTAAAACCAACAGGACCGAAATGCTCCACTTCTTTCTCATACAAAAATTGCAGATTGCAGGATAAAGCCTATAAAAAAAACGCCCTCCCGAAAAAAGGGAAGGCGTTTTTTATAAAAGGAATATGCTAAAACAGCTTTTCAATACTTTGTTCGGCATATCCGGCACTGGCCGTCATCCCTTTGCCGCCGATACCTGTACGCACATGGATGCGCGGACTGACATCAACTTCGAGAATATGATCTTTATGCTGTGCATAGAAACCTGACCAAGAGGAAGCAATCCAATCTTTCTGCATCGGAATAATACGATTTGCCTCGGCAATCATGAGCTCGTTGATGTAAGTATCAACCGCAAAGCCTAAGTCATCCAATCGATTCCCCGCCGCATATTCATGTGAATCTCCAACAATAATACTACCATCGGTGGCCTGTTTAAATAAAATATGTATTCCATATTTCCGCAGTTCATAATAATGCTCAGGCACCGGGATAGCCCCAAATGATGGACAATATTCTTCAAAGCTTTCATAACGACGAATCGTTAAACCGGTCAGGATATTTCCCGGTAGCTGGATCTGAGGTAACGGTCTGGTGCGCATCATTTGCAGTTTACTAATTTCGAGACCACTGTCATCAAACAATGAACGGTACAAGATCTTAAATTCGTACCCGTTACAGATAATGATTTTCGCTCCCTCAAAAACTTCGAGGCTGCTTGTCGTCAAGCTCGCCTGCTCATTACCATCTTCACAGGCAATAACGGTTGTGTCATATTTTAATGTATATTTTTCAAATTTTGCCTGCATGAAAATATGCAACTGGCGAATCATTGTTTCAGGTTCGGCGCTCAGTTCCTGATCAAAAACAATAGCTTCTTGAACATAATCGGCATTCATGGCGGGATACTTTGCCAAGATTTGCGCTTTGGACCAGAGCGCATGATCGTATCCTTTCGTTTGATAATGTGCAGACAGCTCGTGAATGACCTGTACTTCATCAGCATCAGATGCAATATAAATACTGCCATTATTCCGAATGGAGATATCCATTTCCTGTTGGATGGATTGGTATATTTCCAGCCCCCGTACACCATAATCAAACCATTCACCTGCCATCCCCGATGGCACCACCTGACCGAAGTTGCGCACAGTAGACCCGACAGGAAAATTATCCTTTTCCAACTGGAGTACACTTAATCCTTTTTTCAATGCATGATAGGCGTGAAAAGTCCCCAGGATACCACCGCCAACAATAATTAAATCGTATGTATTTGTTTTCATTCTTTAAAATAATTAGCATTAACTTATTTGTACTTCACCACTGTTCGCTTGCCAGGGCTGCAGCAATTCATCGCCTTTCTTCGTTTTCATCTGTTCTTTCTTCCGAACAAAGTAAACTAACGAAAAGATCGCCAGGATAGCACCTATAATGGAAGCCAGATAAACCAACTGGATGAAATAAGCGCCCCAAGTGACTGAATTTGGTAAAAATTCTTTATTCATTAAAATCAAAAAGCTCCCTAGATAACCAACCGAATCAGCCATATACATGACAAAACCAATATTACTTTTCATGCGATAGGTCGCAATCATACGTTCGAAAAATATGGCATTATAAGGTATATAAGCCATATAAAGTCCCAATCCGACCAATAACATCCAACTGAGACCGCCGATCCAATGCATGGAGAATAAATAGGTCGAAATCCCGGCGGTCAAAAAGCCCAAAATAATCATGTAATGAATCAGCTTAAATGCTTTCAGATTATCTTTTATCATAATTAAACAGCCTATTAAAATCAAGACGATAAGCGCAATGGTTCCATCGACTTTAGCGAATATCCCCGCTCCTTTCAGATGCAGCATTTGCCAGATTTCTATCTCAAAATTATCACGAACGTCACGTAAAATCGTCAACATTGTATAAATAATAATGGTCAACATAATGCCGGGCATAAATACCTTGAAAAAATGTTTACGCATACCGGCATCCATTGCTACACGTTCGGTCCGCAGCTGCTTATCTTGTGCTGTTGGCCCCGGGGCATTTTCAAGGATCCAAATACACAGGACAAAAGGCATAAAAAAGAGCATACCGGTAAAAAAAGGCATCCAGAATTCATTGACGTGGAAAGTGGACATAAGCCAGCGTCCCACCGTTTTAATAAAACCGGAAGCAAAAATCAAACTGACAGACATTACCGCACCCATAATTTCGGTATATCGACGACCTTCCAGGTAGCTGAATACCAAACCCCAGACCATCCCCAACGGGAAACCATTGATAAAAAGAAAGAGTACATTCCAGGGTTTAGGGAAAAGTGCAAAAGCCAATAAGCCAGCCCACGAAATACAAATCAAAGCAAGTAAGTAGCGCCCTCTATTCCGCTGCTTGCTCTCAGAAATAAATTTAATCCCATAGAATTTCGAAAACAGATAGCCCAGCATTTGAATAATAACCATACACACTTTATAATCTATTCCCAAAATAGATTCATTGGCAAAAGCCGAAGCCGTAAATGATTTTCGGAATGAATACATACTTGTGTAACATAAAAATGCCGTGATAGCCAGTAAAATGGCTACCGACCGTTCGTCTAACCCCGCAATCCGCTTTTTTATTCGCTGGTTCAAATCCATGATTTAGAATTGTTGACGGACCTCATTGTCCGCAATCAAAAGTAAATTCTGGAAATTAACATAACACTAAACTTTTGTTAAGTATTTATAAACAAATATAAGTAACCGAACTGACATTGTACAACCCTCAATAAAAAAGCATCAATGAAAATTTTCATTGATGCTTTTTTATTAATGGGCTAGCCTGACAGAACTATCGTTTATTTTCAAAGAAATACACAATGAGCATGACTGCTTTTTCCTTTCCGACATTGCGCGGTGTATGTGAAAGCCGTCCATTAAAGAATATGGAATCACCCTCCTCCAGCCGAATGCTTTGATCCTGAAAGATATATTCAACTTGCCCGCTGATGATATATTTATATTCGTAGGCTTCCGTCTCTACCATTGGGCGCTGTGCATCAGGCTGCAGTTCCAAAAGTACAATATCCATGGTGGAACTCTCTATTGCGGAGGTGAAAATACGTTTGTAATGAAATCCAAGGGCATGCTCTTTTTCAAAGGATGTATAGCTATCTTTTTTTCGAACAACGACCGGCCCTGCATCCAATTCGGAATTGAAATCTTTAAAGAATTCATTCAGGTCAACATCCAGTGCATTAATAATATTAATTAACACCAACAGGGAGGGTATGGTCCGGTTATTCTCAATCTGTGATATCAGTCCTTTGCTTACTCCAGCTTTATCAGCAACTTCCTGTATGGTAATCCCTTTTTCTTTGCGGATTTCTTTTATTTTATGACTAATCTTAAATATTGTATTATCTTCCATAATTGGGATCAAAAATAAACATTATTTTTCGGCTTGGTATGTTAAGTTTTTGTCACTTAATTTTGACTAAAAACCATCTTAATGATCAATGGTACTTCTTATAGATCTTGACTCCCGTTCACTATTGGTAAACCTTGACCCAATCTATGCGCATTTCGACCGGCAGCTGCTTCAAATCCACTTCCCCTACCCAAGTTCCGCCAAGCTGTTGGTCAATCAACAGGTAAAAAGGTTGACCATAGGGCCATTGGGACGCATCGACACCAGTTATCCGTGGATAGGTAAATGTATCCACGCCATTCAGCTGAAATACAATCCGATCTGGATACCAGCTGATACCATACACATTGTAGTCCCCCGCATTGACTTTTGCCGTTCCGGAATGTTTGGGATTATCCTTCTGTCCCAAATTCAAGGTGTAATGTGAATGAGTCGTTTGATAGATAATATCATCAAAATTAAGGTGTTCCATGATATCAATTTCACCGTTTCGCGGATACTTCCCGTATTTGTCCAACTCAGCCAGCATCCACATTGCCGGCCAGGCGCCTTGGGAACTGCCAAGTTTGGCTCTTATTTCAATACGTCCATATTGAAAAGCAAATTTTCCTTTACTCCATATCCCGCCAGTGACAAACGGTCGTGCATCTTTCTTCTGATCGGTATTCTTGATCCCTTTTAGAATCAATTCTCCCTTTTCCCATCCAAAACAGGCATCATCTTGACTCATGTGCCGGTTCCAGTCTGCTCCCCCTGCCGGAATCCGGCTCCATTTGCTTGTATCCAAATTTGATGAGTTAAAATTCTCCTCCCACACAAGCTTCCATTTTTTTGTCTGCCGACCGGGATTTTGTAAATACACCTGTGGATTTTCTTTTGGGTTGTGATGGACGCTACAAGCGGAGATAAGGATATAAAAAAGGCCTGCACCTAAAATTCGCTTCATTTAGATTAATTATTTTCTGCTTAATTACAATGTCAATAACGTATTAAATATAAGGCCTTTTTTATAAAGGAATAGCATGATTAAACAAAAAACAGCCGATATACTAAAACATGGGGTGACTATTGGCAGACTCTTTGGGTACATCTTGCTGTGTATCCCAGTGTTCAACAATCTTTCCGTTTTCTAAACGAAAGATATCTATCGTTGATTTCAGACTGCCATCAGCATTTTTATTTTTAAGGTGGATAAAAACCAGATCCCATCGGAGGCAATATGCTGTACATCAATCTTGGTTTTTGGCTGCCCTTCAAACCATTTTGCTGCAGCAGCCTTAAATGCGGCTGCACCATCCGCTACTGCCGGATTGTGCTGAATATATTCCGGGGCAATATAACGGTCGACGGCAGAAAGATCTTTATCTCCGAACATCTGCTGATAAAAGTCCAATACGATTCGTTTATTCTCTTTGTTGATATCCAACTGCGTCTGTCCTTTCTCCTCCTTAGCCTGTTGGCTCTGCTGGCATCCCGTAAATACCAGTGCTACGATTGCTATTGACAGCATAAAATTTCTGCTTGTTTTCATTATTTGAACCTAATTATAATATATAAAAGAACCTATTATATGCACTGCCCCGTATTTTATTGTATCCAATAAACAACATTTGGTCCATAATTTTGTTTTCAAAACAACCATCCTTCACCCCAAAATAGATCTTGAAAAATATGGCATGATAATTGAAAAATACTTTACAGTATAAATTCAAAAATATACATTTCATAAATTTAGGTTAATAATTGGTTAGGTTAAAAACACCTGAGGTCCCCAACTTCAGGTGTTTTTTTGTTTACGGGCCTTGTCCTATTAAAATTTACCAACAAATTAAAACAAAAAGTCAATTCCTGTTTTTATTAATCTAGTTCAATGATTTTGTTTTTCAGCTGCCGTAATTTTACAACAGTTAAGAAAATAAAAAAAAACAATTATGGATAATAAAATATTAGGACTGCATCATATTACCGCGATAGCTGATAATGCAAAACGAAATCTTGATTTTTACACAAAGGTCCTAGGACTTCGACTTGTAAAAAAAACTGTCAATTTTGACGACCCTGGCACTTATCATTTTTATTTTGGAAATGAGGAGGGCAGCCCGGGTACGATTCTTACATTTTTCCCTTGGGAAGGTATCGGTAAAGGTAAACAGGGCGCCGGAATGGCTACCCATATTGGTTATGCCGTCCCGGAGGGTGGTCTTATTTTCTGGAAAAACAGACTAAAGACACACAATGTGGCTTTTCTGGAAGATGAAATTTTTGGTGAAAAATTGATCTCATTTACCGATCCGGATGGTTTACAAATACAGTTTATTGAACCTTTAGCTAAAGATACTAGAAGCGTATGGACGACAGCGGATATCAATCATGAAAATGCATTAAAGGGATTTCATAATATTACCCTGTCCTTAAAAGAGGCTGATCCCACACTAAAGGTTCTGACGGATATATTAGGATACTCCGTGCAGGGGCAGGAGAACGAACGCTACCGCTTGACTACCGACAGCATAGCCACTGCGAACATCGTCGATATTGTTGCAGACCGGAATTTACCTTTCGGACGTAATGCCGCCGGTACGAATCACCATGTCGCATTTCGGGTAAAAGATGATAACATCTTGATGGAATATCGCGAAAAGGTGCTTGCCGCAGGTCTGGATATTACACCAAAAATCAATCGGGACTACTTTTTCTCGCTTTATTTCCGTGAACCGGGAGGTGTTTTGTTTGAAATCGCAACAGACAATCCGGGATTTACCGTTGATGAGCCATTGGAAAGTCTTGGTACGGCACTTAAATTGCCAAAACAATACGAAAGTCATCGGTCACAGATCGAAGCCACTTTACCAAAAATAGATTAAGATCAACGTAAAAACTATTAAATACTGCAAAACAATGGAAAGAACAGAAATTGTACTGGATAAAAATCAGCGTGGTGAACTTCAATTATTCTCCGATGAGAAAAAAGCTGGTTTAATGAGCATCGCCATTATTGACGGACGATTGGTCGTCTACCATACCGAAGTCGATGAAGCCTTTGAAGGTCGAGGATTTGCAAAAATACTATTGGAAAAATTGGTGTCCCATGCACGGGAAAATGCGATGAAAATTGTGCCTTTATGTCCTTATGTAAATGCACAATTTCACCGTCACCCTGACACCTATGCCGATATATGGTTTAAGAAAACAGTATAGGAAGGGAGATAATGAGTCATTCTAACAACATCAAAACAGCGGGGCATAGCCTGGAAAATGCTAAAAAAGCATTGATCATGATTCATGGCCGTGGCGGAAATGCAACAGATATCCTGAGCATGTCAGCTTATCTCAATGTAGGGGATTATGCCTTACTCGCACCGCAAGCTGACAATTACACCTGGTATCCACATTCATTTATGGCTCCCGAACAAAGTAATGAGCCCTGGTTGAGTTCTGCTCTTGAAGTCATTGAAAATACCGTGCAGCTTGCTTTGGACAAGGGTTTACAAGCAGAAAACATCTATTTTTTTGGTTTCTCCCAGGGAGCTTGTCTGACGCTTGAATTCCTGGCGCGAAATGCCAGACGATATGGTGGCGCAGTCGCTATAATCGGCGGATTGATCGGTGAGCAAATTGATCCGGGCAAGTATATGGGAGACTTTGAGCAAACACCGATATTTATTGGCACCAGTGATCCAGATTTTCATGTGCCCCTGGAACGTGTCAACGCCAGCGTGAACATCCTCGAAGGCCAGCATGCGGACGTCAAGCTTGCTGTATATCCCAATTTTGGTCATTCGATTAATCAGGAAGAGATTACCATCGCCAACGAGTTTGTCTTTCAGTAAATGCATCCTGGCTTAAGTATCCTTATCGAAACAGGAATCAACAGGCCGCTCAATATCCGCGACATATCCCGGGTTTAAGCTGAAATAATTTTCAAAGCTTAAACCCGGGATATGCTTTAGTAATCCTGTCACGGAACGATTGATCCCTCTGCTCCGCTATCCCCCTTTTTTCATACCTTTAGACTTTAGGGTATTTATAGCCGTTATGATAGACTGAAGCAAGGTATTTATTTGCTTTTTCGTCATTAAAACGTTGCTTTTCATTATTCCAATAGAGCTTTTGCCCTGTTCTATAGGCGATATTTCCCAATTGCGAAAAAATAGCAATATGGGCGCCGGCTTCAAGCGGGGCATTCAACAGGGCCGGATTTTTCTTGCGGATGGCATCCACGAAGTTGGCCATATGTTTTTCCAAACCGTTGTCTACGGAAGGTTGCAGGGCGACCGCCTCCATCCTTCCCTTTTCGGGAATGACTTCCCAGCCCCCGCGATTCAGTACCAAAGTTCCGTTATTGCCAATAAATGCCACACCATGGTTGCGGTTATAAGGTCCTAAATCAATTCCCTTTGCATGCTCCCATTGAATATTAAAGTTGTCAAATTCATATACTGCGGTCATGGTATCCGGTGTTTCTCCGGCATCATCCGGAAAAGCAAATTTTCCACCTGAAGCCATTACGGATTTTGGGTCGGAAACTTTCATTCCGAGCAGGGCGTAGTCGAGCATGTGTACCCCCCAGTCCGTCATCAGACCACCAGCGTAATCCCAAAACCACCGGAAGTTAAAATGAAAACGATTGATATTAAAAGGCCTTTTTGCGGCGGGGCCCAACCAATCCATATAATGTACACCTGCGGGTATTGCCCCGTCCGGCTGAATCGGAATGCTATTTTTCCAGCCTAGATAAGACCAAGCTTTTACCAAACGTATTTTACCCAGTTTACCCGAATGTACAAAATCAATGGCATCCTTAAAATGCTGTTGACTCCGTTGCCACTGACCTACCTGAACAATTGCATTATTTTTTGTTGCGGCTTGCAGCATGAGCTGACATTCCCGAATGGAATTCCCAATGGGTTTTTCGACGTAGGTATGCTTCCCGGCGTTCACCGCATCGATCATCTGAAGGCAATGCCAATGGTCAGGTGTACCGATGATCACCGCATCCACATCCGGACTAAGCAGCATTTTTTTATAATCCACATAGGTTGCAACCTTCATATTTCTATCCTGCAGCTCTTTCGCCCTTTTGCTTAAGATATTTTCATCTACATCACAAAGCGCTGTGCATATCACACCATCCTGCTTTAGCAAAGCATTAAGGTCAGACCAGCCCATACCATTTACCCCGATCACGCCCACCCGGATCGGCTGATCAAATAAGCTGGATGCCTGGCTTTTGAGCATAAATGTAGAGGCGGCTAAAATACTGGAAGTTCGGATAAAGTCTTTTCTATTCATCACATGTTGGTTTATTATACGCGAAGGTTTAAGTTCCCGATGAAATTACAAAATTCAATTTAAGCCCTTACCCTAATCATTGTAAAATATATATCGACATTCAAAGCTCTCCGCATTAAAGTCTCTTCGGGACAGTAGAAAAATCAGACAAAATTATGGTATCTAAAAGCCTTATGCTACTATTTTCAGGGATACGGCTGTTACAGAAAAAGCTAAATACCGTTGGAATACTGACTTTCAATACGATATAAAAACAGGCCCTAATCCATTTGAAGGTTGATTAGGGCTAAATAAATAGGGAGAAAGAAAAAAAACTTTGTTATTTTAACGAAAAATAAAAGATTAATCATTTATTATCCCTACCTTGCAGGACTTAATTAAAAATAATGAATACAGGTAAAATTAAATTTTTCAATGAAACTAAAGGTTTTGGTTTTATTACACCAGAGGATGGTAGTGCAGATGTTTTCGTACACGTTTCTGCTCTTAAGAACCAAGTATCTGAAGGCGACGTTGTAACTTATGATGTAGAAAGAACTCCAAAAGGAATCAACGCTACAAACGTAAAATTGGCGTAATCCAAAAAATACACTTTCTTGTTAATGGGGTAATTCTTAATGATTTATCCCATTTCTTTTTCGTATTCTTCCCTTGTTATTTTCAATGTACTTATTCATTTCGGGTATAATTAAAGATACCTCTAATCAATTATTTGATACTATAGAATAGCTAAAGGGTCTTCGTTTAAGCTTATTTTTCCGAATCATATTTAATGGAATTCAAACAACTCAATTTAATACCTCCTCTCCTCAAGGCAATCGCGGAAACAGGATATACAACCCCCACTGCAATACAACAAAAAGCGATCCCCGTTATATTAAGCGGTCAGGATCTTATTGGATGTGCACAAACAGGCACTGGTAAAACAGCGGCATTTGCCCTGCCCTTGTTGCAACGTCTATCCGAGAAAAATGTACACGTGCAAGGTAAAGTAATGCCCATCCGTGCCCTGATCCTCACACCAACCCGTGAATTAGCCATACAAATCGGTGAGAATATCAATTTATATCGCAAACATCTAAAACTAAATTACTGCACCATTTTCGGCGGAGTCAATCAGGACAGACAGGTCAAAGAAATAAAAAAAGGAGTGGATGTTTTAGTAGCCACACCGGGCCGTCTTTTAGACCTGATGAATCAGAAACTGGTTTTTCTTGATAAAATTGAAGTATTGATCCTCGATGAGGCTGACAATATGCTCGACATGGGATTTATCCATGACATTAAAAAAATCCTTGCGAAAGTTCCCGAGAAAAGACAGACGCTGTTTTTCTCAGCAACAATGCCGCCCAATATTCGCAAATTTGCACACGGTATCTTGCACAAGCCTGTCGAAGTGGACGTAACTCCGGTAAGTTCTACTGCTGAAAAGGTAAATCAGTCGGTATACTTTATTGAGAAAAAGGAGAAAATAAAATTGTTGACGAGTTTGCTTAAACAATTTAAGCAAGAACGTACGATTGTATTTTCACGTACAAAACATGGCGCTGATAAGATTGTCAAACTGTTGGCTAAGAATGGACTGCGCGCTGCTGCAATTCACGGCAATAAATCACAAAATGCCAGACAAAAAGCATTGGGTGAATTTAAAGAAGACCGACTGAAAATTCTGATCGCTACTGATATTGCTGCACGTGGAATAGATATTGAACAATTGCCTATGGTCATCAATTATGACCTACCCAATGTACCCGAAACCTATGTTCACCGCATTGGGCGGACAGGTAGAGCGGGTCTGGAAGGAAATGCCATTTCTTTCTGTGATGTGGAAGAAAGACCTTATTTAAGCGATATTGAAAAATTGATCGGCTTAAAGATCAAAGTGAATAAGGCAGGAAAATAACTTTCCTCCTTATTCTTACACAAAGCGCGCCGGAACAATCTTGTTTCGGCGCGCTTTGTGTAAATCCTTATTTTTTTCGGTCGGCCAGCAGTAAGGTGGATGGTGTATGGTGTAGCCAGTCCATCTTCTTGTTGACAATTTTATGCCAACACGGTAAGCTGATAAGCATCAGATCCTGTTGTGCCCACAGCTCGGCATCAAGCTCCTTCTCTTCCAATATCGTCAAATGATTGGGAACAAGCTGTTCCAGCTGCCTTAGCTTTTCCCGGAAACTCTCCTGCTTCCGCAAGATCTGGTCAAAATCCCACACCATCACCTGCGCATCCGAATGATGAATTAAGCGTTGGATGATTGCCGTTAGGAATTCATCATTTTTCAACAGGATAGGAACAATAACATGACGGGGCCGGACAAAGTTTTTGTCGATCAAAATACCAACCATCGCATTGACCTTGGCATTGATCTGCTGATTTCGGTCAAATGTAGCAAAGGGCGATTCCGCATTTGTCACGGTATGGAATAATTTCTCCGGATTGATAATACGTGATGTAAAATCCAGAAATCGTCCCAACAGGCTACCTTCGTATATGGATTCGCTCACACCCAACAACAGCAGATCCTGATGCTGTTCATTTGAGGTCTCCACAATTTCACTGTCAATGTCGCTGGAAATTTTGAAAATCGTCTGAATAGGCTGTTCCAAATTTGCTGCAGTCTCCTTTATTTCGCGGAAGCTATCCTGCTCCTGTGTTTCCACCTCGTAATGATGGAGCTCATTGGAAGGTTCGATATGCAATGCAGTAATTTCAGCCGTATTTTTGGACTTTAAAGTAAGTGCATCTGCCAGATGAAGCAGTGAAATTCCGGTATTGCTCTTGGCAAATGACAGGAGGATCTTAAATTTCGACTTATTCTGGATTTCCTGCTGTAGTGAACGTTTTCTCGGCCGATATAAGTAATTGATCAGATCCAGTGAAGGACCAGTCATAAAAGTGGTAAGCAGCGCCATGACGACCATCATGGAGAATAATTCGGCACTTAATACACCGAGGTCATAACCGATATTCAATACGATCAGTTCCATGAGTCCCCGGGTATTCATTAGCGCACCGATACTCAAGCTATCTTTCCAGCTTTGTCCCACAAAGCGGGCAGCCAATGCACTTCCGGCGAATTTTCCAATTACCGCCACCAAAATAATCACGATGGTGATGATCCATAGCTGCGGGTCATTCAATAAACCGATCTGTGTACGAAGTCCCGTGTATACGAAAAATAGCGGCAGCAACAGTAGCGTCGACACATCCTCGATTTTTTCAATAAAGGCTGTTCGAAAACGGCTGCTTTCGGGCATGATCGCACCCGCCATAAACGCACCGAATAACGCATGTATACCGATGACTTCAGTTGCGTAGGCCGAAAATAAAAGCACAATAAAAAAAATGGCGACAACAGGTTTACTCAAACCTTCACGCGTACCTTTCACCTCTCCCACCCGCATAAGGAAAGGGCGCACAATTTTTATCATCAATAAGACATAAGCAACCGCAAGGGCTATCGTGTACAAGGCACTGGCAAAATCCCCAGCCTTCACAATCGCAATGACCACCGCCAAAATGCACCAGGCTGTAATATCATCCGCCGCGGCACAGGTAATGACCATCGCACCCAGTTTACTTTTTTGAAGTCCCCGTTCCTGTACGATCCTGGCCAGGACAGGAAATGCCGTGATACTCATCGATATACCGATAAACAGACTATAGGACAAAAACTCCACATTCGCAGGTGGGTGGTATAGGTATAAAAAATAAGCCAGGGAAATTCCCAGCGTAAAGGGGATAACAATACTGGCATGGGAAATCACCACCGCATCGTGCGCTTTATTGCGCAGTACATTCAAATCCAGTTCCATACCGATAATGAACATAAATAAGATCAATCCGATCTGGCTCAAAAACTGTAGATTACTAAGCGATTCAACCGGAAATAAGGTATGCGCAAATTCAGGGAAATAAAGCCCCAATAAGGACGGGCCTAAAATAATACCAGCCAGCATTTCACCGATCACGACCGGTTGTTTGATTTTGATACATATCCATCCCATCACACGGGCGGCGATAATAATCGTCACAATCTGTGCCAGCAGTATCGCTAATGGATGTCCAAGGCTGTGCAGAAAGGTCGTTTTAAAATCCACCCAGGCCCCCTGGCTTGTCTTTTCACCGGTAAGCAGTCCCTGACTCTGCAGCTGTGTCCCCAAATGGATAACCCAGTACATCACCACAAGCAATGTGCCTATTAGGGTTACATAAAAAATCGTATTCCTGTATTTCTTCATCTTTTTCGCTTTAAATAATCGGGTGTTAATAGCAGATAAATGTCTGTCCAAAATCAACTATTCATCAATTCGAACAGACAACCACAACAAAAATAAAATTCTATACCTGTTTTAAATCTTACTGCGGGTTAGGAAGCCAAAAATTTGTAATGAACTCCGGGAATTTTGTAATCAAACAAATTTCTCGAGGAATGATTTTTTATAGGATTCGCCCAAGCTAAAAAGAATAGCCGATTCTTGCTCATCCAACAAGTTACTGGTGATGATATCCGCCGAAAAGAATTTCACAATTTTGAGAGCGATAATTTCCTTCTTGCTGATACGGATAAAATCCTGCTCGGGTAAGATGGACAGCAACTTGTCAAAGCTGATATTTTTTAATAATATGGAGGATCCATCTGAGAGGAATACTGTCTTATCGCGGCTGTCCACCTCCGCAATTTGAATATAGTCTATCTGATTGAAATAAAGTATTGCTTTGCCCTTATTGGTATTAAATTGCGCGAAAGGAGAAATGTCTGTTTGCCGATTATTTATTACCTGCTCTACTTTTAGAATCGCCTGCTGGAGGCGCGATAAAGATATTGGCTTGCGCATATAATCTACGGCATTGATATCGAAAGCATCGCTGGCATACTGTTTATAGGCTGTCGAAAAAACAATGGGATAGTCTTCCAGTACCTTAGCGATATCAAAGCCGTTAAACTGTGGCATCTCAATATCCAGGATACAAAAATCAAAATCTAAACTTTTGTATTCGTTGAGTAACACGCCCGGATCATTAAAGGCCCTGACAACCTCCAGTCCGGGAATTTGTTCACAGAGCATCTTCAGAAATCGTAAGCTCGGCAGTTCATCATCCAGCAAAATGCATTTCAGTACTTTTTCAATTCTCATACAACCTGATCTGAAGGTAAGCGTTATAGACATCATTTTCTACAAAACGTTTTAACTCGTGCCTATCCGGATAGTAAAGCATCAAGCGTTCTTCCAGTGTCTTGCTGCCTATTCCACCTTTGCTTTTATACAGAGGGGACCGTTTCGATATTTTATTGCTGACTGTCAATTCCAACAAACCATTGCGAAAAGTCAATACGATCGAAATAAAGGAGTCGGGATGGTGAAAATCAGCATGTTTAAACGCATTTTCAATAAGATCTACGGTCATCAGCGGAACCAGTGCAGGGCGCTCCAGTAGGGACTCATTCAATTCATCAATATCAAATTTAACACGCATATCGAATAAGGGGCTTAACTTGACCTTATTAACCTCAATTAAATTCCGCGCAAACTCAATCTCTGCTTTTGGAGAGACAAGCTCAGCTTCACTTTCATATAATACATAGTCCAATACCATCGCCAATTTATCCATGGTATAGTAGGTTTGATAGGCGTGGGAAAGAATACCATTGAGTGAGTTTTTCAGCAAATGCGGATTTAAACGATTGCGATGAACATGATCCATCTGCTCATTATCCATGCGTTTGAAAAGTTCTCTATGTCGCAGCTCCTCCCCCCGTAGCTTGTTGTATTTCCGTATTAATAATAGATAAAAAATTAACAGGACAATGACAGCCACAAGAAGCAATACGATCATTATATTGGAAAGTTCAGTCGTCATGATTCCTTCAAACTTAACGAAAATTTCACTAGCAACGAAACGATTCCTTTAGGCAGCCGCAGGTCAGGTTCATTTTATCGGGCTGCAATGAATCGCAAAATTTAATACCGAAAAGAATACTTATTTGAATGTAAAATTTGCAGGTATTGATTACAAAAATTAACAGTTTCATTACAATTTAGTCACTTTAAACTATTAATTTCAGATTATTCTTCTTATATTGAGAGTATTGTAATTAGCCGATCAAATGATTGTCTACGCTATTTTGGTTAAACCTGCCTGATTTATTCTAATCGGGCCTAATATGAAACACGATGGAAAAGCTCATTTTCGAAACTAATGCACAACATCCCAGTCTTGTAGACAAGATCAAACAAGCTGTAGAAAAATTAAATGGTATCCATGAATGGAAGATCGATCTGGATTCCATTTACAACCTGCTCACCATTGAGGGCATCCGGCTCAACCCAACGGAAATAGAGTCCGAACTAGCACTTCATGGTGTTGAGGCAAGTCGTCTATATGAAGAATAACCCTTGTTGATCTTCTGGCGCTTTGTCATCAACCAAACCATAGACTTCGTCCAGATCAGTTAATTACCGATATAAAATAATTCCTGATCTGGACGAGAAATTACAATCTTTTAATAATCATTCCTGAAGCCCCTCCACCACCATTGCAAATGGCAGCGAGTCCCATTGTTCCACCCTCTTGCTGTAATATACTGGTCAATGTCACGACTATCCTTGCTCCGGAGCAACCCAATGGGTGACCGAGCGAAACTGCCCCACCATAGATATTCACCTTATTTAAAGGAATATCCAATATTTTTGCATTCGCAAGTGCAACCACAGAAAAGGCTTCATTAAATTCAAAGTAATCGATATCTTCCTTTGTCAATCCCGCTTTCTTCAGCACCTTATCCGTTACGAGGCTTGGACTGGTCGTAAACCATTCCGGTGCCTGTTCGGCATCGGCATAGGCGATGATTTCAGCCAGGGGTTGTACGCCCAATTCCTTTACTTTTTCCCCACTCATTAATAATACCGCAGCGGCACCATCACTCAAAGTTGATGCATTCGCAGCCGTCACCGTGCCATCTTTCTTAAAAGCAGGCTTTAATTCGGGAATCTTATCGAAATTGACCTGAGAAAATTCTTCATCTCTGGAGATCGTCTGTTCGCCTTTACGTCCCTGAATGGCAATCGGACTTACTTCGTTGACAAATTTATTTTTTTGCCATGCATCCAGGCTTCGTTTGTAGGAGCTGATGGCATACTGATCCTGTTCCTCCCGCCCGATCGCATATTTCTCGGCACATAGTTCGGCAAAACTTCCCATTGCTTCATTCGAATAAGCGTCACTTAAACCGTCCCGCTGTAAACCGTCGACAAAACTTTGGCTCCCGAACTTCGCTCCCCAGCGCATGGCACTCGCATAATAAGGTACCCTGCTCATGCTTTCCATACCACCTGCAACCACCACATCGGCATCGCCCAATAGTATTGCCTGTGCGGCAAAAGCAATGGCCTTCATGCCACTTGCACATACTTTATTGACTGTCGTTGCCGGCACCCGGTCAGGTAAACCTGCGAGTCGGGCAACTTGACGGGCGGGAGCTTGTCCCAAATCGGCCTGTAGCACATTGCCGATCAGAATCTCATCGACCTGATCCCCTGAAAGACCGGCCTCATCCAAGACCGCCCGCACAGCATGAGCACCCAGGGCTGTCGTGGAAATAGATGACAAACCACCGCCGAAACTTCCGATTGGCGTACGCTTAGCCGCAACGATAAATACACTCTTTGACATGTTATTCTGTTTATAATTGTTTTCTTCTGATCATGATGGACAAGGGCATCATTCCTTCCCTAAAGATAAAAAATATAAAGCAAACAAGCGAATCCTATTTCTTTATTTTTCTGGCATAAACAGAATAAATAGAAAAAAAATCAGGTAAAAAGTTCCCTACCTAATCTATTTTACAAAAAATAAACAATAAATATTTGCAGAAAAGCCACTGCTTTTCGTTAAATTCGACTAGACATCCCATGCTTTGGGAAAGGTATTATAATGCCAAGCTAAAGCAAAAGATGAATCGTTTTCAGTCGACTATCGGGTAACTGAAACCAATAACCAAAAGTAAAATAAACAATTATGCAGGCAAGCAAGCTCACAGCTGAACATCAGATTTTTCGCGAGACCATTCGGGCATTTATTCACAAGGAAATTATCCCACATATAGATCAATGGGAACAACAAGGTGAAATAGATCGAAACATCTGGAAGAAAATGGGTGACATGAGTTTCATGGGACTCAATTACCCTGAAGAGTACGGTGGTCTGGACTTAGATTTTTATTATTCGCTGATTCTATGTGAAGAACTATCCTATTGTTTTTCAGGAGGGTTTACAATATCCGCCTTAGTTATCCAGTATATGTCAGCTCCCTATTTATTAAAATATGCATCCGAGGAACTGAAAGAACGTTATCTCAAGCCAGTTATTGCCGGTGATATGGTCAGCGCCGTGGCCATCACCGAGCCGGGGGCTGGATCTGACGTCAAACAAATCAAGACGACAGCCGTTCGATCGGGCGACCATTATATTGTAAATGGTTCCAAGACCTTTATCACCAACGGTTATTATGGAGATTTTTTTATTACTGCGGTTAAAACGGCTCCGGAAAAAGGAACAAAAGGGATCAGTCTGCTGCTGATAGAAAGAAATGCTAAGGGTGTTTCGGCCAATAAGATCAATAAATTAGGCTGGCATGCATCCGACACAGCCGAATTGGGTTTCGATCAGGTCCAGGTTCCGGTTTCCAACCTGATTGGCGTTGAAAATGAAGGCTTCAGCTACTTAATGGCGGGCTTACAATTAGAACGCTTAACCGCCGCCATCCATAGTCTTGCAACAGCGGATTCGGCATTACAATATACCCTGGAATATATCGGTCAACGGGAGGCATTCGGTAAAAAGCTCCATGATTTTCAGGCCATCCGACACCGCATTGCGCAAATGGTTGCCGATATCGCAACCACAAAAGCCTTTGTTTATCAATGTTGTGATCTTCAGAACCAAGGTGAATATGCCGTTCAGGACTGTTCCATAGCCAAACTCCAGGCCAGTGAACTCGCCGTTCAGGTGGTCAGCAATTGCTTACAGCTGTTTGGAGGCTACGGATTTACCGAAGATTATAAAATCGCACGCCTATATCGGGATGTAAGAGTAGGCACAATCATCGGTGGAACATCTGAGATTATGTTGGAAATCATCGCCAAGATGACGATTGATAAGGTAAACTATGAGCCGAATAAAACCAGGCTAACATAAACATTTTCAATACGAAAAAATAAATTCAATAGCATGAATTATAATACACAGCCCTATTTTGACATACAGCAGGACGATCAACATATTGTCACCATAAAACCATTCAACGATGTCGTAGCCGACGAACAAGGCATCCTCGATCGTTTGCAGCAGTTCGTTGCTTTAGTAACAGCTATTCTTCATGAAAAAGACGTTCGGGGACTGATCTATACCTGTCCGTTAAACAGCAAACAGACCGATTATCTTCCCCTATTCAATCAAGTGTTTAGTGGTCGATTCGATCCTGAGATCCTATTAAAAACCACCCTACAGGCACTAAAATGGAAAAGCCACGACAAACCAATTGTATCTATTTTTGATGATGAATGCACAGGTATTGGTTTAGCAACGATGTTGTGGTCGGACTACCGCATCGCAGGTGCGGGAATTAAAATGGGTTTTCCCGAAAGTAAATTTGGGCTATTTACCGGTTTTGGAGCGACGATCTGCCTACCTCAGCTTGTGGGCTCCGCCCAGGCACTGAACCTATTGACCCAAGCCGGACTTATATCGGGCCAAACGGCACTTGAATCGGGTTTATTGAACGAAGTGGCAACCGATTTTGATCTGTGCCTATTGCAAGCGAAAACCTGGATTCTTGCAAATTCAAAGCAACCTGTTTCTGCGTCCAATTCCACCATGCCATCAGCAGAATTTGAAGCGGCCTGCTCCGCTATTTTAAAGAAAACTAGAGGATTATTACCCGGCAGCAATGCGGTTGTGGAATTGCTGAAAACAAACCCCTCTTTAGCATTAACTGAATCCGTGGCGGCGGAAACATCACGCTATCATCAGGTATTAAGTGCACCGGAACCCCTCCATATGATCAGGACGCTGCATGAAGGAATTCGAAAGGCACAGCATCCCGGTCGGATAAAATCACTTGGAGATTATAAGGTCAAAAAAATAGGAATCCTGGGAGCAGGTATGATGGGATCCGGTATTGCCTATGAAGCCGCCAAAGCAGGTATTGAAGTGGTTTTAAAAGATGTGACTATCGCACAGGCCGAGCAGGGAAAAGCCTATTCGACCAAACTTTGCGACAAGCGGCTTGCCCAGGGACAGATGAGCAGCATACAACAACAGAAACTTCTATCCAATATTCAACCCAGTGCGCAAGTTGCCGACCTTGTCGGTGCTGATGTAATTATTGAAGCGGTATTTGAAGATCTGGAACTAAAAGCTGAGGTTACCCGACAAAGCCTGCCTTACCTCGCCGAAAATGGCTTTTTCGCTTCCAATACCACTTCACTGCCCATTACGGTATTGGCCGCTGCAACGGATCGACCGGAGCGTTTCATCGGCATGCATTTTTTCTCTCCTGTAGACCGTATGCCCCTGGTTGAAATTATATGTGGCACGCAAACCGATCAGATTACATTGCAAAAGGCTATTGCAGTCACATTGCGCCTGGGCAAAATCCCCATTGTCGTGCATGATGGCCCCGGATTTTTTACCTCACGCATTTTCTTCCATTATTTACTGGAGGCAATCACGATGCTGCTGGAAGGTGTTCCTGCGATTCAGATCGAAGAAGAAGCCATTCAGGCAGGATTTGCCGTTGGCCCATTGGCCGTGCTGGATGAGATTTCACTGGAACTGATGGTGCATGTGTACGATCAATTCCCGGCACTCCATAACAGTCAGCGACGTGCCTATGCCCACCTGAACAAAATGATTGCGAATGGCAGAAAAGGCAGAAAATCAGGCCATGGATTCTATGACTACGACCCTGTTTCTAGAACAAAAACAATCTGGCAGAATCCTGCGCTACCGACTTCCGAAGGATCTTGGTCAGCCGATATAATACGTAAGAGACTGCTCCATGTCATGGCCTTGGACAGCTACCGCTGTCTGGAAGAGGGCATATTGGAAGAAACCATAGCTGGTGATATCGGTTCAATCCTCGGCGTGGGATATGCCGCACATACCGGTGGCGTATTCGGACATATCGACCTAACCACCCTCCCCACCTTTGTGCAGGAGTGCCAGTCGTTTCTCCCATTTGGCGAACAATGGGATATCCCCCAATCATTAAAAGAACTTGCCAATAGAAATTTTACCTTTTATACGGGTTTTGATTCAAACTGGACAGGAAAACAGCCGTTGATTTAAACGAACTGCATTTATTAAAAAACGTGGAATCAAGCAAGACGTCTGTCTAAGGCTGAAGCTCTTCCATTAAATAACAAGCGCTAAAAAAGCCATTGACCGGTAATAACTTTCTTACACCGGCCAATGGTTTCTTGTTCTTATCGGGCCAGAAGATCCATCAGTTCAGCTACATCCAGATCAATGAAGGTATCGTAATCCAAGGTCACTCCGAGCAATTGTTTTTGTTGTTTTTCGGCGAATACACGGGCAAGATTCGTTTTATACTTTTCAATCAGTTTAGGAATTCCTTCCTCCCGACGTCGTGGATGTCCAATAGGATATTCCACAACCAGTTCCGGCAATACTGTCCCATCTTTCAAGACGACCGTCAGTGCATTGGAGATCGCCCTTTTCTGTGGATCATGATAATCTACTGTAAACTGAGGATCTTCGACACAGAAAATCTTATCCCGCAGGCTGTCAATACGTGGATCCTGCGCAATGTGGTTTTCATAATCCTCCGCCGTCAATCGTCCAAAAATTAGAGGTATCGCCACCATGTACTGAATGCAGTGGTCACGATCGGCCGGATTATGCAAAGGTCCTTTCTTGTCGATGATCCGAATTGCGGCCTCATGCGTACGAATGGTGACACGCTCGATATCATCGCTATTTTTCCCAAATTCCTTTAACTGCTGGTGAAGCTGCATCGCCGCTTCGGCAGCAGTCTGCGCATGAAATTCAGCCGGGAAAGAGATTTTGAACAGAATATTTTCCATGACATAAGATCCATAATCGCGCTGGAATTTAAATGGATTCCCTTTAAATGAAACATCATAGAAGCCCCATATAGGTGCTGTTAACACCGAGGGATACCCCATTTCACCAGTTTTGGCGATTAAAGCAAGGCGTACGGCACGCGAAGTTGCGTCTCCGGCAGCCCATGATTTACGGCTCCCTGTATTGGGCGCATGACGATAGGTACGCAGGGCCTGCCCGTCGACAAAGGCAAGTGATATGGCATTGAGCAGCTCTTCCCTAGTGAGTCCCAAGAGCTTACCGACAACAGCTGTCGAAGCGACTTTCACTAAAATAACGTGATCCAATCCCACTTTATTAAATGAGTTTTCAAGCGCCAGGACACCCTGAATTTCATGCGCCATAATCATGGCTTCGAGGACCTGTTTCGTCTTTAGGGATTTCCCTCCTTTGGCGATCTGTGTACGGCTCAACCAGTCTGCAGTCGCCAGAATACCACCAAGATTATCCGATGGATGCCCCCATTCCGCAGCTAGCCATGTGTCGTTAAAATCCAGCCAGCGAACTAAAGTGCCAATATTGAAGGCGGCCTGTATGGGATCCAACTGATAATTCGTTCCCGGTACTTTCGCACCGTTAGGAACAATCGTCCCGGGGACAACCGGCCCCAGTAATTTGGTGCAAGCGGGATAGGTCAGCGCTTCTAACCCACAACCTATGGTATCCAGGAAACAATAAAAAGCTGTATTCCATGCCGTTTTACTTGCTATCTTGTAATTTAGTACATAATCCACTATCGCCACCAGGACCTGATCGGGCTGTGGTCGCTCATTTGATATTGTTGAACTCATTATTTTTTTCTTATAAAAGCTATCTTTCTTTTCAATTTATATATTTCAGAAACTGCACGTACCCATCAAACGGAAAAACATCCTTTTATCAGGGTTTTAAGCCGTTTCTTCCAATTGTATTCACGCTATTATCCATACTGGTTTATCGTTCTGAAATTGGCACAAACGGCCGATCATCGGGACCGATATAATTTGCGCTCGGCCGGATGATTTTGCCGTCTTGCCGTTGTTCAAAAACATGTGCGGACCAGCCTGTGATACGTGAAAGTACAAACAAAGGGGTAAACATTTCAGTAGGTATTCCCATCAGGTGATAGGAAACGGCCGAGTACCAGTCCAGATTAGGGAACATCCGTTTTTCTTCCCACATCACTTTCTCCAGCCGTTCGGCAATCAGGTACAAAGTCATATCACCGGCCTCCTCGGATAATTCCTTAGCGACCTGCTTGATGACCTGATTTCTTGGATCAGAAATGGTATAGACAGGATGTCCAAAACCAATAATAACTTCTTTATTTTCCAGTCTTTTCCGGATATCGGCTTCGGCTTCATCCGCATCAGCATAGCGGCTCTGGATCTCGAAAGCAACTTCATTTGCGCCGCCATGTTTTGGTCCCCGTAAAGCCCCGATTGCACCGGCAATACAGGAGTACATATCGGATCCCGTGCCCGCAATTACCCGTGCTGTAAAGGTAGAGGCATTAAATTCATGTTCAGCATATAAGTTAAGCGAAATCTGCATGGCCCGCACCCAGGAATCGGATGGTGCTTTACCATGTAGCAGATGCAAAAAGTGTCCTCCAAGGGTTGAGTCATCGGTTTCCACCTGAATTTCACGTCCATTTTGACTAAAGTGGTACCAATAAAGCAAAGCCGAAGCCATGGATGCCATCAAACGATTGGCAATATCCCTGGCTCCTGCCAAAGCGTGATTTTCCTTTTCCGGATTCACACTTCCAAAAAAAGAAACATAGGTGCGCAGCACGTCCATGGCATGTGCTGTAGAAGGCAACTGTTTCAATACCTGTTGTACTGTAATCGGCAGGCCGCGCTGGCTAAGTAACTGGCTTTGATAAGTCGTTAACTGCGCCTGTGTAGGAAGATTTCCGTAAATCAACAGGTAAGCGACTTCTTCAAAGCTGGCCTGATGGGCCAAATCCAAGATATCATAGCCCCGATAATGGAGGTCATTACCACTTTTCCCAACTGTGCTCAGCGCTGTATTTCCAGCCGGAACACCCGAAAGCGCGACGCTTTTTTTGGGTTTAAAACCCGTATCATTTGGTGTCTCTTTCATCGCCATAAATTATTTATGTATAAGTATGCGTGTATTTAAATAACAAAATATGCTCATGCATCCGGTTAGAGATGGCAATTATTTCGTATTGAACAATTGATCCAGGCGGTTCTCGTAAGCATAGTAGTCGATACTGCGATACAATTCATCACGAGTCTGCATGCGGTCTACCACAGCCGCCTGACCACCGTCCTTCCGAATATGGTTGTACACATCAGTCGCCGCTTTGTTTGCTGCGCGGAATGCAGATAAAGGGTAAAGCACGATAGACACATCCGCATGACGAAGCTCCTCAAGGTTAAACAACGGTGTCTGTCCGAATTCGGTAATGTTAGCGAGTATAGGTAATCCGGTTGCGCGACTGAACTGCATATATTGATCCAAGTTATGCACGGCTTCTGCGAAGATAAAATCCGCCCCCGCTTCCTTGTAGGCCAGGGCTCTTTCCAGGGCCATTTCCAAGCCTTCAGAAGCCAAAGCATCGGTACGCGCACCAATGACAAAATGTGGATCTGTGCGCGCGTCGACAGCAGCTTTCAGCCGGTCTACCATTTCATCTTTTGAAACCAGCTCCTTTCCCGGGCGGTGGCCACACCGTTTGGCCCCCACTTGGTCTTCCATATGTACCGCTGCAGCCCCGGCTTTAATCAGGCTCTTTATTGTCCTTGCGACATTAAAAGCTGAAGGACCAAAGCCCGTGTCGATATCCACCATCAAAGGAAGCTTGCATACGTCCGTAATACGGTCCACGTCAATTAATACATCCTGAAGTGTTGTAATACCCAAATCTGGCACACCCAGCGAACCCGCGGCGACACCGCCTCCGGAGAGGTAGATGGCTTTAAAGCCTGCTTGCTCAGCCAAAAGCGCGTGATTCGCATTGATGGTTCCGACGACTTGTAAGGGGTTTTCATGCTTGATTGCTTCCCTAAAAAGGAAGCCTGGAGAATCTATCATATCATTGAAATTTGAAATTCCACAACTCATTAGTCCGACAGGATAAAACCCTGTTAGGGACGTGATGAGCAGTATTTAAGTTTATTTAGTTTGAACAACAAATAATCCGATCGTTCATCCTAAAGATACTAATTATCACGGCATTTCAACAAATTATTTTCTACATTTCAAGTCTTTAGCAGAAGAAAATACGGTTTCATCCGAAAGCATTCACAATCCTGTGCGCAGCTCTCCCCTTAAAAACAGGTCGATAGCCATCACCATAAACAATATGAGTCCGGTGTTTGGCCGGACTCATAGGATCAGAATCGTTGTTTAAACGATGCTGTTCACGTCATTAATAGCACAGGGCATGGTATAAACAGCTTAAAGTGACCAAAAAAATCACATTCAACGCCCAGCGGCATCATAATCCGGTCATAGCTCTTTAAATTTCGGTCCGGAGAAAATACGTTTTGAATCCCCTCGCCGGACATCAATCTGATTTTTCCAGGACTGGTTTTTCCCTGCATTTTTCTGCAACCGTTCCAGCTCCAGCAAGCGTTCTTCCAAACGCAAAACGGCAATTTCTTTATTTTGCAATTGGGAACGGGTATCCATCACCTGCACCATCATCCCTGTCGGGAGATGAGTCGCACGCACCGCTGAACTCACCTTGTTTACATGCTGTCCTCCTGCGCCACTGCTGCGCATGGCCTGAAATTGCACATCCTTCAAGTTTATTTTCGCAACAGGCTGTACCGGATACCAGTTCTTGACCTCCAAAAACCAATTCTTACGTTTGTGGTTGAGCCGAAAAGGACTTGGACAGATCCAACAAATTGTTCCTATCCAACGATCAATAAATACGGCACTTGCCTCACCTCTGAGCTTTAACACCAATGAACAGGGAAGCCCATCGTTCTCTTCGACTTCCACCGTCTCCATCTTTAAGCCGTATTGCTTCGCTTCTGACCGCATCCTTTCCAACACGAGCTTTACGGCAAGATTACATTCCCTTGGCCCTCGTCCCGAAGTCAATAAAATATACTTTTCCATGTTCCTCCTATTTATCCATGCGAACAATCTTGGGACGAAATGTTCCAAGTACATTAACCAACTCATGCTGCAGGCTCATCACACGGTGAATATCCTTATAAGCATGTGGAGCTTCATCCAATGCGCCCCCGATGAGTTCCACATCATGTTTCTCCAGTTCCTTCAGCATGGCACTTTTGGTGAAGCTACTTTTGCAGGCTGCCCGTGACATCATGCGTCCGGCTCCATGCGATGCCGATTGCAGGCTCAACGGATTGCCCCGACCCTCAACGATAAATCCGGGTGCGGTCATGGAGCCCGGGATAATCCCCAGCACCCCCTGTCCGGCGGGCGTTGCCCCTTTGCGGTGAACAATACATTCTCTTCCATCCACGTTTTCCTTCCAGGCAAAATTATGGTGGTTGTCGATGGTCAAAACGGGCCGTTCCCCCAAAGCCTTTGCCAAACGTCTGTGGATATCCTCATGACAGGCCCGTGCATAATCACCTGCTAAATTCATCGCTAACCAGTACTCCTGACCTTCTTGGCTGTCCAGGTCCAGCCACGCCAGATGTTGCACATGACGCGGTAAAGGACACTGTTTTGCCGCCAGATCGGTATACCGTTTGGCAATATTTGCACCCAATCCCCGCGATCCACTATGCGACAGGATCGCCAGATAAGTGCCGGGGGTCAGCCCCCAGTCCGGACGGACAGCATGCAGCTCAACCACGCCAAATTCGACAAAGTGATTACCGCCACCTGAGGTCCCGAGTTGTTTGTACGCTTTATCCAACAATGATTTCAGCAGCGGGATATCGTTAAATTCGGCCCGGCTAAAAATTGCATGATCCTGTTTCTCACGATGCGTATCATACATACCGAATTTGGTATTTTCTTTCAGCATATTTCGCAATTGGAATTCTCTTCCTTTGAAATAACTTGCTGGTAGATCAAAGATAGACAGGCTCATCCGGCAGCCGATATCCACACCGACCCCGTAAGGTATCACGGCATTATCTGTTGCCAGCACCCCGCCGATCGGCAGGCCATAGCCCATATGTGCATCTGGCATCAATGCTCCCCGATATGCTATGGGAAGTTTCAATGCTTCATACAATTGCTTTTTGGCCTGTTCATCAATTTCATTTTCACCAAAAATGGTAAAGGGAGCCATCTGCTTATTTAGCTGCCGCATACGGGCTTCAACCGGCTGAATCAAACCTTCGGCAAGCTTCGCCCAGATTGGATCCGCCCTAAATTTTTCAGGTGCCTCGAGCACCGTTTTTACTTCCAAAAGGATATTTTCCTTCTTTTCTCCTTTTCGGTAGCGTGTTATTAGCCCTAAGGCTACATGTATTATATTATGCTGTGGAAAACCGATTTTAATAAGGTCTTTCCCCGATAATTTACTTCCCATATTTTTAAAATAATTTGATATGCTAACTTATCCAGCTCAGGGATAAGCATTTTAAAATATCCGGGTTTTCTTTTCTTGAATAAACAGTCTGCCGAAATCGGGATCATCACATTTTATGGCATGACCAAAATGACATAAAAAACAGGTCGGTTAGGCTATATGGGCCGACACAGAAATCGACCGATAAAAAAACTGACCCGGCATAGCCCGGCTAAATAGAAAATTGAAGGAAATAAAAAACCCGAATGATCTTCGGGCTTTTTTCATGTCGTAACGAATACGTTATAAGTGAAGAAAAGCACGAAGAATGCTTCCAGCAAATCCATTTGCCGTAAAAGCGTCTTTTGTTTTTATCTTAGCGACCAACATAGTTCTTCGTCTTTTAAATTGTTTAAAATTAATATCAGTGGCAAAGGTAAGTAAGTTAAATTCAATTTTCCAAATTTTGAAGAAACTTTATTTTGAATTAAAAGGCAGCGGATCTTTTAGAAAGAAGGTATAATCGAGTTCCTGTCCGGCTCTTTCTATCTTAAAGCGGATCTCTTTGCCTTCCTCTGATTTGAACAGTGTATGGATCGCTTCCAAGGTATAAGAAGACGCCGAACGACCATTGATTTTCAACACTTTATCATCTGGTTTTAACCCTACCATTGCCGCGGGGGAATTTGTTCGAACTGTGGCGATTTTATACATGTTTTTCAGCACAAATCGATATTGTACCCGATTGTCCATGCGAATCTCGGTTCCACCATCTTTTTTTAAGTAGACAGGAACCTCCTCCTTCTCATATTTAATGCCGTCATGGATAATTTCCAGACCACTCATGTTTAAATAATAGAATTTATCAAAGTTTCTATTTTTAACCAGATACACTACATTATTGGGGTAGTCAAAAATCACTTTAAATCGACGCAGAAGTTCGTTTCCAACAGAGCCGATTCGTTCATTGACAAAAGTCGCATGCTGCGTTGAACTCAATTCCGGATAAGCCACCAGCGGATAATGCATCGTAAAAGGACCCAGCTCCAACGATTTGATCCGATTTCTTTTCCCATAAATTTCACCATTAAATCCTTGCCCGATATAATCGTCAATAAAAGGAGGTTTAATCGCAAAATTATTTAATTTGGAGGGGATAAGCATCAATGCATCGCTATTGCCCATGTCAATCAATACGCGCCCTTCGATAGCTGCGGAATCCTGATTAAACGCGATCGAAATATAGGGTCTGCTGTTTAAAATATCTAGCGGAATCCGCTGCATTTTGGCCAGCCCCTTAGGATACTCTTCCTTTTGATAAATGGTAACCCGATGTTTCAAAAAATCCATCTCAACAAGGTGGTCACTAAAAAAACGGCTCCCCATGATACCATTTATTTCAACGCCTATCCGGGTAGAAATATCAATATGTGCATTTTTAAGAATATAGATGGGTTGATCCGTATCTTCATAGACACCAGCGATATTCACGTTATTATTTACGGACAGATAGCCATCCAGCCCATCATCCTTCCCCAGTCCCTGAAATTTGTTAACAAAAACAGCGCTATCTATAGATTTAAGTGTTTCCCCAAAGATCATGGTCTCCTTGACTCCGGTGTCCAACAAGAAGTTCATGGCATAGCCGTTGACCTGTACGGGAATAATAATGAGGTTATGGACAAATAAAAAGGGAATTTTAGCTTTCTTTTTTTCTTTCAGAACAAAACGATCCTGCCCCCACGCAAAAACGGAACAGAGTAATGCTAAAGATAAAAATGCTGCTTTCATCCAAGTTTATATTTGGTATTTCCAATTTAAACAAGAATTCCCATAATAAAAAGGCTTATACAAAAAAACTGTGTCAAATTCTACAGTACCCGAGGAAAAAAAATATGACTCGTCTATTGCCCATTTTGCATCTTTATCCAACGAAATCCTAACGAAAGAATCGACTACAAACTTAGGGGTAAAATCAGCCAACTTTTCGGCGAGACATAACTTTTTATTGCCGATTTTGACACCTTACAGCCAAAATCAGAAGAAAATCAAGGCCTAAACCCCATTAAAGGGGCATTTTAACGGTGAGCAAACACTTACCGTTGCTAAGGACAGATGAACAAAACGTCCTTAGCATTTGTTCATCTCTCCTCAGCAATTGGTCAAACCTCCTTGACATTTGATCAAACGTCCTTAGCATTTGTTCATTTCTCCTCAGCAATTGACCAAACCTCCTTGACATTTGACCAAACGTCCTCAGCATCGGATCAATCCTCCTCAGTATTGGTTCAAACGTCCTCAGCATTTGTTCAAACGTCCTCAGCATTGGTCCAATCTTCCCTAGCATTGAACCAAACCTCCTTGGCATCGGATCAATCATCCTCAGCATTTGTTCATTTCTCCTCAGCATTGGTTCAAACGTCCTCAGCATTTAACTAAACGTCCTTAAGGATAAGCCGCTGCTGATCTCATTTAAACAAATAATAAGCGTATGTCGGCTGGTATTCATCTCAAAAAGATCGACGCAAGCATACGAAGGTCTCAAATAAATTAACAGATGAAGCTAAGTGCTTGGTGATGAAACAATGAAGCCGAATCTTTCAATGCCAAGATAAAAGCTTTCAGAAGTCCGTTCAGAGGTATCGCTGACATCAATCTCTTTTCTATTTAGATTGACAAAATTATTTGCTTAGTCCACAGGTTTTGAAAAGATCCCCTTTATATAGGACTCCATATATAGAGCCAATATTCCATCCTGCCGGATTCGCTCTGTCCATCTAAACAGCTTTAAAGAAATTTTGAACATGTGCCCGGGTGAGGATAAAGATTAATACAGGTCTAAATCTTGTCTACAAAATGTCTACAAATTTTTTGGCTTGTTAACTAAATCGTCCGTGTCAAGGTGTGGTTTTGCGCTGCCGAAAGGGCATTTTACTTAAAAAGGGCCTTATCATGTGAATGCTAAGACCCTTTTAGTACCCGGAGCCGGAGTCGAACCGGCACGGTTTCCCACTGGTGTTTGAGACCAGCGCGTCTACCAATTCCGCCATCCGGGCATATCCGTTTGGGATGATGCAAAAGTAAGGAAAGTTTTTATTTTTCCAAACGATCTGCTACTTCTTTTCCTAAACTGCCTGAAAATGAATTAGAAATTTTTTATAAAACTATTTGCAATACCGCTTCAAAGGCTTAATTAGCATTTTTTTCTTAATTTTAAGCTGGAAATATTAGGCAAATCATGGAAAAGGTAAAGTTAGGAAATAGTGAAATTGAATTCAAACCGATCGTTTTCGGCGGGAATGTATTTGGCTGGACTGTAGATGAGCAACAGTCGTTTGCTCTTTTGGACGCGTTCGTCGATATGGGCTTTAGTTTTATAGATACATCCAACAACTACTCTCATTGGGTACCGGGCCACACTGGATCAGAGTCCGAGTCCATTATAGGTAAATGGATTAGTAAACGGGATGTACGGGATAAAATTCAGATTGCGACGAAGGTGGGCGGACGCCACGCCGGTAATGACAAGCCCAATTTGAAAAAAGAACATATTATCAAATCTGTTGACGAATCGCTTATGCGATTGAAAGTAGATACAATAGATCTCTATCAGTCGCATCACGATGACCTTTCAACGGCCATAGATGAAACCTTGGAGGCTTACCAGCAACTGGCACATGTTGGTAAGATAAAATGGATCGGAGCGTCTAATTTAAGTCCTGAGCGCCTAAAGGAGTCATTGGTTGTCGCGGAGAAGAATGGTCTCCCTGCCTATGTAGCCATCCAGCCCGAATATAATTTATACGATCGTTCAAAATATGAGAAAGATTATGAGCAACTCGCGGTTGAAAATCACTTGGGTGTAATCACGTACTATTCCCTTGCAAGCGGATTTCTTTCTGGAAAATATAGGTCGGTGGCGGATATTAAAGATGTGAAGCGATCGGATGCCTTAAAAGGTCGGTTTGATAACCGTGGACTTCGTATTCTGGACGCCATAGCCCAGGTAGCCCACGATCAACAGGTCGCTATGTCAACAATCGCACTCGCGTGGATTCTTCATCGACCTTCAGTCGCTGCACCTATTGTCAGTGCTACTTCCCTACAACAACTTGAGGAACTAACTAAAGCGACCAAAATAAAGTTGTCCACTGAAGAAATGTCCCTGCTAAATATAGCTAGCACATGGGAAGAAAATTAATGTGTGTTTGGTTTTAATTTGTTGGTATAGAGGTTTTTAAAATAAAATTCAGCGCTATTCAGAATATTATTTGGTCAGTTTGGCCGTAAAAGGTTTGATACCTGGATTTTTTATGAATTAATTCTTTATATTGCGGATATTAAACCTCTGTAATTCAATGTAAAAAATATCCTGACAAAATATTATTTTGTCAGGATATTTTCTATGTTTTATTGTTGTAAATAGAACAATCAGAGGTTTGCCGGTCTCTTCTCGTTCAATAGGCTAAGGACCTCTGTTGGAACCATTGCGCTAACATCTCCCCCGTTAAACCAGATATCCCGTACGATAGTTGACGATATGTGGGCCTTCCCGGATCTGCTCATCAAAAAATAGCTTTCGATCGTGGGGTTTAGTAACAGGTTGTTTTGAGCTATCGCATTTTCAAACTCGAAATCTCCCGTGTTTCGTAAACCGCGTAATATAAATTTCGCACCGACTTTCTGGCAGAAATCTACGGTCAGACCACTATACTTTACCACTTCTATCGCTTGAGCACCCTTAAAAAGATGCTGTATGCAATTGACACGCTCCTCATGGTCCAACATGCCTTTTTTGTTCGCATTATAACCTACTGCAATAATGATTTTATCAAATAGTGGCAGGGCTCTTTCAACCAGATCTTGATGAGCTGAAGTAAAGGGGTCAAACGAGCCCGGAAAAACAGCAATTTTCATACTATAGAGGATTTGTGTAAAATGAAAAAGATGAATAACCGTATTTTCTGGTTTCTATAAAATTTGGGTGTTCCTCCATCTGCCTTGTAGAAGGATGTTCTACAATAAGAAGCCCGTTGTCATTCAATAGATTGTGATCGAAGATCAATTTTGGCAATTGTGGCAGTTTTGGAATATCGTAAGGTGGATCTGCGAAAATTAGGTCATACGTATTTTTACAGCTGCTAATAAACTTAAAGACATCTGCTTTCTTTGCTTTGATCTGTTCAAGTTTCATTTTTTTTGCAGTCTCGGTAATATATTGTACACATTTAAAATGCAGGTCAATAGAATCTACCTGTTTCACTTCGCGCGAGGCTAGTTCAAAACTAATATTTCCAGTGCCCGCGAAAAGATCAAGGCAATGGAGCCCATCAAATTCCAGACGATTCTGCAAAATATTAAACAATGCTTCCTTAGCAATATCTGTGGTCGGCCTGACCGGTAAATTGGTCGGCGGGTTCAGCCTTAAACCACCTATTCTACCTCCTATTATTCGCATAATATTGAATCAAATAGTATGTTGTAAGGTGTTAAGCTGCTTCCGATCTCTTGATCCGCCAAGACCACTTTTGTTTTTAGCTCCAAGACTTCGATGTCACCCGCATAGGATGCAATCCGTTTATAATAAGAATCATTTGGAACTTCACCGGAAAGAAGAATCTTATCGATGGAATCACCCAGACTGAACTGTGTCAATATATTCAAGACGTAATAGCTGATATCATCAAGGTTATGAATTTCAAAACTGTTATAAAGCTGAAAACCCCCATTCTTGAATAGATAAAAGTCAACCATGTTGTCCGCTACAAAATGTAATCCCAACGCAGTTCCTCTGATGGATATGCGCTCCTGAGCACGGTCCAATACAACGGCAAATTCAGGAAGGATCACAGCGTCAGGAAATAATCTGCGCCAACGATTTAAAAGAAGTTTATCGAACTGATATAAAGCTACTAAACCAAGGTTATCTAAATAGTAAATAAATGTATTCTCAAGATCTGAAGTACCCAAAAATTGCAGGTATTGTGCAATATTATCCTTCTGAAAAACCTCTTTGGGTATAAATGTAAAACTCTGGTGTGGGATCACAATCCGAACGAATCGAAACGGCAGACTCATTATTCTTGTTGCATCTAAAATTGGCTCCTCTGAGGGATACTCGATCAATATCGGTGCTACTGACTTCTTATCGACTACCGCTAACACATCTTTTTGGAAGCCAGCTTTTACCAAA
This sequence comes from Sphingobacterium sp. UBA7625, assembly GCF_002484085.1. Taxonomy (NCBI): domain Bacteria; kingdom Pseudomonadati; phylum Bacteroidota; class Sphingobacteriia; order Sphingobacteriales; family Sphingobacteriaceae; genus Sphingobacterium; species Sphingobacterium sp. UBA7625. Next base: position 56,210 of record NZ_DLJD01000027.1, read on the forward strand.
AGGTTATACTCAGGTAAGTAATGAATGTTAAATTGTTTTGAAATATAATTCATTCGCTGAATTGTAAAAATAAAAACTTGTTAAAGCAAAAATAGCTTTTTCTAGAGGATAAGACAAACCTTTTAAATAACTTTGGGCGTGTTCATCAAAAATCTGCTAATACAACAATTTCCCTGGCAACCAACTGCACAGCAGCTGGAAGCATTCGAGTTATTGGAAGAGTTTCTGCTCGCTTTTGACAGGCAGTCCTGTTTTGTTCTCAAAGGTTATGCCGGTACTGGTAAAACAACACTAATTGCTGCATTGGTCAAAGTGCTTCCTGCATTGAAGAAACGGGCCGTACTCCTCGCTCCGACAGGTAGGGCCGCTAAAGTGATGAGTTACTATTCGGGACGAAAAGCTTTAACCATCCACAAGAAGATTTACCGGAAAAAGTCTGCCATTTCTTTTCAAATGGACTTTACGCTTGCAGAAAATTTACATGAAGATACTCTTTTTATTGTTGACGAAGCTTCAATGATCTCCAATGAAGCGGTAAATATGTTTTCAAAAAGTCTTTTGGATGATCTGATTCGTTATGTGCAATCCGGCAAGAATTGTAGCTTGCTTTTTGTGGGAGATACTGCCCAATTGCCGCCTGTTGGTCTACTGGACAGTCCGGCATTAAATCCCGGCTATCTCGAACATGAATTTCACCTCTGTGTCTATCCTTATGAACTGACTACCGTGGTTAGGCAGTCCCAGGATTCGGGCATATTGTACAATGCGACTAAAATACGTAATGAGATTATATCCGCTGAGGAAGGACAGCTTGATTTCCCGTTTCCTAAGTTCATAACAAAAGGATTTAAAGACCTTTATCGTATGACTGGTGAACGATTGATTGAAGGTATAAATTATGCATATGATAAATATGGTGTAGAGAACACCATGATCATATGCCGTTCAAACCGTTCGGCAAACCTATATAATCAGAACATTCGCAACAGAATCCTTTTTAGGGATGAGGAGTTGACCGGCGGCGACTATATCATGGTGGTAAAGAACAATTACTTTTGGCTACAGGAAAACAACATGGGCGATGGTTTTATTGCAAACGGCGATATGGCCAAAGTCAGGAAAGTGAGTAATATCCACGAACAGCATGGTTACAGGTTTGCTGATGTTACGCTGGAATTTATGGATTTTGATGAAATAGAACCCATCACCTGTCGCGTTATTTTAGACAGTCTCTATACAGAAGGACCTAACCTTTCGTATGAAAGCCAGAAAAACCTATACGAAGAGATCGGGATGGATTATGCGGATATTCTGGATAAAAAGGATCGACTTGAAGCTATTAAGAAAGATCCTTATTACAATGCATTGCAGATCAAATTTGCTTTCGCAATCACTTGTCACAAAGCACAAGGGGGACAATGGCCCATTGTTTTCGTTGATCAGGGATATATCAATGATGAAATGTTGGATCTTGAATTTCTTCGCTGGCTATATACTGGTGTTACCCGGGCTACGCAGGAACTTTTTTTGGTAAACTTTAATGAAAACTTCTATCCATCATAGGATTATTACACGAATCATTCTTTTGACTGTGTAATAATGAATATTTTAGCGACCAAAACCAAGATTACACAATTATCTATATTTATTTGATGCATAAGTTCTATTTTATCTTTGCAGTTAGTCTATTGCCTTACTTTGGTGCTGCACAACAGATTGAAAAGCCTCCGGTAAAACCGAATTATCAGTTGGCTGCCAAATTTTCGCCGGAGAAATTAAAGAAAATGATTTTCTCTACGACCATTAAGCCAAACTGGATCAATTTTTCGGATCGTTTTTGGTATGACTATGCCAGCCCACAAGGGAAAAATTGGTATATCGTAAACCCAGCACTCAAAAAGAAAGAGACTCTTTTTGATAGTGAGCATCTCGCTGCTCAAATTACTAAAATTGTCAAAAATCCTGTTGATGCCCAACATCTAGAATTACAGGGTTTAAGATTTACGAAAGATGAAAAAAAAATCAGATTTCAGATTCAGAGCACGAAAGATACTGTAAAGTCCAAAGATGAGATCGAAAAACTTAAAAATAAATCCGATTCGACAAAAAAGAAACTGTTCTATTTGGAATATGATTTCGCATCAAAGATAGTATCTGAAATTAGTGATTCTACGAAAGTAAAAACTCCCCTGTCCTGGGCAAGTTTCTCCCCGGATACCAATACGGTGTATTTTGCCAAAGACTTTAATCTGTATTGGATGGACAAAGCCAATTATCTCAAAGCAGTCAAAAATGAGAAAGATAGCACTATTGTCGAACACCAGATTACAAAAGACGGGGTACAATACTATGCTTGGGGCGGCGATGAATATAGTACCACTACGGGTGACGAAAAGGATAAAGATAATGAAACGAAACGCAAACGTGTATGGATAAGCTGGTCACCTGATGGTCGCTATTTTACGCTGACAAGAAAAGACAATAGATCGTTGCGACCTTTGTGGGTGATCAATAATGTGGGTTCTTCCCGACCTACCCTGGAGACATATAAATACCAGATGCCGGGTGAGGTTGACTCAACCGAGACCGAATTCTATATCTTTGAGGCAGCAACAAAGGTTCCGCGCAGAATAAATATCGCAGCTTTTAAAAATCAGTCCATTTCCAGCTGGACCAAAACACCAGACAGAAATTCATACAAAGAAGATTACTACATTAATTACTGGCTGGGTAATAACGAAGAATTCTATATTTCCCGTTCCAGCCGTGATTTAAAAAGAATAGATCTGTTAAAGGTAAATGTGAACGGAACAGTAAATCCCATTATTCAGGAACGTTCCAATGTATATCTGGATGTTCAAAAGCCTCTATTGCTCGAAAATGGAAAACAATTGGTTCATTGGTCCGAAAGAGACGGGTGGGGTCATTATTATCGCTATGACACCAATGGTAAATTTATAAACCAAATTACTAAGGGAAGCTTTCACTGTGAGGAAATTACGGGGCTAGATCCGACCACCCAGACCTTATTTTTTACAGCATCTGGTCGTGAGAAAAATGAGGATCCCTATTACCTTCACCATTATAGTGTCAATCTAAACGGAAATGGAATTAAACTGCTGAATCCGGGTAATTTTGATCATCAGATCGAGATGAGTGAATCGTCCAAATATTTTGTAAACAATTCTTCAAGAGTAAATACAACACCCGAATCTGTATTGTTAAATGGCAATGGACAGAAGATTATGACGCTTGAAAAGGCAGATTTGTCGCTGTTATTTGCTGCAGGTTATAAATTCCCTGAGCCGTTTAAAGTAAAGGCTGGCGACGGTACCACAGATCTCTATGGTGTCATGTACAAACCCTTTGACTTTGATAGTACAAGAACCTACCCTATTGTAGAATATGTCTATCCGGGGCCGCAGACAGAAGCTGTCAATAAATCTTTTGGACGGAGCATGGACCGGATAGACCGATTAGCCCAATTTGGCTTTATTGTGGTTACTGTTGGAAATCGCGGCGGACATCCATCCCGTTCACAATGGTACCATACCTATGGTTATGGCAATCTGCGGGATTATGGATTGGAAGATAAAAAGGTGACGGCAGAGCAACTCGCAGACCGTTATAAGTTTATTGACATCAATCGTGTAGGCATTACAGGGCACTCCGGAGGCGGATTTATGTCGACAGCGGCAATGCTTGTTTATCCCGACTTTTTTAAAGTTGCCGTATCGGGAGCGGGCAACCACGAAAATCAGATCTACAACCGCTGGTGGAGCGAACGCCACCATGGTGTAACAGAAAAGGTTTCGGCAAAAGGTGATACGACGTTTTCATATCAGATCAACAAGAACACGGAATTAGCCAAGAATCTAAAAGGCCGGCTGTTGATTGCAACGGGTGATATCGACAACAACGTTCATCCGGCAAATTCGATCCGGATGGTCGATGCATTGATCAAAGCAAATAAACGGTTCGACTTCTTGCTCTTACCGGGACAAAGGCATGGATTCGGCGATATGACAGAGTATTTCTTCTGGAAGATGGGTGATTATTTTAGTCAATACCTTTTGGGAGATTCCAAAATGAACGAAGTTGATATGACCGAAATGAATCGAGAGAAGCCGCTAAAATAACAGGTTTATGACCTATCATGAAAAAATAAAGTTTTTGTCCGTTACCTTAAGATCGTTTGAGGTAACGGATTTTTCTTTGGATATGCTTGCTGGTATTAGCCTTCAGGATTTGCTCAACATTTCGCTGGAGAAGGATAAAACACTGTCTTTTCGTGCTGCCTGGGTGTTTGAGACAATTGTTTTAAAGGACACGGCCCTGCTTCAAGGGTTGTTGCCACAATTCTTTGAGAATCTGAAAAAACAAAAAAACTGGAGTTGCCTTAGGAGTTATAGTAAAATATTGATGTACTTAACATCAAAAAAGAATAAAAGCTACTATCTTGATAAAAAGACTGAAGAAGCGTTTATTGAATATGCTTTTCAATGGCTGATTGACCAACAATGTCCCATAGCTGTGCTGGTCAATTGTTTGGATATTTTAAATAATCTGAGCAAAAAACATACATGGATAAAAGAGGAGCTTTTTGCTCAGATCAGTTATTTTCAGAAGATAAAACCAAGCCCCGCATTGCTGAGCCGCACGAAGCGAATCCTTCAAAGTAGCTGATTGGAAGGATATTTTTAGGCTTAGTAATTAAAATAATGTGTTTCCTTTTGGATTATGTGTGCGGCCGAGGTGCTTATATGCAGCTTCGGTACATTCACGTCCTCTGGAGGTGCGCATGATGTAACCTTCCTGGATCAGAAAAGGTTCATATACCTCTTCTATTGTACCTTCATCTTCTCCTACTGCAGTGGCAACAGTTTTGAGACCAACGGGACCACCTTTGAATTTATCAATAATTGTGGTCAAGATTTTATTGTCCATTTCATCTAAACCATTTTCATCGACATTAAGCGCATGAAGTGCATATTTTGCTATTTCCTGATCAATGCTTCCATTTCCTTTGATCTGGGCAAAGTCTCGTGTCCGGCGCAACAAAGCATTTGCAATCCGTGGGGTTCCCCTACTCCTGCGTGCAATTTCGTACGCTCCTTCGTCAGAGATCGGCGTATTCAGAATGTGTGCAGAACGGAGTACGATCGTGGTCAATAATTTTGCATCATAATATTGAAGCCGTGAATTGATGCCAAACCGTGCGCGTAGCGGAGCTGTCAGGAGGCCTGAACGGGTTGTTGCACCAATTAGGGTAAAAGGATTCAATGAAATCTGAACAGAGCGGGCATTTGGTCCCGTCTCCAGCATGATGTCAATTTTGAAATCCTCCATTGCCGAATAGAGATACTCCTCAACCAATGGGCTTAAACGATGGATTTCATCGATAAAGAGCACATCCCCCTCCTCCAGATTTGTCAACAGCCCGGCAAGGTCTCCGGGCTTATCCAAGACTGGGCCGGAGGTGATTTTTATACCTACACCCATTTCATTTGCGATGATGTGGGATAGTGTTGTTTTACCTAGTCCCGGAGGCCCATGCAACAATACATGATCCAACGCTTCTCCGCGCAGTCGCGCAGCTTTCACAAAAATATTTAGATTCTCCAATATTTTTGCCTGTCCCGTAAAATCTTCAAAAGCCTGGGGGCGCAATGCCCGTTCGATATCGCGATCGGTATTGCTCAAACGTTCGGGGTTTGGATCTAAATTCTCATTCATTGACCAATAATATTAATTTCTCTTATAACTTTTTCCGATACTTCCCAGTTTAAGCTGGATCACACCAAAAAAAGCTTCCTTGAAGATACTTGTACTCATTTTAGATGTGCCCTCGGTCCTATCGGTAAATATGATAGGCACCTCTACAACATTAAATCCATATTGAATGGCCGTAAATTTCATCTCAATTTGGAAAGCATAGCCAACAAATTTAATCTTGTCCAAAGGAATAGTCTTCAGTACCTCCCGCGTGAAACAGACAAAACCAGCTGTAGCATCCTGAACTTTAATTCCAGTAATAAAACGGACATATACTGATGCAAAATATGACATCAATACCCTGCTCATAGGCCAGTTGACAACATTTACGCCTTTAATATAGCGGGAGCCGATACTCATATCGGCACCATCCACGCAGGCTTGTCTCAATCGGACTAGATCTTCGGGGTTGTGGCTAAAATCCGCATCCATTTCAAAGATGTACTGATAATGTTCCCTTGCGAGCCCCCATTTAAATCCATGGATATAAGCAGTTCCCAAACCTAATTTCCCTTTCCGTTCCTCTATAAATAAACGGTCCTGAAATTCAATTAATTGTAAACGCTTTACGATATCTGCCGTTCCATCAGGCGATCCGTCATCAACAATCAGAATATCAAATGCATGTGATAAGGAAAAAACTTTACGAATGATTTTTTCAATATTTTCCTTTTCATTATATGTTGGAATAATAACTAAACTCTCCGCCACTTTCTTTTATTTAAGACCAGTAAAGGTAACAATTTAAGCTAAATTCTCTGCTAAGAATTTCGATGAAATCCTTACAAAAAGGATATTTCGAAGGAACGTAGCTTGATGTCGCCTGCTTTTTAACTATAAAAGTATCTGGCCGATAAAATAGCTGAGTGATAAAAAGAAAAGCCCGTTACTATGGGAGTAACGAGCTTTCATTAACCAATTATAAACTTAAATTATGAGACTGCAAATATGGTGAATATTGCTTATATATGCAAATTTTAATGCGTTTTTATGCAACATTTTCAATACAATGTCTCAGTTTTTGTCAAAAACATTTGATAATATGCACAATACTGCAATTTCATCGATCAACTTCGCCCAGGACAATATCAATTGACCCGAGTATTGCAATGAGGTCGGCAATTAAAACCCCTTTTCCCAATTCGGAAATGACAGAAAGATTGTTGAAACTTGGTCCTCTTGATTTCACTCTTAAGGGAATATCGGATTTTTCTTTCGTTACAAAATAAAAACCAAGTTCTCCTTTCGGGTTCTCCGCACGCACATAGTAATCTTGTGCTTTCAAATTTACTTTTTTGGGCACCAAAGCACGCGGATCAAAATCTGCGGTACGCTTAAAATCTTTTTGTAACCGTTCAAGGCATTGTTCAACGATACGTACAGATTCACGTACTTCATCTACCCTAACCTTATAGCGGTCCCAGCAATCTCCGATACTGCCCATGGCTCCTTGTCCCACCGGGATCTCAAAGTCTATTTCCGGATAAACGGAATACCCATCAATCCGTCTCAAATCCCATTTTATACCCGAGGCTCGCAGCATAGGGCCAGAAACACCATAATTGATCGCAACGTCAGCGGGTAAGACGCCTATATTAGCTGTTCGGGATATAAATATCTGATTCTGCGTTAATATCCCATCAAGCTCAACCAGTTTTGGTTTAAAATAACTTATAAATTCGGAACAACGTGCTTCAAAGCCAACGGGTAAATCGTAGAAAAGCCCGCCAACCCATATATAGTTATATAACATGCGGGAACCGGATACCCATTCCAACATGTTCATGATATGCTCACGGTCTCTAAAACACCATAGAAAAGGAGTTGTTGCACCGATATCAATGCCGTATGTACCGATAGCAATAAGGTGTGATGCAATGCGGTTCAGTTCACATACCAATACACGGATATATTCTACCCTTTTGGGAATCTTACTATCCAAACCCAGCATACGTTCTACACCCATGACGAACGCATGACTATTATTCATTGATGCAAGATAATCTAAGCGATCGGTGAAAGGAATTGTTTTACCATAGTTTAATGATTCAGCATGTTTGTCGAAACATCGATGCAGATATCCCAAATGTGGAACGACCTCTTTCACAATTTCGCCGTCGGTAATCAGTTGCAAGCGTAATACCCCGTGTGTCGACGGGTGTTGGGGTCCCATATTCAACACCATTTCTTGTGTCGAGATCTCCGTTAAATGTTTTTCATAACGCGCTAATGCTTCTCTATATTTTGGATTCGCCATAGGGATCAATTAATGTTAATACCATGATATTTTTCAGCGTCCTGATAATCTTTGCGTAATGGATGTCCCTCCCAATCATCGGGTAAAAGGATTCGTCGCAGGTCAGGATGTCCTGAAAAATAAATTCCCATCAGATCAAATGCTTCTCTTTCATGCCAATCTGCTGTACGCCAAACGGATGTTATTGATGCAATCTCCGGTAGTTCGTCCAAAGACCGGTTCGCCTCCAATTCCACTTTCAAAACAAGTGTATGTTGATAAGGCAGGGAATTAAGATGGTAAACAATGGTAAAGTGCTCTTCGTAATCTACCGCCGTTATATTGCTCAAAAAGTCAAAATAAAGTCCTTCCGTATCTCGAAGAAAAGAACAGACAGGTAGTAGATCTTCCGAGGCGATAAACAAAGCTGGTTGTAATCCAGTGACCTCTTCTTTCAGTATTATTGAGCCCCCCAATGCGGAAACTAGTTTTGATTTAATTTCTTCAAATGTCATATTATGGGGCTAGACGCGTGATTTTCCAAGAATCTGATACTTTTTTATAGACAATACGGTCATGAAGACGGCTTGCGCGCCCCTGCCAAAATTCAAAATAGATGGGTTTTAAGATATAACCGCCCCAATGTGCCGGACGAGGTACGGGTACATCGTCGGTATATTGCTTCTGAAGCTCTTCTACTCTACTTTCCAAAAAATCTCTATTTGGAATTTCGCGGCTCTGCGGCGATGCCAAAGCACCTATACGACTTGCTTTGGGGCGCGATTGAAAATACTCATCCGAATTGGATTCATTGGCAAATTCAATTACACCCTCAACACGAATTTGTCGTTGTAGTTCGGGCCAGAAAAATAAGAGTGCTGCATGCGGATTGGCTTTCATATCTTCCCCTTTCCGGCTTTCGTAATTTGTGAAGAATACCAAACCCCCATCTGCAATATCTTTTAACAACACAATCCTTGAGGAGGGTAAATGTTGCGATGATACAGTAGACAGTACCATTGCATTGGGCTCAATGACTTCACTATGAATGGCCTCATCAAACCATTTTTTGAACTGAAGGACGGGATCATAATCCACATCCGATTCAGATAGGTTACCTAAAACGTAATCTTGTCTGATCGCTGCAATATCTTTATGTTGAATGGACATATAAACCTATTTCTATATTCTTACAAACTTACTAAAATCATTGCTTTTTCTCTATAAACTTAGTAGAAATTACCAAAAACGTTTTTTTGGCACAGATCTCGCATATGTTAAATAAAAAATGGATATATTTCGACATATACTTAATCTTACGTCCTATGTTTAATGAATTAGACCCACAAAAAGGAAGTTTATTGATCTCAGAACCGTTTATGCTGGATCCCCGGTTCTTAAGGTCCGTTATACTACTCTGTGACCATAACAGCGAAGGAAGTTGGGGCTTTGTCTTGAATAATAAGACAAATGTTCAGATTGGTCAATTATTGGAGCCGATATCGACATGTACTTTTCCAATTTATCTTGGCGGGCCTGTAGCACAAGAAAGCTTGTTTTTTGTACATAGCCGATTCGATCTTTTATTAAGCGGTGAAGAAGTTGCTCCCAATCTTTACTTTGGTGGTGACGAAGAAAAGCTTATTAGCGCCATTCAACAGCATGAGATTAAAACTGATGAAATTAAATTTTTCATCGGCTATTCAGGTTGGTCGACCGGTCAATTGGACAAGGAAATCAATGAGAATAGCTGGGCGGTTCAAAATAAATACCATCATCAAATTATTTTTGAAGGAAACGGCGAGTTGCTCTGGAAGGACGCCATTATTGGGTTAGGTCCTAAATATGCGCATGTTGCCAATTTTCCACAGAGCCCAGAGTTAAATTGAACTATTCTTCTGTCTACGCTATCTTGACATAGGTTTTAATTTCGATTACGAGGGCATATTGAACGTTATGACAAAATGAATGAATTTCTGCCATCCTGTCCTACTATCAGTATTTGGAACATTGATTGTGCATGGATCACCAAAATCATAACATTAAATAGCAACATACAAAATTATGAATCCAGAAAAAGGTAGTATTTCAATCCACACGGAGAACATATTTCCCGTAATCAAAAAATTCTTATACTCAGATAATGAGATTTTCTTGCGAGAACTGGTATCTAATGCAGTTGATGCTTCCCAAAAGATTAAACGTTTGGCTTCTTTGGGGCAATACAATGGCGAAACAGGTGAGTTAATCGTAGACGTCAAGTTTGATGAAGCGGCCAAGACCATTACGATTTCGGATAATGGTATCGGTATGACAGCCGAAGAAATCAAAAAATATATTAATCAGATTGCGTTTTCGGGAGCAACGGAATTTATGGAGAAATTCAAAGAAGCGAACGATGCAAACGAGATTATTGGTCGCTTTGGATTAGGATTCTATTCTGCATTTATGGTGGCAGATACCGTAGAAATTCAATCATTATCCTACCAAGATGGAGCTGAGCCGGCGCACTGGACCTGTGACGGTAGTACCTCTTACGAAATTTCAACAGGGACTAGAACAACACGTGGTACAGATGTCATTTTGCACATCAATGACGAGTCGACCGAGTTTTTGAGCCACGCACGTCTGCAGGATATCTTGGACAAATATGCGAAGTTCCTTCCTATTCCAATCCGTTTCGGTACCAAGACAAGTTCTGAGGCAGATGGTGAAGATGAGGAAGGCAAGCCAAAATATAAATCTGTAGAAGTTGATAATATAATCAACAATACAAATCCAGCATGGACAAAGTCTCCTTCTGAATTAAAAGATGAGGATTATTTAGCTTTCTATCGCGAACTATATCCTTATTCGATGGACGAGCCATTGTTTTGGATCCACCTTAATGTAGACTATCCATTTAATTTGACTGGTATACTTTACTTCCCCAAGGTGAAAAATGAGCTTGAAATCCAACGTAACAAAATCAAGCTTTATTCGCGACAAGTATTCATCACTGATGAAGTGAAAGATATTGTACCAGAATTCCTAATGTTACTGCACGGTGTAATTGATTCACCTGATATCCCATTGAATGTCTCCCGCTCATTCTTGCAGGCTGATAGTAATGTCAAAAAGATCAATAGTTACATCACTAAAAAAGTTGCTGATAAATTAAATGAAATATTCAAAACTGACCGCAAAGGTTTTGAAGAAAAATGGAACGATATCGGCCTTTTTATCAAGTACGGTATGTTAAGTGATGAGAAGTTTGCAGAAAAAGCTAGTGATTTCTGTCTTTTGAAAAATACAGGCAATGCAAGCTTTACGATCAAAGAATATTACGAAAAGGTAAAAGACATTCAAGTCGACAAAGATGGTAATATCATTTACCTCTATACACACGATGCTGCTCAGCAAGATGGCTTTATCCAAACAGCGTTAAACAAAGGTTATGATGTATTGGTGCTCGACGGCCCGCTTGACACGCACTTTACTTCTTATTTAGAGCAAAAGGGCGGCGAAAAAGTACAGCTTAAACGTGTAGACGCAGATGTAATCGACAAGCTTATTCAAAAAGACGAAAAAATAGAACTTTCGTTGTCCGAAGAGGAATCCAAAAAAGCATTGGAGGTTTTTGAAAAAGCGATTTCTCGTCAAGATATGAAGGTTGAGGTGGATGCGCTCCGTGAAGCTGACTTTCCAGTATCCGTCACTATCGATGAGTTTATGCGTCGTATGAAAGATATGGCCAAAACTGGTGGTGGTATGAACTTCTATGGTTCACTGCCTGACAATTACAAGGTAACGGTTAATGGCAATCACCCTTTGATCAAACGGATTTTATCCGCTTCTGACGAAGAAGGTGCGAAATTAGCGAAACAGGCTTTTGATTTAGCACTCTTGTCAAGAGGTCTTTTATCAGGTGCAGACTTGACGTCTTTCGTAAAAAGAAGCGTTGAGATGATCTAATAAGACTATAGTCTAAATAGAAAAAAGCGATTACTCTATTCGGGTAATCGCTTTTTTATTCAAATATTCAGCAAAAAACGGACATTATCATGAGTAAAAATACCAAATCTCCATCCGCTGACTATTGCATTCGTTTTTTGTTAAAATTTAATAAACTAACCTTCACCTAGTTGCCTTTAATCGCTGTTTTTTTTCATTTAATTATTTGGAGGGAATAGGGTTTAATTGTACTTTTGTATCATCAAAATCACGGTAGGTATAGCTCAGTTGGTTAGAGCACTAGATTGTGGTTCTAGGGGTCGTCGGTTCGAGCCCGATTACTTACCCAAAAGGCAGATCAGTAAAATGGTTTGCCTTTTTTGCGTTTCAGGCCATTCGTTGTTTTTATAACCGCCTGTGGCATCCCCTAAATGGGCCATCAGTTTCAAAACTTGTGGAAACGGGATGCATAGGGCTTGTATTTGTTGATGTTAATAGAAGTAAAAAAATGCTATTTTCATCAATCAGGTAAAGGATCTAGCACAGCTGGCTTTTGCGGGTCAAAAACTGCTACACCGACGCGTGAATCAGCACAGCCGTAATATAGAAACCATTTTTGTTTAAAATATACCAAGCCCTCGATAAATACAGTCCCATCGACATATTGTCCGCTCTTTTCAAAAGCTTCCATTGGACGTAGAAATGGTGTATCCAGACGAGCTAATACTTTGGTGGGATCTTTCCTGTCAAAGAGCACCTGCCCTGCTGAATAGGTGTTTTTATTGAATCTTGGATCCCCTTTATATGCATGGTTTTTGCCGTTATAGAGGAGTAGAATTCCTTTCGCTGTCAAAATCGCGGGTGGACCACATTCGGTGAGAGAGCTGTCAAAATAGCCCTCGCGTGGCGAAATAAATGCCTGCAACCTTCCATCTTTATCCACTACAGGTTCCCAGTCGATCAGATTGTCTGATGTAGCTCCATACACCCCGTATTCGCCCCAATATAACCAGTACTTACCATTTACCTGAGTGATAACCTGCCTATCTCCTACCAATTTTGTGAGAATAGATGCGGACTTATGCGCCATGTTAACAAGGTTGGGCAACTTGTTGGATTTTTGGAAAATAGGTCCATGCTTTGTCCAGTTTCTTAGATCGCTGGAGGTGGCTACACCTAATCGGGGAACCTTGCGATTCCATTGTGTGTAGAACATGACAAAGGTTCCGTCTTGAGCCTGGGCAATCCGTGGGTCTTCAGTTCCCCCCGGCCATTCGTTGGCCTGTTGACTATCCTTATCCGGAAAGAATATTGGTGTTTTGCTTCGTTCAAAATGCAGCCCATCCCCGCTCGCGGCAAGTCCTAGACGGGAGGTTCTATGTCCGATTTTTACTCCTGTTTTATCTTCAGCGCGATAAATGACATAGACACTGTCTCCAATGACAGCGGCCGCCGGATTAAACGTGTCATTATCCTCCCAGCGGATGGTCGTTTGGCTAAGAGGATCGTAGAAGCTGGTGCTACTGTCCGGTGCAATAACGGGGTTAATGCCAGTAGGCCGTTCAAATCCACCCATTACCCAGTTTTTTCCATGCTGTGTACTGCATCCCTGTAAAATAACAGATTGGATAATAATATAAAGTCTAATAAATGTCTTCATAAAGCCTATTTTATTTCCTCCAGCGCTCCCTGCGATAACGCAAAGGCAGCAATAAAACCGATAATGAAAAATAAGAGATAATCGTCGTGGGCACCCTTTAGTCCATAAGCTGATAACAATAAAAAGAAAACCATTCCAACTGCTCCTGTCCGCAATAATTTCTTACGACCGAAACGATCTCTAATGCTCATCCCCATATACACATCAAATTTATTTTGCTAGTTGACGTAAATGAATTGGCTATAGTTTGACAAAAAAGCAAAACCGATTTTGTCGATTAACCAAATATACTTCTTATTCCAAAATAAATCAAAACCTTTCTTCTGAATGCATTCTTCGATACACATGTATCGGATAAAGTAAGGTTGGCACGGATCATATATGTGTTATTTCCTGAAAATCCGATCAAAATAATGAAGGAGATTCATTAAAATAAGCGGGATATTTCTATATTTATGTTTAGGTCTTTCCTAGGTTAGACAATGTCATGAATATTCGGAAGAATATTCAATTTCGGACAACATCGCTACAACAAGATTAGATATAAATGACAAGTACCAAAATCAACACCGGAATTTTAAGTTTTGGCATGTCTGGGCGTGTCTTTCACGCACCTTTCATCCATATTAGTCCACATTTTAACTTAACCGCTGTCGTAGAGCGGTCAAATAAAACAGCGCAGGAACTTTATCCAGAAATTATTAGTTATGACAGTGTAGCTCAATTATTGGCTGACGATACAATAGAGCTTGTGATTGTAAATACACCAAACCATACCCATTTTGAGTTCGCTATCGACGCGCTAAAAGCAGGAAAACATGTCCTTATCGAGAAGCCAGCAGTGGAAAATATTGCTCAATTCGACGAACTTATTGAGGTCAGCAAGAAAAGCGGGAAGCGGATTTTCTTTTATCAAAACAGACGTTATGATAGTCATTTCCTTGATGTAAAGAAAGTTGTCGAAAGCGGTGATCTTGGCAAACTGGTTGAAGTATCTTTTCGCTTCGACCGCTATAAACTGGAATTGGGTCAAAAATATTTCAAGGAAAATAACCAATACATCTCCAGCGGTCTCACATACGACTTAGGGCCTCATATAATAGATCAGGCTATCGCACTTTTTGGTAAACCATTAAAATTCAGTAAAACAACCTCAATCAACCGACCGGATTCCCAAGTCGCGGATTACTTTCATTATCATTTGCATTATCCGGATGGCTTAAATGTATTTTTAACGGGAAGTCTCGCTGTTGCTGAACCTTTACCCGCTTTTGTTTTAAACGGTACAAAGGGGAGCTTTATTAAAACGATGGCTGATGTACAGGAACAACAATTAATAGATGGTATGCTTCCCAACAATTCGATATATGGCATGGAGCCGGAAGGCAGCGAAGGAAAACTTGTGACCATCGATAGCTCAAATCAAAAGCATATATCTTACCTTCGCCCGCATAAAGGAGATTATAATCTATTATTCAATGCTATCTATGAAAATCTTATTAATGATGTTGAATATCCGATTACAATAGACCATGTCAGGTGGCAGATTGAAATGTTATCGGCGGAAAACATAGGATAACATATAATAAAAAAACCATCCCGATTACATCGGGATGGCTCTCTCCTGTTAATATTGCCAATATCAATTTTTATGCATTAAAACTAACTTTTCAGCAAAGTCTTCCACAATCAGGTTTTGCACCGAAATTCATTTAAAATAATTCAAATTTGAATCCCAGTTGATATTGTTCAATATCCGCAGTCCAATTGTCAATAATATTATTTGTTCTATTAAATTTTCGATACCGAAAATAAACTCCACCCAATTCTGCACCTAAACTGTACCCTGTTCTTGGTCTACTACGGAATGCATTGTCTCCATTGTTCAATTTATAGCGGTCATCATTGAGTAGAAAATTAAAGTCGAGACCACCCATAATTGCAATAGTGCGGGTAAAGTTTAGTTTCAAATAGAGTGGTACACTCATATAGGCTAACTTTCTGGTACCGGCTCCAATACCGTGCTCACGCTGTGCTGTCTGGTCATTATTTCGGATCCGCATCAAGTTATAGACTGGTTCAGCTTGTAAAGCGATGTTTTTATTGAAACGATAAGTAAGATCCCCTCCGATCTGAAAACCGACTCTCTTATTTGAGCGAAAGGCTGAGCCATCTGTACTTGATAGATTGCCTCCTGCCCGAATGCCCATTCCGAATTGTGCTAAAGCTTTGTGTATGGACAGTAGTCCAAAAATTACTGTTACGGCAAATACGATTTTCTTCCTTTTGTTGTCTGGCATACAATGTCATTTACTATTTGAGTTTCTCCTGATAATTCTGTCAACACAACAGAATACCTGCTGACATACAGCCAAAGTTCGTAATCAACAGCAGGAGAATGCTTACAAAAAACTATTTTTTGAGAAGTAGCTGTTATTTGGGATAAAGCTAAAAGAAAAATAAATACAGATTGATAAAATTATACGAACGGCATTATTTTATATACGAACACGCTAATTAGCATTAGGCTTCGGTCTCCCCGCTCTTCTTCATCACGATTCGAAAAGAGCTTTCTTTCTAGATAATGATCCCACCCAAGATAAATAAAGTCCAGGATTTGGGCTGTTGTGATAGCAATAAGTTAGTTTTTATTATCAATGGCAAAGCAAGCATATGATTCAATGTTGTGGCAGATATTTCAATTGGTTGCCCAAAAACATATGCCTTTGCTCCGGAGAAGGGCGAAAGCTTAAGCGGGATATTCAGTCGCAGAGAGAAGCCTTCTGGCGCAGCAAGTATTGTTCCTGATGCAAAAGGATTTCTTTGGATCAAGCACGGTAAATTCCACGAAAGCTTTGCCCATGATTTAAACGAAAAAGATGCAATCGTGATGTCTTTGGCTCAAAAGCCAAGTCATGGCAGTATTTTCGCCGCTGAGGCGGATGAACCGGCGTGGAAAGCAAAACCTAGCTGGTACCAGGTATCAGACAATGATCATATGATACCACCGGCAACACAAATAGAAATGGCTGAGCGGATCAACGCAAAAAAATCATTCATTTAGCAGCTAGTCATGCTTCCCTGGCTACCCATCCAAATGAAATTACAGCATTGATCAAAGAGGCTGTAAGTGTAGTATCGTAAAATCTTATCGTATTATAAAAAGAGCTAAATAGATTAAAATCCATTTAGCTCTCTCTTACGACATTTCACTTGAACTATTTGTTCGTGTGTTAATTTGCCTTTGTAAGTTCCGTCAATGCTTTTACTATCTCTGGAGCAGCATAGTCTCTACTCCCCTCTAAGCGTTCGATTATCTGTCCATTTTTGTCTAGAATGACTGTGGTAGGAATTGATCCACCTAAAAACTCAGGTGGGATTTCTCCTGCGGGAGTGTATAAAGGCAAGTCATAATTGTTCTTTTCCATAAATGCTGCCGATTGATCGATATCATTATCTACATCCACCATCAGGAATTCAATATTTTTATTACCCTTGAATCCTTGTCTTAAGGTATTTATGGACGGCATCTCATGTATACACGGAGGACACCAGGTAGCCCAGAAGTTGATAAACACAACTTTCCCTTTTAAAGCACTCAACGATACGACATTTCCAGACTTATCTTTAAAAGAAACGTCTGCTACTTTTGGTGTTTGCATCTCCTGGATAGGCTGCTCTTTTTCCGTTTTGGGTTTGTTACTCGGAGTTGGATTTCCGCAGGCAGTCAAAACACCTGCCGCGATAATAAAAAGCCCAATACGTATGGTTATACTGTTAAATCTTATATTCATCATTGTATGTGTAAGTTACTATAGTTTATATTCGAAATTTATTGCCTTAATTTTTTCACCTTGCTAACCTTCAGCTGTATAAAAATGTGAATACAGTTGCTACCGTTCTGTTGAGAAGACACAAACTTTTGAAAGAAAGATAATCCTAGATGCGCAATGTCTGGTATTGGAGAAAAATAGGTAAGTATTTATCGTTAGCCCGATGAGACTTTTGATTCCACTCTTTATTGGGCAGGATGTGAACCATACGACGACCAACATAAGTAAAGTCATCACGTATTGTCCGTAGTTTTTAAAAATATCAGATTTAATGTAGCCCATCAATGGCTAAAATAAGCTTAATTGTGCAAGCACACAAGTGACTGAAGCTATTTTATTTACTTTAAAGTGCTTGCTATAGCATTCAAAATAGTCGCTATAGCAAGCACTTCCTGGCCAAAATGCCAACTATAGGCTTTAAAAAACTACCTCATTTAACTAACAAAGAAAAGCCGTCCAGTATAAACGGACGACTTTTCCTTGATGATTGCAGTTAATTATGCAGAATGCGGTTCTGCAATAAAGCCTTTCTTTTTGATAATCTCCATAACTTCTTCTTCGGATATACCGTTTGATTTCACGGTGAGAATCTTATCATTGTTCGATGTGTCGACATTCCATTCGCAGATCCCTTCGGCATTGTCCAGATCAGCACGAACTTTGGCTACACAGCCTCCACAGTTGAGGTTTGTTTTGAATTGAATGTTTTTGCTTTCCATGTTATTTAATTTTAATATTACTAATTCTATTTTTTCCATTTTAAACGTAAGCTATTGCTCACTACACTAACACTGCTCAAGGCCATTGCCGCTCCGGCGATCATAGGATTTAAAAGGAAGCCATTGATCGGAAAGAGTATGCCTGCTGCGAGCGGGATACCGATCACATTGTAAATAAAAGCCCAGAATAAATTTTGTTTGATCGTGGTCACCGTTTGTTTTGACAGCCGGATTGCCTGGGGTATTTTAGTTAGATCCGAGGAGATGATGGTCATTTTTGCCACATCCATAGCAATATCGCTTCCTTTACCCATCGCTATGCTGACGTCAGCCGTTGCCAGCGCGGTGCTGTCATTAATACCGTCGCCAACCATGGCCACCACTTTTCCCTGTTGTTGAAGTTCTTTTACAAAGTCAGCTTTGTGTTGTGGCATGACTTCCGCTTTGTAGTGTTTAATACCGGTTTGTTCGGCAATCGCTTTAGCAGTAGATTCATTATCACCCGTCAGCATATAAAGTTCAATACCCATGGCCTGCATTTCTTGAATGGCCAACACGGAGGTTTCTTTGATTTTATCGGAAATTGCAATTACCGCAAGTGTATTTGTGCTATTTGCGAACCAGATAACAGTTTTGGACTCTTCACTCCATTGGTCTGCCTGACGCTGCAATTCTGCCGCTACGCTGATCCCATTTTCCATCAGCAGTTTCTTATTTCCTACATAATAAGTTTCCGGTCCATAATTCGCTTTTGCTCCTTTGCCTGTTATGCTATCGAATGCAGCTATCGGCGTGATGCTTACACCTTCCAAATGATTGACTACTGCCTCCGCCAGCGGATGTTCTGACTGTTTCTCAATATTCAATAAGATACCATTTGTGGCATCATCATCGTTTAACCATTGTATACCCGTTACCCGTGGTCTTCCTTCCGTTATTGTTCCGGTTTTATCCAATACGATCGCATTGACGCGTTTGGCAAGCTCAAGGCTTTCCGCATCTTTGATCAAGATACCATGCTCCGCCCCTTTTCCTACGCCAACCATGATTGCGGTAGGTGTTGCTAGGCCAAGTGCGCAGGGACAGGCGATAACTAGTACGGTAACAGCGGCCAACAAACCTTGTACCAAGCCGTTATCCCCACCCAAAATAAGCCACATGGCAAAGGTGAATAGTGCAATGCCGATGACGACCGGAACAAATACACCGGCAATTTTATCAACCATTTTTTGTACGGGAGCTTTACTACCCTGGGCGTCCTGAACCATTTTGATGATCTGAGCTAGCATGGTCTCCTTACCCACTTTTACGGCGCGAAACTGGAAGCTGCCTTTTTGATTGATCGTACCGGCAAAAACTTTTTCATTTTCTTTTTTCAGAACAGGTACAGGTTCACCACTCAACATGCTTTCATCCACGTAGGAATCGCCCGATATCACCATCCCGTCAACAGCAATTTTTTCACCCGGTTTTACCTGAATGATATCGCCAACATTGACCGCTGCTATAGCAACCTGTCTTTCAGATCCATCTGCTTGTATTACCATCACTGTCTTAGGTTGCAAGCCCATCAGCTTTTTTATAGCTGATGAGGTATTGCCTTTGGCTTTCTCTTCCAGCAATTTCCCGAGCAAAATAAAAGCAATCACCACAGCGGCAGCTTCAAAATAGACATGCGCATGCAAGCCGCGTTGATGCCAAAAATTGGCAAACAGCATATTGAAAACACTAAATATATAAGCGATCCCAGTACTTAACGCGACCAGGGTATCCATATTGGCTGAACCATGTTTTGCTTGTTTCCATGCATTGGTAAAAAAGTCTTTTCCCAGCCAGAGTACGACAGGTGTTGCAAAGAACCACATAATCGGATTCGCATAAGGCATATCCATAAAGAACATGCCAATTACCACCACTGGTAGGGACAGGATGACAGCCCACACTGTTTTGGTTTTGAGCGTTCTGAATTTTTCAGCGTGAATGGACTCTAGGGTTTCTTGTTGTGTGGCTTCGTCCTCTACCAATAAATCATAGCCGCCAGCTTGAACAGCTTTCTGGATTTTCGTAGCATCGGTTATATTTGGAAGATATTCGACAGTCAAATTTCCGGTGGCAAAATTTACGGAAGCATTAACTACCCCCTGCTCGTATTTAACCATACTCTCGGCGCTGCTTGCACAGGAAGCACAGGTCATTCCCAATACCGGAAAAGTCTTTGTTATCGTAGATACGCCATAACCAAGGTCTTTGACAGCTTTTACAGCCGCGGCAACAACTTGGTTGTCCTTGACAGTAATAGCTGCCCTACGGTTATTTAATTCTACGTTGTGGCTCTCAATCCCTTTCACCAGGGCCAGTTCTTTTTCAACAATTAATGCGCAATGTTCGCTTTCGACATCTTCCAAGGGAATGTAAATTGTCTCTTTATAATTATTTGTAGCCATATCTGTATGTTTAATCTTACAATACAAATGTGCGCACAAACTGCTCTGAAATCTTTATGGAATTATGGGATTGATTTGTAAGATTATGGCCTGTTTGACCAGGAAATTTCAATATTTGAAAGCACACTTTAAGTGCAACAAGGTGTCGGAGCAATAAGCAAGTATATCATGTCATTTTTAAGTGTTGCCACAAATATTCTGCTGTTGACGACCTTTTGTCTTTTAATAGATTGGCCACTGTCCCTTCAAAAAGTAGTTCACCTCCATATTTACCTGCCCCTGGGCCAATGTCTATTACCCAGTCTGCCTGCGCGATTACATCCAGGTTATGTTCGATCACAATAACCGTATTCTTATTTTTTACAAGGATATCTATAAAGTTCAATAGCTTTTCCGTATCAGTTGGATGCAATCCGGTGCTCGGTTCATCAAGGACAATAATACCATTGCTTTGATGGAGTTCGCGTGTAAGTTTCAGTCGTTGCCTTTCGCCACCTGAAAAACTATCCAGCCGCTGTCCTAGGCTAAGATAACCAAGGCCAAGTTTGGATAATAAATCAAAGGCGGAATAAAATGGCTCTTCGGGGAAAAAGCTGACGGCCTCCATTACTGTCATATTCATAATATCAACTATATTTTTACCTTTATAATGGTAATTTAGAATTTTAGGCGTAAAGCCCGAACCACCACAAAGTTCACAGGCCTGTTCAATATCTTCCATAAAAGCAAGATCAATCTTCTCAATACCCAATCCTTTGCAATTTTCGCAGGCGCCAAGACTATTTCTACTAAATAGTTTCTCAGAAACGTTATTGGCTTTCGAAAAGAGCCTTCGAATTACATCCGATAAATTTAGATAAGTAAGTAAATTTGAACGTACATTAGCGGCGAATAAGGTCTGATCGACTACAATAACTTCAGGGTAAAATGTTGGCAAAACTTTGTTGATTAGGGTACTTTTACCCGAACCAGCAACGCCTGTAACAACAGATAGAACCTGTTTTGGTATGTTAACATTGATGTTTTTCAAATTATGTAAGTCCGCCTGTCTTATCTCCAGATAACCTTTCGCTTGGCGAGGGCTTCGATTGAAGTCAAAATGACCTACAAAATAGGTTCCTGTTTTCCCTTTTGAATCTGGAAGTGTGTCAAATTTTCCCTGGTATACAACTTCGCCGCCCGCTTTTCCGGATCCGGGCCCCATATCAACAACCCAATCCGCAATTTTGATCAGATCCGGATCATGTTCAACAATTAACAAAGTATTTCCTTTTGCTTTAATCTGTTGGATAATAGCAGCAATATTTTGGAGGTCTTTGGGATGCAGCCCTATGCTCGGTTCATCGAAAATATAAAGCAAATCGGTTAAACTATTGCCGAGATTACGTACCATCTTGATGCGTTGGGATTCCCCACCGGACAAGGTGTCTGTGCGTCGTTCCAACGTCAAATATTGCAAGCCTATATCAACAATATGTTGTAATTTTCTAATCAGTTCGTTTAATAATACCTCATAGGTGATTGATCTTATGGTGTTTATGAAGTCGAGAAGCTCATCTATTGCGAGCGACGCACAATCGGCTATACTTTTTCCTGATATTTTACAGGATAGCACCTTTTTATTCAGCCTTTTACCATTACATACAGGGCAGTCCGTCGTGGTAATGATCTTCTTGAGGACTTCTTTCCGTGCGACATGCTCTTTCGAATCTTTCTTTAGGAATGCCTTTTCAATGCGGGGGATTAATCCTTCATATTTTACAGTTTTCCCCCATTGTCTATCAGGATGTTTGGGTTTATGTTCCGTTGCATTTAAGAGCATCTGCCATTCCCTCTCGTCGTAGTCTTTTAATTTCTTATTGTTGTCAAAGTACCCCGATAGTGTATATCGGGTTAAGCGCCATCCACCGGGTTGAAATGTCGGAAATTTGATTGCGCCCTCATTTAGGGATTTTTCCTTATCCAAGAGTTGCCCGATATCTATGGTCTGCACAAAACCAAGACCTTCGCATCCCTTGCACATCCCTTGTGGATTATTAAATGAAAACACATTGGAATAGCCCACGAAAGGTGTTCCCATTCTAGAAAAAAGTAACCTCAATGAGCTATAAACATCTGTTGCGGTGCCTACAGTAGAACGGGCGTTCCCACCTAGCCTTTTTTGATTGATGATAATGGGGACATTTAAATAGTCAATTTTATCCACTTCAGGTACCCCGATATGTTGTAATCGATTTCTGATAAAGCTCGTTTGAGTTTCATTAAACTGACGTTGGGCTTCTGCTCCGATAGTTCCAAACACCAAGGACGATTTGCCCGAACCGGATACACCTGTGAAAACTGTAATCTGTCTTTTGGGAATATTAAGCGAAATATTTTTTAGATTGTTCTGCTTGGCATTTATAACAACGATATGCTCCATTTTAATTATCTTTGGTATTTATTGCTTAACTAAGTTAAGTATATTATTTAACAAAGTTAACTAATGTATTGTTTTATGAATGAGAACGAAATTGATTTCTACCATGTCTTTACAGACTTACATTGCTATATATTGGCACACATGAATAAGGGCAATGTACATGGTGTAACTGCTACGCATTATAATATTATTGAGTATATATATAGAAACCGTCAGGTAACTGGAAAACAGATTGCTGAAGCGTTTCAAATCAGTCAGGCTGCTATTTCCAAACAGCTTAAATTTTTGGTTGAAAATAAGCTTATCGAGCAGCAGCAGTCCAGGACAGACCGTAGATTTTTTGATCTAAGGGCGACCGACGAAGGCAAGTATATCATCGATAATTCGGAAAATTTTAGGGAGAATATTGCAAAGAAAGTTTCAAAATCGTTGACAGATAATGAATTGAAAACACTTACGCTACTTTTGCAGCGCGTCATACAAGTTGTAAAGTTGAACGAGGTTAAATCATAATCTTTTTATGTTGACATTCTGCTGTCAGTTCTATGATCTAACTTTGTTTAGCAATAAAATTTTTATACAATGAAATTCCAACTTATTTGGAGATGGCTTGGCAATTCATGGTATATATATTTAAACTATATAGCGCGTATTTATGAGTCTTATTAAGGATATCTATTCCATCAGCTTTTACCAACAACTAGCAGATCAGTTTAGCGGTATAAAGCCTGATTTCGATGGCAAACAATTTATCAAGCGAATTTTTAGCACTAATTTTAATGATTTGGAATGGAAGGAACGGACAAAACACAGCACA
Source organism: Sphingobacterium sp. UBA7625 (assembly GCF_002484085.1). Taxonomy (NCBI): domain Bacteria; kingdom Pseudomonadati; phylum Bacteroidota; class Sphingobacteriia; order Sphingobacteriales; family Sphingobacteriaceae; genus Sphingobacterium; species Sphingobacterium sp. UBA7625. The sequence goes on from NZ_DLJD01000027.1 coordinate 80,049, forward strand.
CAGACCCTACATGAGTTTATGCCACCCGATTTTGAGGAAGCGGTTGAATTGATCAATCAGGTTGTCAAAAATTTCATTGCCACAGGCCATTCTGCTGGTCTCGAATATATTATTTTTCCCGACTATATTGAGACTTACGGCATTGACCATTTTGAATTGGCGGTCCAGTCATTTGAATTAGTTACCACCTTCATAACCTGTGAATTTGCGGTTCGTCCCTTTATCATCAAATACAGAGAGCGGATGATCGCTGTTATGGAGAAATGGGCTGAAAGTCCGCATGCGGCGGTTCGTCGTTTGGCAAGTGAGGGTATTCGGCCACGATTGCCCTGGGCAATGGCTATCCCCTTTTTGAAGCAAGATCCGGCGCCAATTTTACCCATTCTGAACTTGTTAAAAAATGATGTTTCTGAAAGTGTAAGAAGAAGTGTCGCCAATAATTTAAATGATATCTCGAAAGACCATCCGGTTATTTTATTGGACATAACCCGGCATTGGAAAGGGATTAGTAGAGATACGGACGCAATTATCAAACATGCTAGCCGTACATTGCTCAAGCGAGGGCATCCCGATATTCTGCACTATTATGGTTTGGATGCCACAGATTTCAAGATCACCGATTTATACATTGAAACCCCGGTCGTAAAAATTGGTGGGCAGGTCAGTTTCTCTTTTCAGATTGAAAATGCTCAGCCGCAGCCCAAAGCACTCCGTCTGGAGTATGGGTTGTATTACCAAAAATCAAATGGCTTATTGTCACGCAAAGTATTCAAAATTAGTGAGCGAATCTACCAGGGATCTGAAATTAATCGGATCCAACGAAACCAATCATTTAAAGTGATTACCACACGAAAATTTTACACGGGTAGACACAAAATTTCCATTATTGTCAATGGACAGGAAACATTGATGACAGATTTTGAACTGATATAAGCTTTGCATTAGGAGCAGCAAAGTATGCTTGGTACGAATGAATGCATGCATAAGTATCGAAACCTATATGAAAATGATCAAGTATTTCTATTATATTATGCGAATACTGACTTTGTTAATCGGAAGACGATTAACAAAGTCAGTATTCG
>NZ_DLJD01000063.1:0-42176 GCF_002484085.1 Sphingobacterium sp. UBA7625
GCATTTGGTCAATCGGCTTGATGCCCGCCTGCCAATTACCTTCGGTAAATGAGCCCTGACCTTGTTGGTCATTCTGACGACCGGCAAAATTCCATAAGAAATAACGGCCGTACATATGTCCGATCTGATAACTGAAAAAGAACTTCAGGTTATCACCAAAAGTCGGCGACTGTCCTTCCGGAATTTTTAAGTAATCACGATAATATTCGATATGTCCTTGATCCCGTGAACTGTAAACACGCGGGAAAAACATCGTTTTATCGTATTTATAGTCCATACCGTTCTCCACCTTGGTATACTTGTCTTTATCTTTTCTGTACGTATACGTAGGCTCGGCATCAACCACTTGCGCATCAAATGTAGGTCCATTCAAAAGTGGCTCACTGGCATATTGCTCACGTCCAAGATAACTCACAAAAGAAAATGCATTATCCGGATCACTGTTATTTAATGTAGGATTTGCCTTGGCGCGCACCATGATCATGGCAAAGGAACTATAACCAAAAATAATAAATGCTGCACTGATTAAGATCAGATTCAACATCGGTTTTACCTTTTTGATTGAATACCAGATACCATATACGAAAAGAGCTACCGCTAAAATCATGAATAAGTTAAATCCAGTACCGAAGCCCATGCCCAAACTATTCACAAAGAACAGATCAAAATATGCTGCCGCTTTAACGGTATATTGAATAATACCCCATAAAATTAGCGCCAAAACAACAACACCGATTAAGAAAGCTTTGATCGCCCCCGATGATGTCACTGTTTTTGAACGTTTAAAATAAATTACCAAAGCAATTGCCGGAATCACCAGAAGGTTCAGTAAGTGTACCCCGATAGAAAGCCCCATCACATAAGCGATAAAGATCAACCAGCGGTCCGAACCAGCTTCATCGGCATGATTTTCCCATTTTAGAATACCCCAAAATACGACGGCTGTACATAAAGAAGACATGGCATATACTTCGGACTCTACTGCTGAGAACCAAAAAGTATCCGTAAAAGCATAAGCCAGTGCACCAACAGCGCCCGAACCGAATATTTTGATTAAATCGGTGGATGTATATGATCCATCAACACCTTTTACAACGATTTTCTTTGCTAAAGCTGTAATTGTCCAAAATAAAAACAAAATGGTCAGACCACTACATACTGCCGATCCTACGTTCATCCAAAAAGCAATTCGTGTAACATCTCCACCAGCAAGGTTTGAGAATATATTTTGAATCATTAAGAATAAAGGTGCTCCTGGCTGGTGCACAATTTGAAGTTTAAAGGCTGAAGCGATAAACTCGCCACAGTCCCACCAACTCGTCGATCGTTCGGCAGTCATGACATATGCTACTGTTGCAATGAGCGCACATATCCATCCTAAAAGATTGTTGATTTTAGTATAGTTCATAAAATGATAACTGTAAAAAGTATTATTAATACGGCTCGAAAATAAGGATAAGTTAATAAGAAATGAACTTTATTCTGATTTTTTAACACATATTAATTGAAAAAATTTCATTACGCGATCCAATATTGGCTGAAAGGAAAGCATTCCCAAAAGCACGCATGTATTTTGGGGGGCCAACATCTCGATAAAAAAGCTTAGCGCGCATATCTTTTCAAATCAAAACAAAAATTATTTCTTTGAAAATCAGCCCTAATACACTTTTAAGTTCATTTTTATTTGCAGAAATAAGAATAGTCCGTATATTTGCATCATCAAATGTGAACGACATCATCACGATAACGAACACAATTGAATTGTTTGTCCGATAGTATAAGGGTAGTACGACAGTTTTTGGTTCTGTTTGTCTTGGTTCGAATCCAGGTCGGACAACAAACAATAGAAAAGGCTTGCAATCGCAAGCCTTTTCTGCGTTATATGCAAGGCTTATTATTTATGAAAGGGTTTAGATTTTTTTTAATTTGAATTTTGATTTTTAAAACAAATCTCTATCTTTGCGTCGTCAAAAAGAAAAAGACGGAAACGTTGACTTTTTAGAGACATTGTCCGATAGTATAAGGGTAGTACGACAGTTTTTGGTTCTGTTTGTCTTGGTTCGAATCCAGGTCGGACAACTTTTAAAGTTAAGAGTATATGGATTGTGCAAACAATCCATTTTTTTTAATGTTTAACTTTAAAAAATATTAGGGAATAAAAATATTGAATAAACGACAATACAATAACCCAACATAAATATACAAAACCATGCCTTTGCAATTCAACACGGTTAAACTATTTGCAGGTTCTGGCACTACAGAACTGGCTGAAAAAATCGCACAATCTTACGGGAAACCTCTAGGAGACAAAACATTATCGCGTTTTAGCGACGGTGAGATTCAACCATTCTACAATGAATCTGTACGTGGAGCCGATGTATTTATCATCCAATCTACCAACCAACCTACCGACAATCTTTTTGAATTATTGTTGATGACAGATGCTGCAAAGAGAGCCTCAGCGCACTACATTACAGCGGTGGTCCCCTATTTCGGTTTCGCAAGACAAGATCGAAAAGACAAACCAAGAGTTGCCATTGGCGCAAAAATGATTGCCAATCTGTTGACAGCAGCTGGGATTCACCGTATCATGACAATGGATTTACATGCCGCACAAATCCAAGGTTTTTTCGATATCCCTGTTGATCACCTCGATGGCTCCATTATTTTTGTTCCCTACATCAAATCCCTAAAACTCCCTAACTTGACAATTGCATCACCGGATATGGGTGGATCATACAGAGCGCGTACTTTTGCTAAATTCTTCAATGCAGAAGTGATCATCTGTGACAAACGCCGTAAACGTGCAAATGAAATTGAATCAATGTCTATCATTGGTGATGTAACGGATCAGGATGTTGTATTGATCGACGATATCTGTGACACAGCCGGCACACTTTCAAAAGCTGCGGCTTTGATCATGGAAAATGGTGCGAGATCCGTAAGAGCGGTCTGTACACACGCGGTGTTATCCGGCAAAGCTTATGAAACAATTGAAAACTCCGTGTTATCAGAAATGATCGTAACAGATACCATTCAATTGGATCCAGAAAAAGCAAAACAATCCACAAAAATTAAAGTATTGTCTACAGCTGATCTGTTTGCAAAAGCAATCACCAGCGTCAACCAACATACATCTATCTCTGATTTATTTGACGTCGAATAGTCTTTTTTAGTATAGCGTATTGAGATATTAGTATTTAGACTCTGGTATGATAAGCCTTCGGCCGAAATACTGGAGTCTTTTTCTTTCCCCCTCAATATCAGCAGTTTTTTTTGATAATACCAAAATTTAAATTATCTTTGCACCTCAAAATTTATAAAAATTAAAAGATGAAATCAATTGCTATTAGCGGTTCTGTAAGACAGAACGTAGGGAAAAGAGATGCAAAAGAATTACGTTACCAAGGTTTAGTACCGGCAGTACTTTACGGAGGTAAAGAACAAACTGCTCTTTCTGTATCCGCAGCTGATTTGAAACCAGTTCTTTACACTGCTGACGTTGTAATCGTAGAATTAAACGTTGACGGTCAAACAAAAAGAGCTATCGTTCAAGACGCACAATTCCACCCATTGACAGACCTAGTTACTCACGTTGACTTTTTAGAATTATTTGATGACAAAGAAGTGTCTTTAAATATTCCTATCAAATTAACAGGAACATCTCCAGGTGTTAAAATGGGGGGTAAATTAGTTCAAAAATTACGCAATTTACGCGTAAAAGCATTACCTGCTAACTTGCCACAAGAAATTGAAGTACCAATGGAATCTTTAGAAGTTGGTAAATCATACCGTGTAGCTCAAGTTCAATTGGACAACGCAAAAGTATTGAACAATGCTGACGATACAATCGTATCCGTTATCATGTCACGTGCATTGCGTCAAGCTGAACAAGAAGCAGCTAAAGCAGCTAAAGGTGGTAAAAAATAATCTGAACAAGATTCTTAAAATACTACAGAAAGCACCGAAATTCGGTGCTTTTTTGTTTATTAAATTTTTATTTTTGCGTCATGAATTATCTTATCGTTGGATTGGGAAATATCGGTAGTGAATATGCCGATACGCGGCACAATATTGGTTTTATGGTTGCCGACGAGCTCGTTAAACAAGCTGGCGCTAGTTTCTCCCTGCTAAAATTAGCCTATTATAGCGAATTTAAACAGCGAGGGCACAATGTAACCGTCATCAAGCCGACTACCTATATGAACCTCAGTGGCAAAGCGGTCAATTATTATATGCAGCAATGTAAAGTACCTATCCAGAATGTACTGGTGATCGTTGACGATCTGGCCATTCCCTTCGGTTCTTTACGTATGAAGCCTAAAGGCAGCAGCGCTGGCCACAATGGACTTAAGTCCATCGAGCAACTTTGTGGGGGACAGGTATACCCTCGCCTACGTTTTGGTATCGGAGATAATTATCCCAAAGGCAGACAGGTGGACTATGTCCTTGGTCCCTTCGATAAAGAAGAACAGGCGGAACTTCCGGCATTGATAGACCATTCCGTTAAGATGATCCAAAGCTTTGTTAATATTGGCATTGAGTTGACGATGACGAACCTCAATACAAAATAACCATCAATTATTTAATTTTAGTTTTATAATACAAAGTAGTTCTATTCAAAAAACTAATAGATTTTTGAATAGAACTATAAAATACAAACTTCACCTCCTAGTACTTTTCGATCCTGATAGGATTACTTCTGTTGATTTTCCCGTACATTATTTTGGCCATCAAATCCTACTTCATGTTTCTTATTCAAAATATTCATTTGTTCGGCCTGTATCTTTCTATCTAAATCTGACAATTTCTCTGGGTACTTTGCGGCATAGGCTTTGGTTACTATCTTTACAATACCATTCCCTCCCCTATCACCATACATCTCTGTCAACGAATTATTTTTATTGATTGATACCGAAAGAATGTTTGAAGAATTCAAATTCCCTAGATCAAACTGGCTATTTTTAAGTTCTCCATCAACAACAAACAATGGTTTTTCTTTTCCCGATAAACCACGGATCCGGACGCCATTGATATTCCCTGGTTCTCCCTCTACCCTCGCGTATGTTGCCGTTTGTGCTACATATTTCGCAGTTTTCCCTGGGCTATCGTTTTGGGCCGCTTTTCCCTCAAACGTTATTGTTTTAGCATCATTCCCCTTATTACCCTTTTTATACCCCACTACCGTAATTACCCGCTCATCAGGGCTATTTTCAGATTTGAGTTCCTTAGCAGCTTTACTAACTTTATCCGGATTTTCCTTTGCCCATTTTTTTGTGGTCACTTCAATAACACCATTTTTCCCTTCTTCACCATATTTTGCCCAAGCAGAGCCATCCTTAATAACATGAATACTTTCAATATTATTTTGATCCATATCTCTCATTTCCCCCGAACTTATTCGTGCACCATCAACCACATACAGAATATTAGCAGGATACTTGATCACTGCGGCCTTAGCTTTACTAACGGAGTCCTGTCTGACAAAGAGACCTGTCACTTTTCCTTGAAGTTTGCCAGTACTACTTCCTGTTTTGGTAGTGATCAACAAGACACCATTTTCACCCTTCTCACCATAGATTGCTGTAGCAGATTTATCTTTTAATACTGATATTGATTCAATCCGCTCTGGAGCAATTGCATCTAGTTCTTCTTTACTAATAACTTCCCCATCCACCACAAACAGCGGATTACCAGTCGCATCAGAAGCGCCTTTGATTTTCAAAGAACCAATCTGACCGCTCCATACGGTAGTCCCCTTCGACCGGCGAGTTGTATCTATCTTAATCGTATCCGTACCGTGGGCTTCCTTGAGTACTTTTCCCGCTTCACTGGCCATCTTGACCGATAGTGGATCACCCTGCTGTGAACCTGCAGCTAATTTCAAAAGCGTAGTCTCATTTGCCTTTTCAACGACATCTTCGATATTACCCTCCGCTTTGCTTACGGTAAATGCAGCTCCCGTTAGTAAAAATACGGGCAAAAGAAAGGCATATTTACTCAGTTCTATCTTGGATGACCTCTTCTTATTCATCATCATAATGCGACGTTTTAATAGTTTAAAATTAAATTGATTGCTCAACCCGATTGAAGTGCCCTTTTTGGACACATTCAACAGGCTATATTGGTACGTCTGTTTGTCAATTCCTTTATTGAGCACCTGTTGATCAGTCAGAAACTCCAAATTTTGGCGAATGGCTCTGCGCATGAACCAGACGAAAGGATTGTACCAACAGCACACCAATATGATTTCAAACAGTAAAATATCCAAGCTGTGAAGGCCTTTCACATGAATATCCTCATGCTTAAAAATATCTTTCAGTTCAGCATCCATATGCTGTCCCTTATTGACATAAATTTTATTCAAAAACGAAAATGGCACAATAGGGATAAACACATTCCTAAAAAAATACGTCTTCCACTGATCGGCTTTGGAATGCAGATGAACTCTTAAGAGGCTGAATAACTGGAAAACAAATTTCAACAATAGAAATGCCGCACCCAACATAAAAACGAACTCTACCAACCCACCCAGCGTCAACCGTTCCTGCATATCCTGTTCTTCCATATAAAATGAAATCTGCTCACCCACCAGCCCCACGTCTAATCCACCTCGTACAAAAAGCGATTTTAAATCCAAAAACGGATATATAAAAGCAAATAATCCACCTGTTAAAAAGTATGCTCTATTCAATGAATAGAAGGTTAAGCCTTTCAATAGCCCAACATAACCCAAGTAGATGATGCTCAACAGCAGATTGACTTGTATAATATAGGTCAGCAGATTTTCCATCGTATTAAGATTTGTTATTTTTAATCATATCCATAATCTCCTTGAGCTCGTCCTCGGTTAGCTTTTCCTCTTTCACGAAAAAAGAAACCATCTCTTTATATGAATTTTTGAAATAATCACCTACAAAAGAGTTCATAAATTTCGCCTTATAATCCTGCTCACTGACCATAGGTTCGTAACGTTTTGCATTGGCATAACGCACAGCTTTCACAAAGTCCTTGCGCTCCAAATTTTTTACAGTTGAAGCTAAAGTTGTATAAGGCATCTTCTCCCCTTTAATGTTATCTAGAATCTCTTTGATAAAACCTCCATTTAGGCTCCAGATAGATTGCATTGCCTGTTCCTCTTGTGCTGTTAACTTTTCCATATCTAAATTCTTTCTTTACTAATCTTTCACTAATCTACGAATTATTCGTAAATACCAAAAATATTTTACATTTTTTAATTGTATCCTCATCAACAACATCTAAAGCCCCGATTCTTTGTAACGTTACAATATGAATCAATATTTGACATATTTAAAATCAATCCTATCGAATATAAGATGACTGGCCGAAAATTTGTTATACCTTGTTTTTTATTTTAACTTTCGACTGTATATTATTTTATTTTCGCTACTTGACCGGCAGTATTATGATCAAAACATACATGCCTTTCTGTGCTAGAAATGAAACTTTAAACAGGAGTAATTCAAAACAAATACAACAAAATATAAATGGCTAAAAGCATCAAAGCGATCAAATGCCCGCATTGTGGCAGCATAAAAGTCAGCACAATACGTCCCGACTATTACAAATGTGATAGTTGCGGAACCGAGTTTTTTTTAGATAGTGATGACATCAACATCAATCACAATTACAACTACCCACGCAACAATACCGATCAATATAAAGCTATCCGAATCGTATTGTTTGCTGTTGTGGGCTTTATTGCACTCATGTTCATTATTGGTGTATTGAGTTCTATATTCTCTAAAAAATCAGAACCAAATTATTCGACTTATAGTTCGTCCAACACTGCAGAGAAAAAAGAAGAAGCCGAACCGCTGGAGTGGAATTACGCAAGCAATACATTATTTCTGGACAAAGATAACTCTCCACACGTCGTCGTCGTGGGCAATGTCGGAACTTCCAGGAACCGATTTGATGAAGGCAAAGACAACAAAGTATATATCGGATTATTTGACCCCAAAACTGGCAAAAAGGAATGGGTAAAGCAGCTGATGGAAACTCCCGTCGAGTTATCAAGTAGCGACGTTAATTTACAGGTATTTGAAGACCAAAACCTTTACATCATCATCAAATCTAAGTATATCTATCAATTGGACAAAAATAGTCTAACCTACAAAAGTGTCCTTGAAAATTACGTCAAAGATGCTCCGGCACTCAGCACCGGTATTGCCAAAGTTGAATTTAAATACGAAGATTATGGTTCTGCCTATCAGATTATGAACAATGAAGGGCAAAATATCGCCTATTACCCTTTAATCAATAAATCAATACCGGATAAGCAGCTTTACGATGAACGGAGGAAAAAACTCCCTAATCCAACGACAAAAACGGAATTCACTTTTTCAAGTAAATCCAGCTCCTATCCAGAGGAAAAAATTCAGTTAATTCAATACACATATTACTATCAATATGGCTACCCCAGAGATAGCCCTCGCTTTTCCTGGGATAAAGATTTTGGTGGATCGGGTATTTTTACCGACCGCGATCCCTACAAAAAGGTACTGATCAATCCATGGCAAATTAAAGGAGCCCGTCTGATTAGTTTTAAAGACTTTACACCGGGTCGGCTCTATTTTCAGCCTGTCGTGGTTGCTCAGAATGACAAAACGCTTCTGATCGCGTACAAACCAACACCTGCGGAAGATGATCCGCTACAGATCCAACTTTTGGATATATCGACCGGTGCGATACAGAAAACAGTCGCCACAGACCTTAAATCCATTTATGGAAATGGCTGTCTACTCAAAGACGGTTTTATTGTAAAAGGTTCGAGCGACTATTACTATTTTGATAATAGTGGAAAACAAATCAATAAATTCGAAGGGTATAATCCCAAATTCGACACATTAAATTAAATATTATGGGACTATTCAATCTTTTTAACAACCAATTATCCGAGGTCATTGAGTGGAAAAATCAAGACCCTCGTGTATTATGGTATAAATTTCCTTCCGAAAGGAATGAAATTAAGAATTCCAGTAAACTTATTCTTGCCCCGGGACAGGGCTGTATCCTTGTCTATGAAGGAAAAGGCGAAAACCTCCTTACGGAGGCAGGTACCTATAATTTAAAAACGGATAACCATCCTTTCTTCACCACATTAGCGCGATTAAGACAAAATTTCGAGTCAGAGCATAAGCTTTATATTTATTTCTTCCGTACGGCCGCCATTGTCAATCAATCCTGGGGAACGGGAAACCCGATCAAATATATTGACCCGCAATATAATCTGCCCGTGGAAATAGGCTTGAACGGTACTTTTTCTTACGTCATCAAAGAGCCGGTACATTTCTATAAAAATATCGTCGCCAATCAAAACACAGTTAGCACGGCAGCCATTCAAGATATTATTAACAACAGGATTCCACAACAGATTGTCGCACAGATTGCCCAGAAGAAATTAGGTTATAACGAAATCGATAGTCAGCTGCCTATTTTGTCCACGGATATCAAAACAGCGGTTGAACAGGATTTTAAAGATCTTGGTTTAGATATTACAGATTTTAAGATCTTGGGAACCCAATTTGACTCAAACACACAACGTCGAATTGGTGAAATTGCTGACTTGACGACACAAAATCAAGCTGCACAGCAAGCAGGTTTGAGCTATGTGGAATTGGAAAAATTACGCGCGCTCCGGGATGCCGCTAAAAATGAAGGTGGACTGGCAGGCATTGGTGCACAACTTGGTGTGGGCATGGAGCTGGGCAAACAATTTGATCTACAAAAAGAAGAGATCAAAGACAATATACAAGCAGAAGGAGATTTTGTCGAAAAACTGCAAAAACTACAATTGCTACTGCGCGAAAACATTATTACACAGGACGAATTCGACGCGCTCAAAAAACAGATTCTTAACAAAATATAACCCATCATGAAATACATCTTTGGCATATTATTCACCCTGGTTATCCTATTCGTCGCCACCTATTTTCTATTGGGGCTCTGGGGTATCCATTTCCTGGATGCTGAAAATTTCAGCAAAATCCTATGGACAACAGGAATTTTAACGTTAACATCTATTATTTTGGTATGCTTCGTCATCCTACCTTTTTTTGGCTCGGGCAAAAACGGGAAATATGAAGATAAGGGAAAAGTCGCTCAGCGAAAAATAGATTAATATTTCGGGACATAATAAGATAGTGTTAAATTTGAATAAACTATTTGCGTATTTAAGTAAATAGTTATTCAATATTATCCAAAATGACGTAATGATGTCATTTAAATTCCAAAAGAACTTTCAGTTTTAAATATCAAATAGTTAAATTTGTGAGATTAGCATACAAATCAGATATAAGATAATATATAAACATGTCAGATAAAGCATCTATAAATTTAGACGGCACTTCTTATGACCTTCCGGTCATTGTCGGTACTGAAAATGAAAAAGCAGTTGATATTTCCAAATTAAGAGATCTAAGTGGATTTATTACGTTAGACCCGGGATACAAAAACACGGGTGCAACAAAAAGTGCGATTACTTTCCTTGACGGTGAAACAGGTATATTGAGATATAGAGGATATCCAATTGAGCAATTGGCAGAGAAATCGACTTTCCTGGAAGTTGCTTATTTACTTATCTATGGAGAGCTTCCTAAAAAAGAGGTATTGGAAAAATTCAGAGCTGACATTAAAAAGCAAATGATGATTCACGAAGACATGAAAAATTTCTTCGCTGGATTTCCTTCCAAATCCCACCCAATGGGCCAACTTTCTTGTTTAGTAGGCGCCTTATCTGCATTTTACCCTGAATCCTTAAATCCAAACCTAACAGACGAAGAAGAAGATCAAACGATCATCAATCTTTTGGCCAAAATGCCAACGATCGTTTCCTGGATTCAAAAGAAATCACTAGGTCATCCGGTCGTTTATCCTAAAAATAACTTAGGTTACATAGATAACTTCTTAAACATGTTATTCGGCGAGGTTAACGACGAAAAAACATTCGATCCTGTTGTGATTGATGCCATGCACAAATTGCTTATTTTACATGCTGATCACGAACAAAACTGTTCTACATCAACAGTTCGTATCGTAGGTTCATCTAATGCCAACCTTTATGCATCTGTTGCCTCGGGTATCAATGCCTTGTGGGGCCCGCTGCATGGCGGTGCTAACCAAGCCGTAATTGAAATGCTTGAAGCGATCAAAAATGATGGTGGTGATGCAGAAAAATACCTCGCAAAAGCAAAAGACAAAAATGACCCGTTCCGTTTAATGGGATTCGGTCACCGTGTATACAAAAACTTCGATCCACGTGCTAAAATCATCAAAAAAGCATGTGATGATATTTTAGAAAAATTAGGCGTTCAGGATCCCGTATTGGACATCGCCAAAAAACTTGAAGAAGCAGCATTAAATGATCAATACTTTATCGATAGAAAACTTTATCCAAACGTCGATTTCTATTCAGGTATTATCTACCGTGCATTAGGCTTTAAAGCAGATATGTTTACCGTGTTATTTGCGTTGGGTCGTCTTCCGGGATGGATCGCACAATGGAAAGAAATGCGTGAAAACAAAGAGCCAATCGGCCGTCCAAGACAAGTGTATGTTGGACATACAGAACGTAATTACGTTGAGTTCTCAAATCGTTAATTCGATTTATCAGCATAAAAAAAGCATCCTTAGGGATGCTTTTTTTATGCTGATAAGGCTTACTCAAGCAAAATCTTCATACTCAAATCTAAATACTGATATCCCCAATATGTCACGATAATCTACTTGTTTAGTATATTTTAATTTTTCCCTATCGAAATTCCCTGTTTTTCGTTAAGTTTGCGTATTCATTGGTCGCTTATTAAAAATCATTATAAATAAGACTTGATAGATACAATACTACATATCTTGGTTCCAATTGCTATTTTCACCTTTATAGCAGCATTTACCTTATTTGCAGTATATGCCGAGCGTAAGATTGCGGGATTTGTCCAAGATCGTCTCGGACCAATGGAAACCGGAAAATATGGTAGCCTACAGACGATAGCGGATATCCTTAAATTACTTCAAAAAGAATTAATAACACCCACATTAGCCGACAAAATTCTCTTTAGAATTGCCCCAATCATTATTTTTGTGGCTGTTTTCACCGGGTTTTCGGTCATTCCTTGGGCCAAAGATTTTATTCCGGCGAATACACATACCGGATTATTCTTTATTATGGCCATCATCTCCATTGACGCATTGGGGATTTTGATGGCTGGATGGGGATCGAACAACAAATATTCCCTACTGGGGTCCATGCGTGCAATCGCCCAAATGGTTTCCTATGAAATACCCGTTGGACTCTCCCTGATTACTGTCGTGATGTTAACACAGACTTTAAATCTCAACGAAATCGCAATCGGCCAAGGCATTCTGACCAACGGAAGTATTAAATTTTTAGGGTTTTGGGAAGTTAATGAGATAGGCGGCATTTTCGCCTGGAATATTTTTCAGGCCCCCCACTTAATTGTAACCTATATCATATTCTTTATCGCAACACTTGCCGAATGTAACCGAGCGCCATTCGATATTCCCGAAGCGGAATCTGAACTGGTTGGTGGTTTCCATACAGAATATGGCGGGATACAATTTGCCTTTATCTTCCTGGCCGAATATGCCATGATGTTTTTGGTGGCTATGTTGGGTGTAGTCCTGTTTCTGGGTGGCTGGAATACACCGCTCCCTAATATCGGCGCAGTACGATTGGCAGACTGGACAACAGGCCTTGTCTGGGGAATCTTTTGGACCTTAGCCAAATCCTTATTTATCGTCGGCATACAAATGTGGATCCGGTGGACCTTACCCCGATTACGTGCAGATCAATTGATGAGCTTATGCTGGAAGGTATTGACCCCGTTAGCTTTTGTTTGCATGGCCATTTCCGCCATTTGGAGAATTTTAATTATAGCATAAGATATGATATTTAAAACGGCTTCCCACGCATTTCGTACAGCAATCAAAGGACTATCTTTGACTGTGAAGCACTTGTTTGGCGCTCGACGTTCGCGTCAGGAATTGAATATCAAAAACGATAATTACTTTGACCATCAGGAGGGCATTGTCACCGTACAATACCCCGCTGAAAAAATGCCTATTCCCGAAGTTGCCCGTTATCAATTGCAAGTGGATATTGACGATTGCATCGTATGTGATCTCTGTGCCAAAGCATGTCCGGTAGATTGCATTGAAATTGAGGCGATCAAATCGCCGGAAGCGATCGGAAAAACTTCAGACGGTAGCGTCAAACGGTTATATCCGGCCAAATTCAATATTGATATGGCCAAATGTATGTACTGTGGCCTATGTACTGTTGTCTGCCCTACCGAATGTATTGTCATGACCAACGAATATGATCGCAGCTCGCAGAAGTTGACCGATCTGATCTACGGATTTTCGGACATGACCGACGAACAAGTTGCGCAGCGCAAAGCCGAATGGACGCAGTTTCAAGCTGAAAAGGAGGCAGCAAAGCAAAAATAAGAACATGGAAATTATTTTATTTTATGCCTTCGCTGTACTGGCGATCGGATCTGCGCTACTATTGGTCAATCTTAAAAATATAGCCCGCGCCCTATTTTTATTTTTTATCGTCCTCTTTGCCATGGCAGGCCTTTACCTCTTTGCCTTAGCCGATTTTGTCGCAATCACGCAGATCATGGTCTATGTGGGGGGTGTATTAATTCTGATGTTATTTGCCTTTATGCTTTCCAACAAAGAACTTCTGAAAGATCTTCAGGACAGCAGTGGCTCTTTTCTCAGTATGCCGCGATGGCAGGCCATTGTATTAACCTTAGGTTTTCTGACCCTCATGATTTTCGGAATACGGGAATGGCAGCAGTCACCGCCGACATGGATTCAGCAGGCTAGGGAAAATAATACCGAGATTATTTCAACAGATAATAATATTCAACAAATCGGATTACGATTTATGACCTTCTATGTATTGCCATTTGAAGTCATATCAGTTTTTTTGATGATGGCACTTATCGGAGCATCGCATTTATCCAGAAAGGAGCGCAATAGATGATCACACTAACACATTTTTTGGTTGTTAGTGCCTGCATATTCTGTATTGGCCTTTATACCGTGCTTTCAAAGAAAAATGCCATTATGATCTTAGTAGGTATTGAACTGATGATTAATGCAGCTATTCTAAACTTTGTAGCTTTTGGTAAATACGATAAAGTGAGTTATGGCGGACAGATTTTTGCCTTATTCGCCATTGTCCTTGCTGCTGCTGCGGTTGCAGTTGGATTAGCATTGGTCCTGAATGTCTATAGACACTATAAAACCATCAATCCGGATGAAATAAAAGAATTAAAAGATAAGTAAGAATTGGATCCAGTTGCCCACATATCACCCATATACACAGCGCTGTTTGCAGTAGCCGCACCATTTATTGCCTTTTTATATCAAGCGATGGCTGGCAAACGTGATCAGTCAGGGACCATCTCCCTGATCGCCATTGCATGTAGTTTTATATCCGGTGGATTCACCTGGCTGGCCATTTGGAATCATCCGATTGCGTCTGCTGAGATCAACTGGTTCACCATTGGTGCTTCTACTTTTAAGGTAGGCATCCTATTGAACAACCTGAGCGTACTTATGCTATTGCTGGTTCCCACAGTCGCCCTTCCCGTACATATCTATTCGAGAGCCTATATGAAAGGAGACCCAGGCATCCATCGTTACTGGATGTACCTTAGTCTCTTCTGTTTTGCGATGCTCGGACTGGTGATTATGGATAGCCTGTTGCTCATGTATATTTTTTGGGAATTGGTTGGTTTTGCCTCCTACCTCCTAATTGGTTTCTGGTTTACACGCGAAACGGCCGTACAGGCCAACAAGAAAGCATTTATAGTGAACCGCATCGGAGACCTCGGTTTTCTGATTGGTTTAGCAATCATATTTACGCAATTTAAAACGCTCAATCTAATTGACCTTTTTGGTGAAACCGGATTGATCTATCAGTCTGCTGTCACCAATGGACAATGGGTCTCTCCCGTGAACAGTATGGATCAGATTTGGCTCACAATAGCAGGACTGGCATTTTTCCTTGCGGCCATGGCCAAGTCAGCTCAATTTCCTTTACACGTATGGCTACCTGATGCCATGGAAGGGCCAACATCGGTATCTTCGTTGATCCATGCCGCCACCATGGTCGCAGCAGGTGTATTTTTGCTGGCAACCGTATTTCCCTTATTCAACGAAAGTGCATTGTTATTTATCGCGATCATCGGTACAGTCACCGCCGCATCCGCAGCCTATTTTGCATTAGGTCAATACGATATTAAGCGCATTTTGGCCTTTTCAACCATCTCACAATTGGGCTTTATGATGGTCGGAATCGGTATTGGAACCTGGGATGCTGCGCTGTTTCATTTGGCAACGCATGCCTTCTTTAAATGCTTATTATTCCTGTCTGCGGGAGCCATCATCCATGAGATGGCACACCTTAAAGCCCATAGTCAGCTCGACTTTGACCCGCAGGATCTTCGAAATATGGGCGGACTAAAAAAGTACATGCCCAAAACCTTTATCCTGATGAGTGTCGCATCACTGGCACTTGCGGGGTTTCCACTCACATCAGGTTATCTTTCCAAAGATAGTATCGTGATATCTTCCTTTGAATGGGCTTTATCAAAAGGTGATTTTTACCTCATTATACCTGTTAGTCTTATCATCATCAGTATACTGACCGCATTTTACATTGGTCGCTTAATCTTTAAGGCCTTTTTAGGTAATTTTCGCCTCATGGATCAGGTCAAGGACAAATTACATGGTGATCCCCTGCACGAGGCCTCAAAAACCATGTTGATTCCAATGGCCATATTAGGGCTATGCTGTCTATTCCCCCTATTTTCACTCAACCCTATTTCCTATCACGACTCCTGGTTGATGGATGGCCTTCTATCGGATGAATATACGTTTGCACCAAGTCACAGTGCACACTTGATTATTCCGTTGATCTTATTGATCGGTTCGGTCATCAGTTGGATAATAGGTTGGAAATGGTACGTACAACAAACCTATTCACTTAACACCAATAGTCTGGCGCTGAAAGCCGCGTTCAACCAAGGCTATATCAATGAACTCTATCAATGGATCTTTGTTGATGGCACACTGAAACTAGCGAAGTTCTGTTACTGGTTTGACCGTTATGTTGTGGATTCACTAGTTGCTTTTATTCAGTTTATCGTCCTATCCCTCTCCAGATTGAGCGTGTGGATAGACAAATATATTGTAGACGGTTTTATCAATGCTGTTGCTTCTGTTGCCTACTGGACCGGCAACCAGGTTCGCCTGGTACAGAACGGCAAATTACAGACTGCATTGTATTCCGTTTTTCTATTCGTTTTACTTGGTTTAATTTATCTCATATTTTTCTAGGAAATGCCTATTTTATCCTTACTGATATTTTTACCGCTTCTGGCGACGGCGTTTATCCTCGCCCTACCAACACGATACAAATCGAGTTACAAATATATTGCCTTAGCATTCACGGCCGTACAATTTGTACTTGCCGGCATATGCTATGCCCATTTTGATGCCAGCAAGACCGGCGTACAAGATCTGGCAGGATACCAATTTGTTGAACAACTTGCCTGGATTCGCTTGGACTTGGGCTCCATCGGAAAATTAGAGATCGATTACCTGATCGGGATAGATGGTATTTCCATGCCATTACTGCTGCTCAGCGCTTTTGTGATGTTGATGGCAATCGGTGCCTCCTGGAATATACAGAAAAGCCCCAAAGGATACTTCGCCTTACTTATGGTCCTCAACATGGCTGTAATGGGCATCTTTTGTGCTTTGGATTTCTTCCTGTTCTATTTATTCTATGAGGTCATGCTCTTGCCGCTCTACTTCCTGATTGGTATCTGGGGCGGGGCACGCCGTGAATATGCTGCCATAAAATTCTTTCTTTATACCCTTTTTGGTTCGGTATTTATGTTATTAATCATTGTAGGTTTATATTTTTCGGTTATCAACCCCGAAACTGGGGCACATACCTTTAATATGATCTACATGATGAATCCACAGAATTATTTAGGAGATTCAATCTTCGCCTGGGATGGCTATCAGGAAATATTGGGTGTTTCGGCCAGATTAGTTGGCTTTGTGGTGCTCTTTTTCGCTTTTGCGATCAAAGTGCCTATCGTACCGTTGCATACCTGGTTACCTGACGCACACGTCGAGGCACCGACACCAGTATCCATTATCTTAGCAGGTATCCTGTTGAAAATAGGTGGCTATGGCATTATCCGTATTTGTTATAGCATTTTTCCCGACATGGCCGCACTGTCCAATTGGTGGCTTGGACTGATCGGCGTCATCTCCATTATCTACGGGGCATTAAATGCCTTAGCTCAAAAAGATTTAAAACGGATGATTGCCTATTCATCGGTATCCCATATGGGCTTTGTATTGCTTGGTATAGCCTCATTGACAGCCGAAGGAATTTCAGGCGCCATGTTCCAAATGATTTCCCATGGTTTTCTATCGGCGGCACTTTTCTTTCTTGTCGGTGTGGTTTATGACCGTGTACATGATCGAAACATCTATAGTTTCCGAGGTTTAGCTCAGCTTATGCCTAAGTATACAGGCTATGTTGCCATTGCTTTCTTTGCTTCATTGGGCCTCCCTGGTTTCTCTGCATTTATCGGCGAAGCATTTGTTATCATCGGTTCGTTCAACGCCGCCAGTGTAGGTACAGGCCTTCCACGCTGGATGGCCTTAGCAGGTTCTATCGGTATTCTCTTGAGTGCAGCTTATCTGTTATGGACACTGCAACGGATGTTTTTTGGAGAGATCAGGCTGAAAGGAGGGGAATCTTGGGCCAATGAACTGACCGATATCAATAGTCGTGAACAGCTGATTCTATTTCCAACCTTGGCTCTTGCTCTTTTACTGGGTATAATGCCATCCTTGGTATTCAGCAACCTCAATGCAAGTGTATTGAATCTGGTCAGCTTTATCCAACAATTTATTTAATCCAGCATGCTCGCATTCAGTCCATATATCAGTTCATTTATTGATCAAATTATTGGTAGTATTCCCTATTTCAAACCGGAATTAACACTGATCATTACTTTTATAGGTACTATTATCGCCAGTCTTTTCGTTGATAAATATTGGGACAAAGCATCGTTTACGATTACAATAGCTGGATTATTGTTGAGTGGTTGTTACCTATTGGGACAAGGATTAAGCCATGTGGAGATGGTTGGATTCTTCGACATGATCCACATTGATACATTCGCAACATCGGCACGGCTGATTATCCTGCTTTCAACCCTGCTCATTACAATTTTTATTCAGCAGCGTCATCAGCATGATCGACCTCTGGGAGATTTGTATGCCGTACTCTTAACGGCGACTTTAGGGTTGAATCTTTTGACCATGTCGAGCAATTGGCTGATGATCTTCATCGCAGTAGAAACCGTATCCATCAGTTCCTATATTATGGTCGGTTATTTTTCGTCCACCAAAGCACAGTCCGAAGCAGCGATGAAATATGTACTCTTTGGATCGACCTGCGCTGCGGTTATGCTCTATGGCTTATCCTTGCTATATGGTTTCACGGGAAACTTAAATTTTGATGCGCCAAGTCATATCGCTGGTCTGATGGAGGCTCCACAGTTAATGATCAATATTGCCCTCCTTTTTCTGCTGACCGGTATTGGTTTTAAACTGAGTTTCTTTCCTTTTCACGTCTGGAGTCCCGATGTTTACCAGGGAGCACCAACAGTGATCACCACCTACCTGGCGACTGTACCGAAAATTGCCGTTGTAGTACTTCTTTCTAAGCTACTTGCAGCCTGGCTTGCTGTATCTTTTTATTTCAGCGATTTTCTGGCTTACGCGATCATCATCATTGCCATTGCAACCATGCTGATCGGTAATCTGGCAGCCCTGCGTCAACAAGATGCCAAGCGGATGATGGCCTATTCTTCTATCGGTCATACGGGCATATTGTTGATGGCGGTATTGGTCTATCAAAATAATGAATCGAATGTCTTACTATTCTATTTATCAATTTATGCCCTGATGAATATCGCTGTCTTTATCTTTATTGATAGTTTGGAAGTCAGCTTGGGCAGCACTTCGATTGACGCTTACAAAGGGTTGGGCAAGCAATCTCCCGTATTGTTCACCGCTTTTTCTTTAGTGCTAATCGCTTTGATCGGTTTGCCTCCCACCGCTGGATTTGTCGGTAAGCTCCTGATATTTTCAAAGGTATTCGAACAATATCAAAGCTTCCAATCCTTTGGCTTGCTTGCTTTATTAATCGTGGGAGCCCTAACCTCTGTGATTTCCCTATTTTATTACTTTAAAATTCCATTGAACGCATTCTTAAAAGACAGTGTGGATCCATATACAGGCAAATCCAATCCTTTGCTGCTCGGTATTGGCTTGCTGTGCACCCTTTTGGTGATCTTGCTCGGACTGTTCCCGGACACCTTGCTTTCTATTTTTTAAAATCATCACCGCTCTTTCTTCAATAGTGTGATCCATCCCTAATTTTACTGTGTTTATACAGCGCTTGTAATTAAGGATAACTCCATAATATATTTTATATTTGTACCATGATTAGTGCAATAGCAAATCCCATTTTTCAACGTGCTATCCAGGATTACCACGTATACGATCAGATTGATCATCCAATCCAGAATCCGTATGACAAACAATCCCTAGAACATCTCCTGTACTTAAAGTGCTGGATTGACACCGTACAATGGCACATGGAAGATGTTGTACGTAATCCTGCCATCGATCCCAAGGACGGATTATATTGGAAACGGCGCATCGATGAGTCTAACCAGTACCGCACGGATACGGTCGAATATATAGACAGCTACTTTTTGCAGAAATACCAAGATATCGAAGCATTGCCTTCAGCAAAGATCAATACCGAAAGTCCAGCTTGGGCCATCGACAGGTTGTCCATCCTCGCTTTAAAAATCTATCATATGGAGCAAGAAACGCTCCGTTCAGATGCCACAGAAGCGCATATCTCCGCCTGTCAGAACAAATTGAACATCTTGCTGGAGCAACGTATGGATCTTTCACAAAGTATCGACGAATTATTGACGGCTATAGAATCGGGTGAAAAATACATGAAAGTCTATAAGCAGATGAAAATGTATAACGACCCCGAACTGAACCCTGTACTTTATACATCCGGAAAATAAGGACATGCCATTGCCGCAGCGAATTATAGTAACCCGGTTTTCTGCCATGGGCGATGTCGCCATGGTGGCTTCTGTATTGAAAGAATTTTGCCAGCAGTATCCTACGGTAGAGATTATCATGGTGAGCCGTCAATTTTTTGCCCCATTTTTTGAGGGCATAAAGAATGTCAGGTTCCATTCCTTTGAGCCGAAGACAATTCATAAAGGTTTTTTTGGACTGATCCGGTTAAAAAAGGAACTGGCACAATATGGTGCTGATGCTTTAGCAGATTTACACTACAATTTACGCTCGCGCGTCCTTGCGGTGTTATTTTCGCTTGCTGGCATGAGGGTCAGACAACTGGACAAAGGCCGTGCAGAAAAAAAAGCTCTTACACGGAAGGAACATAAGGTTAAGCATCAACTGAAACTGACTGTTGAACGTTATGCCGATGTCTTTCGTGCGCTGGGGTTCCACGTTGAGCTTAGTCATAAATTGGCGCTTAATTTGCAGGATGTCCCCAAAGTAGCATTCAGCATGTTCGGTAATTTTGATCGCAAAAAAATTGGCATCGCCCCTTTTGCACAACATCGCTATAAAATCGTTTCACAGGTAAAGATGGAACAGATCATGGACTATCTGACACATCATGGATATGATGTATTGCTCTTTGGAGGCGGTAAGGAAGAATTTCAAATTGCACAAAACTGGACTGAACGTTTTCCAAACACCTATAATACGATTGGAAAATTTACTTTGCGGGAAGAACTGGATATCATATCCAATCTGGACCTGATGATCAGCATGGATTCGTCTGGGTTGCATATGGCTTCATTGATGGGCGTAAGATGCCTGTCGTTATGGGGGGCAACACATCCGTACGCAGGATTTACCGGGTATGGGCAACAAGCGGAGGACTGTATCCAAGTGGAGCATCCCAACCGCCCTAGTTCCGTGTATGGCAACAAACCTTGCGATTGTGACGGTACAGAAGCAATTGATTTAATTACACCGGAAATGGTGATCGAAAAAATAACGGAGATAAGATGAGGATAGGATTTGATGCAAAACGTTTTTTTAACAACGCATCAGGCTTGGGCAATTACAGCCGGGATCTGATACGCATTTTATCAAAGTTTGCTCCGCAAAATGACTATATCCTCTATACGCCCAGTACATCTATCGAACGCTATGCGAATCTCGTCAGTCCTGAACAGATTAAGAAACCACAGGGATATATCAACCAAAATTTCCCCAATCTCTGGCGAACCAAAAGAATAGTTTCGGATTTGAAAAGAGATCAGATCGATATTTTTCATGGTCTTTCTGGAGAAATTCCTGTCGATCTAGCTTCTGCCAAAATTAAATCGCTAGTGAGTATACACGAT
Source organism: Sphingobacterium sp. UBA7625 (assembly GCF_002484085.1). NCBI lineage: Bacteria > Pseudomonadati > Bacteroidota > Sphingobacteriia > Sphingobacteriales > Sphingobacteriaceae > Sphingobacterium > Sphingobacterium sp. UBA7625. Next base: position 21,573 of record NZ_DLJD01000063.1, read on the forward strand.
TTAATTTTCATGCGTTACCCTTCGCTATACCATCCGATTGACCGTTGGATCTATAAAAAGAAATTTGCCCATGCCTGTCGTCGGGCAGATAAAATTATTGCGATCAGTAAACAGACTAAAAATGATATTGTTGAATTTTTCGATATCCCGCCTGAAAAGATAGCTATCATCTATCAAGGCTGCCACGAGGCATTTAAAATAGAAAAGACGGCCATTGAAAAGGAGGCCTTGAAAAAACGCTTAGGATTACCCGATGAGTTCCTGTTGAATGTAGGAACGATAGAAGAGCGGAAAAATGCACTTTCCATTGTCAAGGCAATAGAAAATATTGACATACCTTTAGTCATAGTGGGAAAAAGCACCAAATACCAACTTCAGCTTAAAGAGTTTATTAGCAAGCATCAAATGGAGCATAGGGTCTATTTTCTTAATGGCCTGGACATGCAAGAGCTTTCTATTTTATATTCCTCAGCTATCGCATTCATCTACCCATCTATATATGAAGGATTTGGTATCCCCATTATTGAAGCGTTGTATTCAGGCACCCCTGTAATTACTACAGATTCAGGAGTTTTTCCAGAAGCAGGAGGCCCATTTTCGCAATATGTATCACCACATGACATTGAAAATATCCGCCATACAGTCAAAACGGTTATTGAGGATTCTATGCTCCGCCAAGACATGCGTATCAAAGGTCTGGATTATGTTCAAAAGTTTAATGATGAGCATTTGGCCAGTCAGTGGGCAGAGCAATACCTTATACTTTAATTTTCAGCCTTTACGACGGGAATGACTTTTTGCAGTTTCTTCCAGTGTTTAGAGCGATCCCCATAGATAAGGATCTTCCCCAATTTATACTTAAATTTCATGATGCCTTTGTAATCATCGGTATAAATGCGGTACGAGACCTCCGGATTACGCGCAATAACATTATTGATTGCCAGCGAATAAACAGTCGGACCAGTCATCGAATGCACATCGTGCGGAAATCTATTGTTTTCAATATTTTCAACAATGAGTTTGATGGTTTCTTCCAGAAAGGGGTGTCCCTTGTCAAAAATAAGCGCCCATTGCGCAAAATATTGTTGCCACTTTTTCTCCCGCGCCACTACAGCGACATCATCTGTTCGAATTACCTGATCTAATTTACCCGTAATGTCACTATCAAGATCCAAATATATACCGCCTCTAATGTACAAGATCGCATACCTAAAAAAGTCAGCCTTTGCAGCACCTATTTGAAGCCGTGAATAAGCACGATAAGTGCGTTCGTCAAAAGACTCCTTAACAAACGCATCCACCTGAGCATCATCAAAAAACTCTCTACGGTAACCTTTATTTTTTCTTAAAAATCGCCAGATATAAAATTTGGTCAATAAAGGAATTTTATTTGTCTTGAAAGTCTGGTATATAACTTTTGGAATAGCCACTTACTATATTGAATTTAAACACGTAAATAACGCTAATATAACGTCATAAAAAATAATTTGCTATTACTTTTCGTGCAAAAATAATCATATATAATTAATAAGGTTTAAGTTTTTGTATTTGATAATCGAAAATACATTTCTTTGACAATCCTCCGTAAAAAAGCATTTCCGTTTTTTTGTTTTATTACAAAAAATATGTAATATATTTGTCACAATGAAAAAGCTTTTTGAGCTTAAGGACTAAATTGCAAAACAATAATTGTCATTTTTTCCAGCCTAATGTAACGAAATGAGAAACTAATACGTTATGATTGATATAGTATGGTCCAACTTTTTAATTAAATCGTATACGTGAGTCAAAAAATAAGCGCTTTAATTATTACATACAACGAAGAGGATAATATTAGCGAAGTTCTTAAAAGTTTAGAATTTGCCGACGAAATCATTTTAGTGGATTCGTTCAGTACCGATCGTACCCTGGAACTTGCCCGATTGCATCCTAAAGTAAAAATCTATCAAAATAAGTTCGAAGATTTTACCAAACAGCGGAATTTGGCATTGACATACGCCAGTAACGACTGGGTACTATTTTTGGATGCGGATGAACGCCTGACTAAGGCATGCCAGACTGAAATAGTGGAGACCATCAATGATCCACAAGCGAAAGACGCATATTATATGTATCGCTTATTTTTCTTTTGCGGTGAGCGGATCAATTTTTCTGGAACACAAAACGACAAGAATTTCCGTCTCTTCAAAAAAAGTAAGGCTACATACGACAGCAAGAAGAAGGTCCACGAGACATTGATAGTCAACGGTACGATTGGTAGTTTAAAAAATAAAATATGGCATTATTCTTTTGCTGATTATGCATCTTACAAAGAGAAAATGGTTCATTATGGAACGCTTAAAGGCAAGGAGCTCTATGCGAAGAACAAACGTTATTCGCTATTGAGTCACCTGGCAAAAGTGTCCTTTAAATTTTTTAAGGCATACTTTTTGAAACTAGGTATTCTTGACGGAAGACGAGGATATCAACTTTGCTACTTACAAAGTCTCAGCGTACATGAAACTTTTATGTCGTTGAAAAGAGAAGAAAAAAAATGAAGATTTGTATTATAAGCTTTGATTACTGGAATTACGACCACCATATTGTAAAGAAGTTACAAGAAAAGGGTATTGATGCCTCTCATATTAATATGGGATCCTATCGGTACAAAAGTTTCGGTGAACGGTTCCGCAATGCCCTGAGCAAAATCTTCCTAAACAAAAATATCAAGCATATCAAACGCCAACAATATGTGCTTGATTCGCTGGCTAAGCTCGGCCCTCAGGACAAGATCCTTGTACTCAATCCCCATAATTTGGACTATGAGACCATTAAGCAAATCAAATCTTATACTCCATATCTGATTTCCTATCTATACGACAATCTAGAGCGTTTTCCTGTAGAAGACAAATTGGATCTGTTTGATAAGATCTATTCATTTGAAGATAAGGATGTAAAAAAATATGGTTTTGAGAAGATCACCAATTATAACTATCTTTCTGATCAGCCTCTTCAATGCGATACGATTGAAAACGACTTATTCTATATAACATCTTATGACAAAAGGCGCATTAAATTGCTCCGTAAATTAGCCTCTCATCTCTCTACAATGAAAATAAAAAGCAAAATTATCGTCGTGGGGAAACAGGTATGGAAAGAGAAATTACGCAATTTTATACTCAAACCCTCTGGCTATAAATTGATTGAATTTAAAGATAAGCCGTTAGATGGAAACATTGTTCTAGAGGAATATAAAAAATCCAAAGTTATTATTGATTTAATGCGTGATGGGCAGGAAGGCCTAAGCTTCCGCATTTTTGAAGCAATGGCTTTTGAGAAAAAGATTATTACTGATAATGTATCGATACAAACATATGACTTCTATAATTCAACGAATTATTTGATAGTTAACTATGATCTTTCTAATATCGAAGATCAATTTTTTACTCTTTCATATCAAAAGATTTCCAAAAACCTATATCAAAAATACTCGCTTAATCATTGGGTGAACCACGTTTTCGGGATTTCTTCAACAACAGATGATTTTTCAAAAATTGTCTATCCTCCATTGAATATCTCCAACTAATAAAGCTAGATCAATTTTCTAAAATTCGATAAATCCAGTTGTCAAAGTTATACTTGTTCAATATCTCGGTATTAATTGGACTGTATGGTATATTTAGAAATTCGCTTAAAGTACGCTCTTCATGATTTAGGACATAGATATTATGTGGATGATAGAAGTCATAGTTCATTACTTCCTTATTATTGGTAATTAATTTTCGACCATAACCAATTGCTTCAAAAACTCGAAAAGACAACCCATTATGAGCATCCACCAAAAAATCTACAAATATTTCGTTTTGTAAAGCTAAATTTATGTTTTCCTGATATGTAAGCGGATTATTAATAAAGTTGATCCCATCTATATGATATTCCTTAGTCATATCTTTCTCACCCGTATATAAATAGAAATTGGGAGCACCGTTGTTTTGAATTATAAGTTGGATCGTATCGGAAATTTGCTGCCATCTTACTTTCATAAAAGTTCCCACGAAAAAGAACGTAGACGGCTTGGGTTTTATTTCAATATTATCTAAATGCCCAAAATAGAAATTAGTAGTCGCTATAAATCTTTCGTCTTCCTGCTCTGCATCTTTACTATCGAAAACAAAAAAACGATCAAACTTGTATACAAGTTTCTTTACAGCTGGGTAACGGTTAACACCATCCCATTGATAAGCGATCATCTTATTTGTTTTCATCTTAATTTGATCAATCACTTCCTCAGGATATATATCAGCGCGAATCAATAAACAATAATCTACTTTATCTTCTATCGCTTGTAAACGCTTTACAACCTCAACTCCTAATGCCTTAAACTTCAATTTATTCTTATATCCTTTATTATTTAAGATAGTCTTATGATATAAATTCACCAGCCTATCACAGATATTTCGATATTTAAAAACATCATCATCATAGCTAATATCAATAACCTCAAAACCAAGCTGTTCTAAGCGATTCACCAAAACTTCATATATACTGAACGTTCTTGGCATGCCAAGAATAATACTTTTTTTTCGATTAGTTTTCATACTTACCTCACTTGATTGATCCCAAAACTACCGCTTGATTTAAATAAAATAAAATAAAATTCTAAATTTGTTATTGATATTGACGATTTGTCTTTGATATTGTCGCGTTTATTTATCCATATCCGTTATCAAACAAAAAGAATGCAAGAGCGAGTGACGATAGTCTTTGGTGCCCCTGAGGATTTTGGTTTTTCAGATTCAATCAAAAATGAGCTTACCGCTATAGGATATGATGTGATAGATCTTTCTAAAATAAACAATGACTTTAAATATCCTAATTTTTCAACGAGGATCAATAATTTCTTTCGAAAGACAATTCTAAAGGATAAAAAATACAAATCAAAAGTTCGTTCTGAAGTCATCACAAAAAATTTAATTAAGGAATTGAACAAATATGATAAAATTCGTTATGCATTATTCATTCGACCAGATCTATTCCCCTTAGATTTCTTTAAAAGGATAAAAAATAAAATTGATACCATAGTTGCTTACCAATGGGATGGAATGGATCGTTATGTTAATGTCACGGATTATATACCATATTTCAACCATTTTTATGCATTTGATCCCAAAGATCTCGAAGCAAATACAAATATTACAGGCTGTACTAATTTTTACTTTTCAAGTAAAATACTTCAATTAGAATCGATGCAGGGTAAAACAAAAGCTTTTAGTATCAATTCCTATCAAAAAGATAAAATTACAGCGTTGATTGAGATAAAAAAGACATTGGAAGATGTATCTTTCCCTATCAATTTTATTATTTATTCAAAGAATAGTAGAGAAATAAAAGAAGCGAATAAATTAGGCTTCGAAACAAGCTCTCGCATGACGACCTATCAAGAAAATTTAAACCATGTTTTGAACTCTTCCTTATTAATAGATGTCCAAATACAAAGTCAATCTGGTCTGTCATTTAGAATTTTCGAATCTATAGGTTATGATAAAAAACTAATTACGACCAATAAAGAGGTTGCAAATTATGAATTTTATGATCCTAATAACATGCTAATTTGGGACAATCAGTCAACACAGGAATTTTTGAATTTTTATAATGCACCATATCGCCCTTTATCACAGGAAATCAAAGAAAAATACGCACTAGATAACTGGATAAAGTTTGTTTTAAAATTAGGCAACTTTTGCCCAATTACATTACCGAAAATCCTGTAACACGGCAGCCTACTCATCTGTTATCAATAAAAACTACCCCCCTTTCTTACGTCCTTTAAGATAATAAAACAGCTTTCTGTACCAGACATTGTAGTACTTCTTCCTTATTCTATCCTCAGAATGTACTCTATCAAACAGCCTCTCTATTCCATAATTATTGTTCTTGTATAAAGTATAGTGCTTATTATAAATATACAACCAAGACTCATCTGAAATATTTTGTTTCCGATTTTCATCGGTCATTGAATCTTTCGTATGTCTTTTTCGATAATAAAACAAGGGCTTGTTGATTTTGTAGACGTTATCAAATTGTGCCGTCATTCGGATCCACATCTCCCAATCTTCGGCAAATTTTAGATTTGTATCATATAGGCCGATGGTCTTAAGATTCTCACTTTTCATCATGGCAGTTGCCGTAAAACAATTTGTCCATAATATGGATTCCTTAGAATAATCCCAAGATTCCATAAGGCCTGTCTCTCGTTCAAAAAGTTGAGTTTGAGTGTATACAATATCTAACTGGCTATTATTGTGATACTGTTCTACACAAGAGGCGACATAAGTAGCATCTAATAAATCATCGGCATCAAGAAAAACAAGATACTCACCAGTTACATATTTAAATCCGTAATTTCTTGTCGCGGGCAATCCCTCATTATTTTTTGAAAGGACCTTTATATTGGGATAAGCTTCAGCAAATTCCTTGACAATATTTAACGTATTATCGGTAGAACCGTCATTGACAACAATCACTTCAATATTTTTATATATTTGGTTAATGACAGATTCTAGGGTCTCTATCACTGTCTTTTCAGCGTTATATGCGGGTATAACGATACTCACTAAATCTTTTTGAAACATCGGGATTATAAACTAAATAATATGCGATAAATTCTAGTTATTATCGTTGACAAAGTTAATATTTTTTTACTTCAATCACTTCATAATACGTCTATTTTGACTCATCTTTTCTACCAATCTACCATTTTTTTTGTATTTTGCCCTCGTAACAGGCTTGATCATACTTTATGCAAAAAACCAAAAAATGGCTTCAGACAATTACCTCCATCTTGAAGTATCCATCTATTATAAAGAAAATAAATAAATCGAAAACTTCAGTTTATTGTTTCTTCCCCGTTTATCACATTGGAGGAGCAGAGCGCGTGCATTTAGATATTTTAAATTCCATAAAAGACCAAAATCCAGTTTGTTTTATTACTGAACACTCTACCAGCAACGACTTTAAAAATGAGTTTACAAAACATGCTATGCTTATTGAATTGTTTCGTTGGTCCAAGAAAACAAGCTTCAAAAAACATATTGCAAAAAAAATTGCATTCAAAATAAACAACACACCAAATGCTGTCGTATTTGGATGCAATAGCCATCTTTTTTATTATCTATTGCCATTCTTGTCTCCAAATGTCAAAAAGATAGATCTAATCCATTATTTTATCGGGGATCATTCTTTTGAAGAGATATCCTTGCCTTTAGTTCCTTTATTGGACAACAGGGTCGTTTTAGGACCAAAACATTTAGAACAATTAACATCTTATTATGTCCAAAAGAATGTCGATCGGAAGTATGCGGAAAGAATAAAAATTATTTCAAATCAAGTCGAAATTCCATCAATTCCAGCAGACAAAAATTTCAAAAATGATTTGCGTATACTATTCATTGCAAGGAATGCTCCCGAAAAACGTGTACCTGTGTTTCTAGAGATAGCTCGTAGAAGTGAGGAATTAAATCTCCCCTATAAATTTGCAATGATTGGCGATTTTGAAAATTATCAGCATCAATCGACCAAGAATATACAATTCATCTCCAGAATAGCAGATAAATCGCTATTAAATATTGAGTATGCCAAGAGCCATTTCGTTATGTTAACATCGAGTTTCGAAGGTTTTCCCATGGTCTTATTAGAAGGGATGGCCTTAGGCAATATTCCAATAATAACAAATGTCGGAGAAGTTGCAGGTAAAATCAATGAGACAACTAACACTGGATTTATCATAGAAAATTATTCAGAAGAGGAATCTCTCGTTAGGGACTTTATCGATAAATTGAAGTTTATTGCGAACCATCGCGAATTACTACCCATTATATCTCAAAATTCAATTGAGATCGTAAAAAACGACTTCAATTATGAATTATTTAAAAAGAACTACAGAAATCTGCTATTAGCAAATATTCCCAATGCTCAATAATTTCTTTTAAAATGAATTCACAACACCCTCTGGTAACGGTCTTTATGGCCGCATATAATACGGAGAAGTACATTTCATTAGCAATACAAAGCATTCTGAATCAGACTTATTCAAACTTTGAGCTGCTAATCATCGACGATTGCTCGACAGACAATACTTTGTATGAGATTAAAAAGTTCGAAGACAGCAGAATCAGATTGCTGCAAAATGGGTGTAATCAAGGTGTTGTTATCACCAGAAACAGAGCATTAGCAGAAGCTAATGGAGCATTTATCGCTGTCATGGACAGCGATGATATTGCCGTTCCAGATCGGATTGAATCCTTATTAAACGAATTTAAAGCTCACCCCGAGTATGCCTTAATAGGTGGTCATGCAGACGTCATAGACCCCTACGGAATACCGACGGGGCAACAATTTACGGTAGAAACAGAACCTAGCTTACTCCGGTATCGTCTACTTTTGGGAAACAATTTCACTCATTCTTCGATCATGATGAGAACTGAAGTATTTAGAGAGTTTAATGGATATCGCACTCCTCTTGCTGAGGATTACGATTTATTTTTGCGGATTTCAACAAAATATCCTGTCGGCAACCTTGACAAAGTCCTAATTTTTTACCGTGATCATGCTTCAGGAATATCAAAGAAATATGCACAGGATCTCTACAATCAAGTCTTACCTATAAAAGAAAATATTCTACGCAGTCTCCGCCTGCCTGCTGACATCAGTTACCAAAAAATGATCACTCATCCCATCAATTGGGACGAAATCAATATCGCCGCATACAAGAAACTCCATGCTGACCTGCTCGATCGAATCTATGCGCCTCCTCATTCATCGTCAACCCATGCTAAACGGTTTATTTTCCAACGATGGTATGAAGTAATCATGAACAACGGAGGAAAAATGACAATTTTCTATTTCTTCAACAGGCCATTTTTTGGCTGGCGGTATTTCACAGCAAAACAATTCCGAAGAGCGTTAAAAAATTCTGTTAAAAATTTATTTAAATAAAATGAAAATAGTAAAATTCTTAGGTGGATTAGGCAATCAACTATTTCAATACGCTTTCTTATTAGCACTGCACCAAAAGTTTAAAACAGTAAAAGCTGATCTTAGTGACTTCAAAAGTTATCAATTACATAATGGGTTCGAATTAAATACTATTTTCAATATAAATCTCCCCCAAATCAACTCCTTTGAACACAAGCTCTATTTAAGAAATAATAACAAATGGATCTGGAGAAAATTGAGGCAGATCTATAACACAACAAATGCATACATTGAAGAATCACCGGAGTTTGCCTATTCTCAAAAGATCTTTGAAGATCATGAAAATCGTTACTACTGGGGGTATTGGCAGCACATACATTACCTTAACAGAGTAGAAGATCTCCTTCGGCAAACCCTTCAATTCCCGCCATTTGAAAATAGCGAGAATATCCGTATTCAAAATTTAATTCACAAGGAAAACGCAGTCTCATTGCATGTCCGTAGAGGAGATTATCTACTAGAACCTCTTTTTAAAGATATTTGTACGGAAGACTACTATAGAAAAAGTATAGAATACATTGAGGAAACACAGGATTCACCTGTATTTGTCATATTCTCCAACGACATTCTTTGGTGTAAATCTCAATTTAAAGATATAAATGCAATTTTCGTCGATCACAATATTGGCCTCAATAGTTTTCGGGATCTACAGCTTATGTCTTTGTGTAAACATCACATTATTGCCAATAGCAGCTTTAGTTGGTGGGGAGCTTGGTTAAATGGTAATCCAGACAAAGTTGTCGTTTCTCCTAAAAAATGGATCAACAACACTTCAATAGATACTTCTGGATTGATTTTATCTGAATTCATTACCTTTTGATGTAAAAGTACTCTCTTTCTCTTCCGTACATTTTAATTAAGCAGATACAGCCTTGATAAGAAAACTTTAAGAAAACTTATTCATTACCTCAACCACTCGACTAATATCCGCTTCCGTGTGGCCATAGGAAATCGGAAGGCTAAGTATTGTTCGGTGAATTTCTTCTGAGATTGGATAGTTTGCGCCGGATAGAATCCCCTGCATCGCTTTTTGTTGGTGTGGAGCTATTGGATAATGAATTTCTGTTCCGATACCGTTGTCTACCAAATACGTTTTTAGTCGATCTCGCTCAGCATGGCGTATAGCAAAAATATGGTAAACATCCTCAAAACCACCTTCTACCACCGGAAGAATAAAATCAGACTTCAGTTCACTTCGGTAAATTGCGGCCAGCATCTGTTTATGTACAGTAATCTTATCCAAATACTTCAATTTTACAGATAAAAAAGCTGCCTGTAACTCATCCAGCCTAGAGTTGTACCCCACCTCATCAAACACATATTTAGCCGAAGAGCCGTAATTCCGTAGTGTACGAATAGATTTATTCAGTTCCTCATCCTTGCAAGTTATGGCACCGGCATCTCCCAATGCACCCAGATTCTTCGTTGGATAAAAGCTAAATGCACCAAAATCACCAAATGAGCCCGCCTTTTTGTCTTTATAACTAGCGCCATGCGCTTGCGCACAATCCTCAATAACCTTTAAACCATATTGATCTGCCAGTTGAAGAATGGGATCCATGTCACACATCTTTCCATAAAGATGGACAACTAAAATAGCTTTGGTCCGTGTTGTAATAGCGGGCTCAATTTTCCTAGGATCAATATTATAAGTATGTATATCGGGCTCTACAAGAACAGGTTTTAACCCAACCTGCATAACAGCGAGTATCGACGCGATATAAGTATTAGCAGGGACAATCACTTCATCTCCCGGTTTAAAGCCAAAATAACGTAATGACAGTACAAGCGCATCCAATCCGGAGGCCACCCCAATGCAGTGCTGTACATCACAATAGCTCGCAAAGGATTGTTCAAATTGCCCCACCTGTTTTCCCAAAATATACCAACCTCCATTCAACACTTCTCGGAATGCCGCGGTATATTCATCCATAAATTCTTTATTGACTTGCTGTAAGCTCTCGTAAGGGATCATGTATAAAATAAGGTTCGTAAATATAATCTGTTGCATCAAAGTATTCAGAAGCAAGTACCATGAGGATAGCGTCTTCTGAAAAATCGAACATCTGGTGCCAATCTTTAGGTTCCAAAATAAGGCATTGATCTGGTGAATTCAATTCGAAAACGCGCTCATTGGTTCCATCCTGATTATAAATAGCACAGCTCCCTTTCAGGCAGATCGCAGCTTGGACCGTTTGATGATGTCGATGTCCGCCGCGGGTGGATCCATCTACCCCATATATGTAAAATATCCGACGCACATCGAAAGGAATAACTTTTTCTATCACCGTTAAATGCCCACGATCATCGGTGAATGTTTTTAGGTCAATCTGATAAGCCATTATCTTAAAAAATAGGATTTGTGATAGTATTCTCTAAATTTGCCGAGTGCATATAATTTAAACATACGGCGCAGTGAAGTTCTGATACGTGGAATTTCATTGATTTCATGCGAAACAATCTTACGCGATAATGCTTTGATCTCCCGGTCAGCACATGTTAACATCTTGATATATGGCTTGTAGAGAAATTCGATGTCATTATCGTTTAATGTATAGTAGTTAGATAGTGTAAAAGAATTCTTCTCTGCATATTTTAAACCATGAAAGTGATAAAATATCACTGGAAACAACTGTTGGCTCGCAAGCTCCCTTCCCCAAACTTGCCCAATCTTATACTCAAAATCATATTGCTGAACATTCCAAGGTGCGACTCCGCCGCCTAAATGTTTCGAAACATATATTCCCGAGAATTTGCCGGTCCACTCATCCAGATATTTTTGATCCCCAAATCGTCCAGGCTCTCTCCGATTATAGCACCACTCGATACAGGCTGCACGCCACCATTCCAACACTGTTATGCCTTCAGGTGAGTTTTTAAAGTAAACAAACTGTACGCAATAAGTTCCTCCCGATTCACTATCTTCATACATCGGACTATACCTATGTGGGGTAATAATCACCGAAGCGCCCTTAGCCTCCTCAATCAACACTCCGGGATCAGCATAAAAAAACAGATCAGCATCTAGATAGGTACAGTTTGACAGATCATAATTACGGATGCTATATAAAATAATAGACGGTGTACAGGTCCAACAATATTCTCCTACTGTACGTGTGGGTTTGACAGCCAATAATTGCTCATCTTCAAAATCCGACAAAGAGATGATGGTAGCATGAGACAGCTCCATACGCTTCAGAATGTTATAACATTCATCATCAAATGCAAAAATATAAAGATGAAAGTTCCTTGCGCACTTTTCAAGCGACCGATACAAGGCCAGTCCGCGTGAAAGGTACAATGAATTAAATAAGGTGCAATAATTATACATATATTATATACTTTTTCAAAACTTCGTTTACGATTATTTGTATTCATATGCAAGACCTGCTGTCTCCCTGCCACAAACACAATGAAATGGAGAACAAAAACGTTAATAGTATAGAATCAAAAATTTTAATCATGAACAACAGTAAAAAACTTTATATCATCCGACATGCTAAAGCCGAAACCATTCCCGGGGTCAATGACTTTGATCGTGCATTGACTTCCGAGGGCATACAACACGCAAAACAGGTCGCAGAGAAACTTGCAGCCAAACTAACACTTGATGAAAACAGCATTGTGATCAGTTCGCCCGCTAATAGAGCCTTACAAACCGCCCGTGTTTTTTTGGACGTTATGGGTGCTTCATCATTTGATATTCAGATGGAAGAGTCTATTTATGAGTGCACCTACAAGCACTTGCTTTCAGTCATCAACACCATTCCCGATCATATTGATCATGTCTTACTTTTTGGGCACAACCCGACATTGACTGACCTGGTGGAATACCTAACCAGAAAGTCAGCTTATCTCCGCACCTCATCATTTGCAGAGGTTAAGATCGATGCCGGCTTTACCTTTCAAATGCTTAGCGGCAACTGTGCCGATCTTGTACAGATTGTTGATTAAAATATAGATTAAAGAACGATAGGTCCTGGAACATATCTCCTGAATAGTCCAATCTTGTAATAGTGACAACTGATGGCAAAAAAAGTCCTAGTCAATCTGGTCAATTTTTAAAAAAAATTAAAAATATGATTCCAGCAATTTGACATATAGAAAAAGCCTTATGCAATTTCGACTTGCATAAGGCTTTTAATTCACTTTTTATCTGCTACAACGTTTATTTACTATCCCTGATATTTTTCATTGAAACCGTTTTTTCTACACCATCCATCACATAGAAATAACCCAGCGCATTGCCCGAAATATTTCCCTGTACATTTGCCGGAACGGCAGACAGCAGCCCTTTCCATTTTGTCTCTTGGAATAAATTGTAAAGAAACTTAGCATATCGGGGAGAAATAGCAAATTTTGCAATGAATAAGCTATCCTTTTTGCTCATTTCATAGCTATAAGTTGACGTCAGCAAGGTATTTAACACATTCGGCGCTCCGAACTTAAAACTGTAACTGAAGGGCGCTTTAAATACCGTAATACTTTCATTCGAAAGTTCCCTTTTTGGCAAAATCAACCATTTATTTGAGTTTCGCATGCCAAATAAATAAGTGGAGACCTTTACATGCCAATTTTGACGAGCATCCGATTTCTCCACAGGAATAAAAGATTTTTCTACTGGCACGATGGGAATAAGCTGATCTTGCGCCTCATATATCTTGCCATTTGACTCAATTTTTAACTGAAACAGGTTGTTGACTGTATCTTTCAGATTAAATAACCTGCCTCTATAAAGGCCATCTCCAAGATCCTCAAATAGTATACTATTGGGACCATTAGTTACTGTCACTGCAGCGCCACTTATTCCCTCAGTCTTACTTCCGGACGAAGATATATTAAGTCGCTTCAGCTCTATATATTGATCTTGATAGAGCGTATTAATTCCGCCTTCAACAATCATATCATAGGATTGATCCCTGTCAACTACAGATTTTTCGCAGGACAGGAGAACAGAAAAGAAAAGAAACAAAATAATTATTTTCATGACTCTTAAAATCTAATTGCATAATTTATAGCCGGAACAATTCCAGAAAAGGAAGTCTGCTGAACAACCGGATTGCCACTATCATCTTCGGAAAAGCTATAATAAAGTGGATTGCGCCGGTCTAGCACATTGTAGAGACCGATGTTCAGCGTGTTCCGTCGCCCCGTTTCTCTTTGTTTTTTTGTTTCTAGATCTATTGAACAGCTGATATCTAAACGGCTGAACAAGGGCATTCGATGCGAATTTCTATTAGAATAAATCGGAACGACTATTCCTTCATATTCGGTAAAACCCATAGGATACGTCAAGGGACGCCCGGACTGCACCGTATAAAATGCATTTAAATGCATAAAACGATTGATACTATAGGATAAGTTACTTTTTAAAACATGCGGAATATCAGCATTTGCAACATATTCCTGACCTTTATTAATTCCAGCAATTGTACGAAAAGAACGAGACCAGCTATAAAAAAATGTACCATCAAAGCTTCCAATTCTTTTATTCAGTGAGAATTCCACACCATACATACGGCCATTCCCTTGCTTGACCTGCGTTTCGATAAAAGGATTTAAGATAAGCTGTGCATGATCAATCAGCTCAACTTGATTTTTCATCTTTTTCCAATATCCTTCTATGCTAATAGATCCTTTATAGATCATTTTATGTATCCGAAAAGAGAATGCATCCGCGTATTGCGGTTTGATATTCTGTCCTGCAGGTATCCAAGCTTCCAACGAGGAAAATGCCAACTCGTCATTTTGTAGAAGTTGGAGGTATTGATACAGTCTATTGTAAGACAATCTCACACTATATCCTGAACCAAATCTATACATCATTGTAATACGAGGTTCCAGCCCATAATAGGCTTTCCTTTTATCGGCCTCTTCAGCCAACATTTTATACTGATTGTTATTCAGTAAGTAATACCTTCCAAAAGAAGTACTGGAAAATGCATTCACGCGAGTACCCAATACGACTCGGAAGGCGGAATCTATTTTCCAGTTAAACGAGGCGTATCCGGTATATTCATACGCTTGTGCTCTAAAAATATTATCCTCATTGTTGACATCCACGGGAGCAATCTCACCTGGTTTAAAGCGATGAAGGGTAGCCTGAGCTCCAAAATCCAGTGTTCGCTCTAATCCCATAAAATAGGTAAAATCTGCTTTTAAACTTTTATCCCTGATTTGCGTCAGCCAGGTTCTATTATCAGAAGATTCTGGCTTGCTGACATCCAGTTTATTACGATAATTACTAAGAATTGCAGAGATATTCATAAACAAACGTGGACTATGTACATAATTCCACCGTAACGTTGAAGTCCAATTACCCCAACGATTTGTATTTTTATTTAGTGCAACCACCTCGTCCTGTCCGACATACCCTGAAAGATAGATCTTATTCCGTTCTGAGAAAGCATAGTTCAATTTGACATTGTAATCACTATAGGTTCCCTTGACATTAAATAACCGATACTCCGTATTTAGTAGATTTGAAATGCTGGAGCGTGCTGTAACCAAAAAAGATCCTTTACCTCTTTTGATAAATGGTCCCTCTGCCCCTAAACGAGCAACCAAAAGGCTTGTTCCACCAAAAAAATGCGTCGCTATATTATCGCCATCTCTTGTGTTCATTTCCATAATGGACGCTAGTCTGCCACCATAATTAGCAGGTATCCCATCCTTATAAATCTGCGTGTGTTTTAAAATATCCGAATTGAATACAGACGTCAGGCCAAATAAATGTGAGGGATTGTAAACAACAGCTTCATCAAGCAGAATAAGGTTCTGATCTTTTCCACTACCACGTACAAAAAGATTACTTCCTCCTTCAGTGAGTCCATTAATACCGTTTTGCATCTGCAAAACTTTTATAATATCTGCTTCACCCTTATAAAATGAATTATTCCGGAAGCGGGCCCAGTTTATTTTCTCATTGAGACGCTGTTGCTCTCTATCAGCAACAATAGAATCACTATCAATAACAACCTCTTTCAGGTTCATATCCATAGGTGATAGCTTAATGACAAGGTAACCATTTTCCATTTCAGGTGTAAAGCGCATATTTTTTGTGCGATAGCCAAGGTAACTAACCACACAGTCATAATTGTTTTTAGGAAGCGTTAATGAATAGAAACCGTAGTTGTTACTAAAACCGGTTCTATTTTTTCCAGCAATTACCAAATTGGCGCCAATCAGACTCTCTCCGCTCAAACTGTCAACAACTCGCCCTTTGATGGTGAAAGTTTTATCCTCAGGATAAAAAATCAATGCCCTGTTGATCACTGTAAAACCAATTTTCGAGTCCTTCAGCAGATACGCAAGAAGATCCTCCAGGCTGGATTTGTTGAAGTTCCTACCATAAACAATATTTCTGTTAAAGATCTGCTCATCGTAGGACATAGAAATCCCGTAATTTTTATTGATTTCTGTCAAAATCTGAATGATCTCTTTATTTTTTGTATCGATGGAAACTTGCAAATCCGAGAGATTGCTTTGGCCAGATGATTTTGAATAAGTGAAAATAATCAGCCAGCACAACAAGAGAAAACGAGACAGAACAATACCCTTCATAGCAATACTCCCCAGTCTCTATTCGTAGATACTGTATCCTTTTTTACTCGCTTTCCATTTCACATTTAAAGTCTTGGAAAGAATCTGCACAATTTCATTCAGTGATTGGCCATCGAAATACATGCTTAGCTTCCGTGCTTTCAAATTGTCACCAACCACAACAATATGAGATTGAAAACGCTTTTCAAGATCCGAACAGATACTGTCCAGGCGTTCGTTGGAGTAACTGAGTTTCTGTGCTACCTTATTGTCATTTTCTAAATCATCGACGGTAACTTTTGATAGTACAGCGGTCTCTTTTTTAAAGAAGCCCTTCTCGTTCTTTTGCAGGATAAGTTCTTTTGCTGCAGCTCCTTTTCCACTACTCAAAGCCACGGCACCTTCTTTCACCAGCACCTCTACATCCCCTGCGAGTAAATTAATTTCAAAGGATGTGCCGATATCACGCACGTAATTATGGGCAAGTTCGACCACGAAAGGAGAGGTTCGGCCATGCCTTACGTCAAAAAATGCCTTTCCTTTTTTTAATTCAACAATACGTTGCTGATTAAATGTGCGTGTATTGAATTTTGCTTCCGCACCTGCATACAGCACCATGATGGAGCTATCGGGCAATAATATATGCTCCTGTTCGGCTGTTCCATATAATTGGCTCTCATACCCCATCCAACGGTCAAAGTTCAGGTAGCATGCAAATCCAATCATCAGCAACACTGCCGCAGCTACGAGTTTCATCCAAGGTTTCAAGATTGTTTTCATAGGTGTAGGCAACGTTACTTCATCAGTTGCCTGTACCCGATCCAACCCTTGTTTAAATCTATCCCACTGGCTATTGGTATCCACATTTTTATAATGCTCCAGCACAATAAGGTCATCGGATAGCGTTCTGACTTCATCATATCGTTTCGGATTTTCCACATCCTCAGAAAGCCAACGTTCAAGCAACAGCCTTTCCTCAGCGGAAATAACCCCATCCAAATCTTTCTGGATCAAGCCATAAGGAATAAATCTTGACGTATTGTTTTCTTCCATATCTATATGATAACAAACTGAACAAAAAGTCCTAATGAAAAAAATAAAAAGCCTATTAGGAACAGTACATATGTTTCTCGCTTTGCCAATGCAACCCGAATTTTATCATAGGCAATGGTCAAGTGATTTTTGACGGTTTTAATGGAGATTCCCAATTGATCCGCAATTTCTTGCTGTTTCATCTTATCGTATTTACTCATGAGAACAATTTTCCGACATTGTGGAGGCAACTCTTTTAATATACTTTCGATCATTAACAATTTGGATTCATATAAAGTCGCGTGATCGGTTTGGTCCGCATCGTCTGCCGGGTTCAAATCCTTCAAATAATTCTGGTTGTGATCCTTCAGGCGCTGGTTCTTTTTGAGGTGAGTAAGTGAAAGGTTGATGACACTCCGCGATAGATAGGCCCCCAATGATTGATTAATAGCCAGCTTTCCAGCATTCTCCCATAACATCATAAATACATCATTTGTCAGTTCCTCGGCGATAGCTTCATCTCTCAGGTACCGAAAAGACAATGTATATAATTTACGGAAATAGGCTTTATAAATAGTTTCAAAAGCATCTCTATCTTTATGAACTATCTTTTTGAGCAGGTCAACGTCGTTTGACATAGGACTTTGGTAAAGCTAATAATAATCGTATGTAAAAGTAATCAATTTCATCAAATTAAGCTGTGCTTATGGAGGCGAAAAAATAAAGTTTCCGCCGCTTCAAAATACAATATTGCTTCAGACAAAGTGCTAAATAACAATAAGATTTCCCTTGCTAATATTCCCTTCTTAAACGAAAAAACAGAAAGCTGCGCTACAACAATTATCTTTCCTCCATTTTCACTACCTTCGTCCTATGGCGAATCAACTGCAGTTTGAAAACTCTCCTTACCTTAAGCAGCATGCGCACAATCCCGTGGATTGGATGCCCTGGGGAGCGGAAGCCCTAAAAAAGGCGAAGGAAGAAAATAAACTTATTATTGTCAGCATAGGCTATTCAGCCTGCCATTGGTGTCACGTCATGGAACGGGAGAGCTTTGAGAACTCGGCTATTGCACAGACCATGAACAAGTTTTTCGTGTCTATCAAAATCGACCGCGAGGAACGCCCTGATATCGACCAAGTATACATGCTCGCTGTCCAACTGATGACCAATGCCGGTGGATGGCCGTTGAATTGCATCTGCCTGCCCGATGGTCGTCCAATTTATGGCGGCACTTATTTCAAACCCCATGACTGGCAGAATATCCTGTTACAGATTGCACAAATGTGGGAAGAAAAGCCTGAGGTCGCTTTGGATTATGCCAATAAATTGGAGAATGGGATCCAACGGGCAGAGAAACTTCCCATCCATCCCATTCCCGAACAATATACGCATAAAGATCTCGAAGCTATCGTTTTACCCTGGAGCAAAACATTCGACCAGAAAGAAGGTGGCTATGAAAGAGCGCCTAAATTTCCGCTGCCCAACAACTGGCTGTTCTTTTTAAAGTATGCAGTTCTTACGAATGATCAAGAAATCCTGAACCATGTCCATTTTACCTTGAAAAAAATCGGTTCCGGAGGAATCTATGACCAGATTGGGGGTGGTTTTGCACGCTATTCAGTAGACCACTACTGGCATATCCCCCACTTTGAAAAAATGCTTTATGACAATGGTCAATTACTTTCTCTTTATGCCGAAGCTTATCAACAGAATAAAGACCCATTTTATAAAAGAATAATCGAAGAGACGATTGCCTGGGCCGAAAGGGAGATGCTTGCCTCCAATCATGGTTTCTACAGCGCATTGGACGCCGATAGTGAAGGTATTGAAGGGAAATACTACTCTTTTTCAAAAGCCGAATTCGATGAAGTATTGGGCAAAGACGCCGAGCTATTTAGTCAATATTTTAATATTACCGAAAAAGGTAACTGGGAAGAAGAACATACGAATGTTCCCATTTGCGCCATTAATGCAGACCAACTTGCCACGAAGGTCAATATGTCAGCTGACGAATGGGCAGATTTTTTAAAAACTTCCAAGCGGAAACTATTTGATTATCGTGAACAACGCGTACGGCCGGGTTTGGATCATAAGCTATTGACCACCTGGAATGCCCTCTTATTGAAAGGGCTAATTGATGCTTACCGCAGTCTAGGAAACAATCATTTTCTGGATCTCGCCCTGAACAATGCACAGTTTATTTGCACGGAACTGATTCAGGATAATAACTCCATATTGCATCAGCCACGAGATGCAAACCGTGCGATATTGGGTTTTTTGGATGATTATGCTTTCACCATAGAAGCCTTTATCACTTTATATGAAGCCACATTTGATCAAAAATGGTTGACCATTGCACGGCAATTGGCTGACAAAGCCATCGGATTATTTTATGATGCGGAGCAGAAAACATTTTACTATACTTCATCAGAAGCCGAAGAGCTGATCGCCCGAAAAAGTGAAATCATGGACAACGTCATTCCCGCCTCCTCCTCCACGATGGTCCGTCAGTTGAAACGTTTGGGTTTACTTTTTGATGATGAGAATTATACCGCCATAGCTGATCAATTGCTGGCGAATGTATTTCCTCAAATCAAAACTTACGGCTCCGCTTATTCAAATTGGGCAATATTATTGCTAGAAGAAATATATGGGATCAATGAAATTGCATTGACAGGCGAGGGAGCATTAGCTTTTCGTGAGGAACTGGATCAACATTATATCCCAAACAAAATTGTACTCGGCGGCACGGAAGAAAGTCTTCCTCTCCTTGAGAATAGAATCGGAAAGGAAACAAAAGCATATCTTTGTAAAAATAAGACGTGCAGTCTTCCACAAGATTCCATAACAGCGTTAATAAATTATATTTAATAAACGGTAGCCTTAGGGCTCCAAAAATCAAAATCAGATGGCTATAAAAGCAAACGACGTCGTAGCATTGACGTACAGACTTCACACAGTAGAAAACGGTGAAAAAGTTTTCGTTGAAGAAACAACTGCAGAACAACCTTTAGA
>NZ_DLJD01000063.1:42302-116899 GCF_002484085.1 Sphingobacterium sp. UBA7625
TTGCTGACTTAAACCACCCAATGGCTGGTAAAACGTTGAATTTCGATATCGAAATCTTAACTGTACGCCCCGCTACTGAAGAAGAATTGTCCCACGGACATTCTCATGGTGTAGATGGAACGCAAGGTCACTAATCAGGGATCAAAATATAAACAGGAAAAGGGCGTCAATTGACGCTCTTTTTTTTATTTTACTTAACTCAAAATATGTAACTTGTTTCCAAAACATCCATTATGCCCACATTTGCCGAGAAAGTAATTACATTTAACAAACAACTTCACTATCACGGAAATCTTCCTTCCGATTTTAATGTCATCAATCCCTACCTCGATAACCCGGAGACACTAGTTGTGATGGGACAATTCTATCATAAATACTATCACGACAATCTAAAACGTAAATTTATCATCGGGATCAATCCAAGTAGGCATGGTGCGGGTGTCACCGGTGTTCCTTTTACCGATACCAAACGATTATACAGTGCCTGTGGGATAAAAATGCAATCCGCTCATACCCATGAAATCTCTTCGGTCTTTATGTATGATATGATTGAAGCCTACGGCGGGCCTGATATCTTCTATCAACAGTTTTACATCAATTCCCCTTTTCCGCTGGCCATAGTCCAACATAAAAAGCCCAACAACTGGATTAATGCAAACTATTATGACGATAAGCAGCTTTTTGAAATGGTAAAGCCATTTATGGTGGAATCGCTAAAACAACATATTTCACTGGGACTGAAAACTGACGAAGTCTTCGTTCTGGGAAAGAAAAATGCTACTTTCCTTGCAAAAATCAACAAAGAAGAAAAACTATTTGGAGAGATGATTATTCTGGATCACCCACGCTATATCCAACAATATAAATCCAAGGACAAACAACTATATATCGACAATTATATTCGTTTATTGAGTGGCTTATAAATGTTAGTAACGATGTTAATAAACTGTAATTCAGAACTAAAATTGTTAATAAGCAATACCCTCGAACGATAGACCGGATTCATATTACTTCGATCTGGAGTCCGTGTTATATACGGTATTCGAGGCCCCTTCGACTCCCATTCGACACTCATTCACCCCTTCTTCGACACTGCGCCCTAGTAATAGCGGCTTGAGAAAGAAGTCTTACCCTCATGGCTCCGACTTTAACTCGGACTCACCACGGACACATGTCGCTCTCACCACAGACTCATCTCGACTATGGTACGAAGCTGTATCGAAGCAGATACGATGCTGCATCGAACCTCCATCGAAGCAGCGGTTTTACAGCCATACCAAATTCGAAAAAGATCGTTGCCTACGTCACTGATAAAAATATCCATGCAATTTTCATAATAGGCTTTTACTAGCTATTATGAATTTAATAATTGCTGGTAAAAGCCAATTTCAAATCTCCTAAAAATAAACAATTATTTGTTTTTCAGCATTTTAATTCCCTAAATTCAACCTATGGCTATACTAGAAAACGGTAATCTGAAAGGCTTGGTTGGGAACCTTGTCTTTCGAAAATCAAATGAAAAAACTATTGTGCAGACTGGCCCAGGGCGTAAGACAAAACAAACGAAGGCCACAAAAGCAGCTGCAATAGATTTTGGTCACGCGAGTACTGCAGGATCCCGCATACGACATATAATGGGAGAAGTTCATCTCAAATTGCACGATAGCAATATGCACAATCGCCTGATCAACCAGTTAAAAAGAGTAACCCGGCCAAACAGAGCGCCCGTGGGTGAAAAGACAATTCGAGGCGGAAAGATCGATCGGCTGGTAAACTTTCAATTCAACGACAAATGCCATATGCACGACTACATGCATTTCGACCCAGAAATAAAATTGTTGGATACAAAACAAATTGCCATAAAATTCCCAAAATTTGACATGCAAAACGATATTCATCGTCCAAAATACTGTAATCTCATGAAAATAAATCTGATGATTGTGGTATTCAATTTCGAAAAACAGATCTATGTCCGTAGGCACAAACACCAGATTTCTTTATGCTTACAGGCAGATTCTAGAACTGTTGAATTGGAAGAATTACGGTTTGATGTGAACGATCAAGATGCTGAGACCGTACTTATTGGAATGAATATCGAATACTATGAAAGATTTCGCGAAGATTATTCCCTACTAAATAATAAAGATCTGCATCCCGCGGCAATTGTCGGTGCATTTATTATTGAATCTTAAAAGCAAAATATAGGCATGGGCACGTTGGAGAAAGAAATACCTTAATTGTTTATTATTGATATCACCGAAGGGCGATTCGATTAAACACACTATTTCAATTTCTCAATCTCCTCAATTGACAATCCTATAATATCAGCTATGACCTTGGAATCAAAACCGCTCTTTAACATCTTTAAGGCTGAGATTCGTTTCTCGGCTTCAGCTTTCGCTCGCTCCTCTTGCCGACCTTTTTCTATTCCCTTTTCCATGCCTATACGTTCCGCTGTAAGGCGAATACTTTCCGCATCCCTCTTATCCTTAAGGCTCAATTCGTATGCTTTCATATCTTCTGAATTTAGATTTGACACCTCTCCTATGTCAAAGATAAGACCAAAGACACGTTTATCCAAAAATTTCGGTATTTCATTGAGTTTAGACATATATTTGAAAAGATATAGCCACATGTCCATAAAACTTTTTATCTCAACCTCCTCTTTGCGAAAATTAGGCAAACAAAGAAGTTTAAAGCCTAACTTATCGTAAAACTGCTCACCTTTCTCACGATCACAAAGTACCACATCATAATAGTATCGGTCATTATCAATGATATCCAATGCAAAATTAAGAATACCAATGAAATAAACTTCTGGTAACTCATAGGTATTTCCGCTAAATCCCCGTGGAACTAATGTATGTATAAGCCGCGAGCTGTAATAAACCATACGATCACGAAAAAAGTCTTGGGGAAGTTGTTGCATTTCGATAATGAAATGACTATTGTCATCACTGGTACAATAGAGGTCAAAAATAACTTTACGATTGTGCTCCTGTTCACCAATACGCTCTGTGGGGCGATATTCCAGATCGCGAATAACTTTTTCCCCAGCAAATAGGCCGTTAAGGAAATGGATCAGATTTTCTTTACCACTTCTCGGGCCAAAATACAATTTCATGCCAAAATCGGTGCACATATCCACATATTTGCCCAAGAGATTATTCTGCTTTTTCATAAACTATATAATTGGTTATTTGATAACAAAAATACAAATAAAACACATTAAAAACTAAAAATATTAGTTTTTTTTATTCTAATTAAATCGCTTCAACCTCCCGTATTTTCCTACTCATTCATACCTTCCACTGACAAGCTTACTTTTGACCTAAAAGATTCTTAATGTGATACGGTAAAATTCTTTAGTTGATTGCCATGTGCAAGGACTATTTTACAGCGAGTTCGGACAATTAAATTGTTAAAATCATTCATGCTTTCTCAGTTAATGTTCGTTAAGTATTGATATATCCCCTTTAGCTCGGTCTATTTTTTCAAACCAGCGTTTAAACCAATGCTGCTTATACATATGATTGTTTGTCCAAAAGAGCTTCAAGTCTTCATGATCCATACCCTCGGTCGTTTCATAAATTTCTCGGTCAGCCTTTAGTTCACCAAACATTTGATTGATCTGCTTTTTGGAATACAAAGGCAGTCCATATTCGCAAGCGAGAAAAAATTTATTAGCTGCCTTCCGTTGTTTAGCAGTAGCTGAGTTATGATGGGAATAGCTTAACATCCACATAAAGTCGTTTAACAGTTTTTCTACTTTAACATCGAGTATCGCACATAACATTCTGAGATTACTTGGAATATCCAATTTGAGGTCTCTAACCTTTGAACCATACATTTCGTCGATTTCGGCATACTTATGATACATGTCTACCGTTACAACCTTGTTTTTACCTTTCTTCTTCATATCAAGTCTATTTTGATTTACACAAATAAACACAGTATCATCTACGTACCGAACCAAAACGACTTGTATAAAACCAAGCGCAATTTGTATCCTACAAGGTTATACTTGTTTTGTACCATCTAAAGATATTTCGTATCTTAAACACTGAATATTTGTTAACTTTGGACTTATGAGTACAACCAACACAACAAACCATATAGGAAGAAAAATCTGTCGTATCCGCGAACTTAGGGGAATGAAACAAGAGGCTTTAGCATTCGAACTGGGTGTGAGTCAACAAGCAGTATCCAATATGGAGCGCAGTGCTGAGATAGAAGCAAGCCTATTGACTCAGGTAGCGGAAGCATTAGATGTTACTCCAGAAGCTATCGAGAATTTTAGCGAAGAGGCTGTATTCAACTATTTTAATAATTTTCACGATAATAGTGGCGCTGGCGCATATAGTAACAATCCAACATTTACTTTTAATCCAGCTGATAAACTCATCGAAGCATATGAAGAAAATAAAAGGCTCTACGAACGCCTTTTAGAAGCCGAAAAAGCTAAGGTGGAGTATTTAGAAAGGCTGCTAAAGAATAAATAATCCATTATCTAAAGCGATCTGATATGGAATGTTATTAGACGGAAGTAATGATATAAATCAATGAAGTTTATGAAAAAGCGGAGAATAAGCAGTTTATTCTCCGCTTTTTTTGCGGTAAATATTCCTTATTGATCATATCTACTGATACCGCATTGCGTGATATTACAGATTTGGTCAATAAAAGCGCCTATTTAAGACGGACTCAGTCGGTAGAAGTACAAATCACCTCATATCCTCCTATCTACTATACACCATTGCCTTAAAAGTTCGTTGATGGCTCGACCACGAGTCTGGTTTGAAAAACAGCTTGATAACATCGCTGTCATAATTTTCCATTATCTTGAGAATCAGTTGTTCGAGTTCGGATGGATCGGTACGATAATCAATCTGTACATGAACTGCAAGAGCACGCAAGAATCTTAGCTTATCTTTCATTGCTTAGTCGCACGCAACATTTCTCTTTTTCCCGGTGCCCCGGGAGCTTTCTCGATGGAAAAGCCCAAAGATTTCATACTACGTTTGAGATTGCCTGTAATGGCATAAGTAACAAAAACGCCGCCCGGTTTAACGAACTGGGCCACATGCGCCAATGCCGCATCATTCCACATTTCGGGCTGATGTATGGCAGCAAAAGCATCAAAATACACCACGTCAAACCGTTTTTCGGATTGGAAATCCATCAATAAAGTATGAGCAATGTAGAACTGTAAACGCTCGTGAATTCGGACCGACCGCTGCAATGCGCCTTCATAGTGACTGAGATAAGCTGACCAGACTGTCTCATCGACGGTCTCATTGTATCCTGTTGCGGCAACAGTCGCTAGCGGTAACGGAAAACCTTCGATTCCGACATAGTCTACCTGAATTGACTTATCCCGGATGTAGTCTGCTGTTTGCAGAAAGTTAAGTCCGGTACCGAATCCTACTTCCAGAATGGAGACATCCGAAGCTCCTGTCTTTTGCACATAGTGATCCAAACCGGTTTTGATAAAAACATGCCTACTTTCCTGGACAGCACCGTGTTTTGAATGGTAGCATTCACCGATCTCCGCATTGTACAATGTCTTCGAGCCATCTCCCGTTGTTACAAAATCCATGTTCGTCATACTCATTATTAATAAAATCAAATATCCCTTACGCCCCCTCAGCCCAACAAGCCATGAATAAGGCCTCATACTTCGGCGGTCTTCCATCAGAAGATTCGTTCAAAGATAAAAAGCTGGTTTGAATAAATCCCGATTAATCTTTATCGAAGTGTTAAATGAAAATAATAGATAAAAAGATTATTTTAGCGTCGTAAACACGAAACAATTACTGAACCTAATGGCATACTCGGCAAAAACTTTTATACAGAACTATGGCAGCATCCTATTGTTGCTCCTTGGCATCAGTATCGGAAGTTTAATCGGCATATTTTTTCCACATTTTGTGAATAACCTGAAGCCAATTGGGGATATCTTCCTAAACTTGCTCTTTGTCAGCGTCATACCCCTGGTATTTTTTGCAATAGCCTCATCGGTCGCCAATATCGAAGGTGACAGTGTACTGGGTCGTATCATTGGCATGATGTCGCTGGTATTTGTGGTCGGGATTGTCGTTGCCGGTGTCAGCAGTGTTATTTTCCTCTATCTGTTTCCCGTCAGTTCAGACCTTCCGATTGAGCAGGCCAAAGATGTCATCGATACAGCTACACAGGATTCCTGGGGCGAGAAAATGGTCCGGTTCCTGACTGTTAGTGAATTTTCCAGTCTATTATCCCGCCAGAATATGCTTGCTTTTGTGATATTCTCATTTTTAGTGGGGATCGCCACACGCAGATCGGGTGCTTCCGCTGATATGTTCCGAAAATTTATCAATTCCGGAAATGCCGTCATGGGCAATTTATTGGTCATGGTCATGAATCTGGCCCCGATCGGACTCGGCGCTTACTTTGCCTATCAAGTCGGTACGCTTGGCCCACAGCTCTTTGGCTTCTATGCCAAACCCATCGGTCTCTATTATATTTTTGGTTTACTCTACTTCTTCACGATATTTAGTCTTTTTGCCTTTCTTGCATTTGGTCTCAAAGGTGTCAAACGATACTGGCAAAACAATATTTTACCTTCTCTGACTGCGCTCAGCAGTTGCAGCAGCCTCGCCACCATGCCGGCCAACTTATTGGCAGCAAAACAGATTGGCATACCCGATACCGTCGCCAGTGTTGTCATCCCGCTAGGTACAACCCTGCATAAACATGGTTCAGCCATCGCCTGTATCTTTAAAATTTACATTGCACTGCTGTTGAGTGGACAAGATTTTTTTGAGCCAACCAATTTGGTTATGGCTGTCGGGATTACCTTGCTGGTCAGTATCGTTGCCGGTGGTATTCCAAACGGTGGATATATCGGCGAGATGCTCATCATATCAGTTTATCAAATGCCGACAGAAGTCATTCCCTCGATTATGATTATTGCGACTTTAGTAGATCCGTTGGCGACGATGCTCAACGCGACCGGCGACAGCGTGGCTGCGATGTTGACCACCAGACTCATCGGACAGAAACTCTCTGATCCAATCACGGAAACAACAGTAAATAACGGCTAAAAGCGATAAGTAAAGAATATCTGTCCGTATTGATGCCGATGAAAGACAGACTTAAGTTCCTTGGAATTGAAAATATAATTAATGCCATAATTGACCTTGTGGTTGGACCAGCTGAAACCTATCCGGTGACTTAGCATCCAAGGTTCAATCTGATATAATGCGCCGATAGGATCATCCTTCCCCAATCCGCCCTGTATGGTGGAATTATAAAAAACGCGAGCAAAACTAGGTTGATAAACAAAATACCATTCCTTCTCGTTGTCACTGCGGGCTTGCGTCAAATGTCCATGGGTAAAGGTCGAAGCGTGGTACGATTTAAGTTTACCTGCACGTATCGGAATTCCAGCTTCGATATTGGTATTGTTCATGCCCAGAACTCCTCCTCCCATCACACCAAGATCAAAGGACTGCGTTTCATTCCGGTAAATTCCTTTCAGATATTTTGCCTGCAGATCCACCCCAAAGGCATTGCGCAGTTCCGTTTCCCAACCTGTGGCCTCATACATTCCAAAAAGATGGTGGATAAACTTCTGTGCTTCCTCACCGTATGACCGGGATCCGATTTGCCCAAACTCCACTTTCAGTTCAACAACTTGCTCCGCCTTCAAAAAATGGGTCGCCGCGGCGCTCAAATACAGGTACCCCGCAAAAGGCCGGTCATATTTCTTATTTTGCCGACGGTAATCCATCATGCTAATACCATTGTAGATCCGTTGTCCAAGTTCAAAGTCCAGTACTGTATTTGAAATTTCTGAAGTGCCACTTGGCGGTAGCGCAATACGATAGTTGACATTGATGCCATTGGTATAATACCTGTCCTGGCCGATCAATAGATAGACATCATTGTCATTCTGAATAGAAAGTTCCTGATTGCGCAACCTCACCTGCCCAAAGACCAAAAAAAAAGGAAATATAATTCCATATAAGAGCAGTAACGACCGCAAAGCAACACTCATATTAACAGGTAATTGTAAAATTCATGCGATATAAACTGCGACAAAATATTAAATCTCGACTTAAATTATTCAAAAGCATCCAAATATACCTCATTTTTTCAGACACAACAACCTATTTAGAACAAATATAAATAATGTCGAAAAGTTGCATTATTCCTTTCTTCGCAAATCTATTTGTAATTTTGCATTCGATTAAGTGTCAGTTATTGTCAAAATGACCGCATGTAAAGCGCTCTTTGATGTTGACACCTAATTTATTTTAAGGGAAACATAAAATCTCTGAAGGTGGTCGCAAATACATAAACAAATACTACGAACGAAACTGTCATAAGTGCTCACTTGTTCAGATCATTTCCCGAACAGTTGCTCATGATAGCTTCATCGCAAACGAGACCGCCGAAGGCAGCATGAATGCCTTAAAAGAGAAAATTGACTAAATGAATAAACAAATTAACGGATGAAAAAAAGTTCCATCATTCTAATCGCTATTATTGCAGTGGCAATTGCCATGATACTTGTTATCTATACGGATTCAAGTACCTACTCGACATTTTCCGAGGCAAAAGAAAAGAAAACAGAACTATATGTGGTCGGCCAGCTCAACAAAGATAAGGCGCTCCACTATGACCCAAAGACAGATGCCAACAAATTCAGCTTTTTCATGTACGACAATGATGGTACAGAGTGCGAGGTTGTCTTCAGAGGTGCAAAACCGCAGGACATCGAGCGTTCAGAACAGATTGTATTGACTGGTAAAATGGACGGGAATGTGTTTAGAGCGAGTAAAATATTGATGAAATGTCCTTCGAAATATAACGATAAATCGGTCGTGACGGAAATCAATGCCACAGCTTTCAATAATTAATTTGTAAAATCAATTTTTCAATGGACGTTAATTACGTTGGTGAGCACCTGCTCCCTGGGCAGATCGGACAGTTCTTTATTGTTCTTTCTTTTGGTGCTGCACTTTTATCTTGTATCGCTTACTTTTTTGCGACTAAAAACCCTGAAGAGACTTCATGGAAAAAGATCGCCCGCATCGCATTCTGGATTAATGCAGTTTCTGTGGTAGCAGTCGGCGCAACTTTATTTTACATTATTTACAACCACTTTTTTGAATATAATTACGCGTTTGCACACTCTTCGAGAGACTTACCTACCTATTATATTATTTCGAGCTTTTGGGAAGGACAGGAAGGAAGTTTCTGGCTGTGGACCTTTTGGCAAACGGTATTAGGAGCGATATTGCTATTCAAAGCCAAAAGCTGGGAAACTTCCGTGATGACTTTCGTGATGCTTTGTCAAGCTTTTTTAGCCTCGATGATCATAGGCGTTGAATTATTGGGATTACGTATTGGAAGTTCCCCATTCATCCTATTACGTGACGCAATGAATTTCCCTATCCTGAAGGAAGCAAACTATCTATCACTACTTAAAGACGGTAACGGCTTAAATCCGCTCCTACAAAATTATTGGATGGTGATTCACCCGCCGACCTTATTCCTTGGTTTTGCATCGATGATTGTTCCTTTTGCTTATGCGACAGGTGCTTTATGGACCAAGCGTTACAAAGAATGGATCAATGCGGCTTTACCTTGGGCGCTATTTGCGGTCATGATTCTTGGAGCCGGTATTATTATGGGCTCATTCTGGGCATACGAAGCGCTTAACTTTGGCGGATTCTGGGCTTGGGATCCTGTAGAAAATGCATCCATTATTCCTTGGTTTACCTTGATCGCGGCGGTACACGTCATGATTGCCTATAAAAACTCGGGGCATTCTTATTTTACAGCAACATTTCTGGCGATGATCAGCTTTGTGCTGGTGATCTATGCATCTTACCTGACGCGTAGTGGTGTTCTTGGCGAAACCTCCGTACACTCTTTCACCGACTTAGGTATGAGCGGACAGCTGATCTTATTCAACGTTGCATTTTTAGCGATTATGGTTGTCTTTCTTGTTGTTAAAAAGAAAGAAATGCCGATCACTGAAAAAGATGAAGATATTTATTCGAGAGAATTCTGGTTATTTATCGGTGCTTTGGTACTGACTGTTGCCTGTGCACAGATCATTGCCTCTACCTCCATTCCGGTATTTAACAAGATTTTTGGCACCAAGGTAGCGCCGCCCCTGGAACCAATCCAACACTATAATAAATGGCAATCCGGTTTCGCGGTTATCGTTATGATTATGACCGGATTTACGCAGTTTTTAAAATACAAACGCACCGATAGCCGCAAATTTTTAGCATCTACGGTAGCATCGCTCGCTGTGGCAATTATCCTGACGGCAATTATTTCCTATTTTACCAAGACATATACCAACCTGATCTATATCCTGATCACTTTTGCCAGCATCTTTTGTATCCTGGCGAATATCCGGGTGCTGGGTGATGCAGTCAAAGGTAAGTGGAAATTGGCCGGTTCTTCGGTTGCCCATATTGGTTTTGGACTGCTGTTGATCGGCGCAATGGTCGCTGCTGCAACAAATGAAGTCATATCGGTCAACAATACAGGATACATCGCCGTATCGGGATTTGACAAAGTTGAAAAGCCGGGTGAAAACCTATTCCTAACCGAAGGACAGCCCGTGCAGATGGGTGAATATAAAATCACCTATATCGGTGACAGTATTGTAGCACCAAATACCTATTACAAAATCAAATACGAACGTGTTGATGAGGAAACAGGTAAAGTGAAAGAAGAATTTATCCTACAGCCCTTTGCGCAAAACAATGCCAAGATGGGCGGTCTGATCGGTACTCCGGCAACAAAACACTATATTACACATGACGTATATACGCTGATCACTGCTGCTGCAGCTGAAAGTCAGGCGCAGCACGCCAAAGTAGCGGACGAGGAAAAAACAGGTTTTGAAGATTATGAAGAACCTGCGACATATCAAGTCAGCATCGGTGATACCTTACGTTATCGCAACGGGTATTATGTCATTGAGGGGCTGAATAAAGAAGCGCAATTAGAAAAAATCCCGAAAGGCCCCAACGATGTGATGGTAGGTTTGAAAATAAAGGTCTTTGCGGCTGACAATAAACAATATGAGGTACAACCGGTTTATTTGATCAAGGACGGAGGAGTTTATGACTTCAATAAAGATGTCACTGATCAAGGTCTTAAATTTAGGTTTACGGGAATCAAACCGGACAAGGATAAACTGGAAATCATGGTCTACCAAAAACCATTGCCTGAGAAAAAATGGGTGGTCTTTAAAGCGATCAAATTCCCCTACATCAATTTCTTTTGGTGTGGAACGATTGTCATGACCATTGGTTTTATCATGTCTATTGTCAGAAGAAATAAAGAGGAAAAACGAAAACTAGCAAAATAATGAATATTGTCATCTTAGGAAGCGGAAATGCCGCAACGCATTTTGGACAAGCATTTCAACAACTAGGACATCAGATCGTTCAAATCTATAGTAAAACAAAGGCCAATGCGGATGCATTGGCCTTTGCGCTTCAATGCACGGGTACGGACGATCTATCCCAACTGCTGCGCAATGCCGATCTTTATCTTATCGCCGTTTCCGACGAGGCTATTCCCACACTTGTAGAAACAATGCCACAGGACATCAAAGGGATTGTTGTGCACTGCTCTGGAGCTACCGATATGGCTATTTTGAACCGCTTCAGGAATTATGGTGTCATCTACCCGCCGCAATCGCTCTCCAAAAACAAAACCGTTGACTTTTCGCTCATTCCATTTTGTGTCGAAGGCAGCGATACAAGCATTGCGAACAGCTTACTTCAGCTGGCACGCACGTTTTCTTCCCGAAGCATCTTGTGTAATTCACAGCAACGATTGGCGATCCACCTGTCTTCAGTCATGGTCAACAACTTTTCAAATATTTTATATCAGTTCGCTTATGAGCTATTAGAAGAGCATAATCTTTCCTTTGATCTGGTCAGACCGATCATCTTGGAAACGGCAGAAAAAGTTCAAAATCACGTTCCGATAACAGTTCAGACAGGTCCGGCAATCCGGGGAGATGAAGCAACACAGCAAAAACATTTGAAATTTATTAGCAATAAACCAGATTTACAGCAAATCTATCAACTTTTGTCGCATCAGATTACTAAAAGAAAATAGTTTGTTAGAAACAGTTATAAACTTATCAAAACTTATTCTAGCATAGTAAATATAACTATTTACTTAGGGAACTTTAGTACATTTGCTCTGTCCAAAAGCGCATTTTGGAATGCTAATTGAGCAATAGTATATTCAATTGGACTAAACATTAAAATAGCGAATTAAAACTAAACAATCGTATTTTCTATGGAAGTTAGAAAACTCATTATTTCAATAATGATTGTGATTAATTTAATCATTGTATCATTTGGCTTTATATTTACATCGAGCTGGTTTTGGTTATTGATCATTCCATTCCCGCTATTGTTGATCGCCTTATACCATAGTTTCCAGACCAAACATGCAATTTTACGCAATTATCCCTTGGTTGGTTACTTTCGTTATATCTTTGAATCCATTCGTCCCGAATTAAGACAATACTTTTGGGAATCCGATATGGATGGTCGTCCGTTCAATAGGAGACAGCGTTCCATTGTCTATCAACGGGCAAAAAATCAGCGCGAGACAGTTGCATTTGGTATGCAAACAGATCCACAGGCCGTTGGTAATGAATGGGCTGCGCATTCCGTTTTTCCCTGTCATATTGAAAACCATGATTTACGTACTAAAGTTGGGAATGAAGCCTGTAAAAAGCCCTATAGCTTAAGTGTATTCAATATCTCAGCAATGAGTTACGGTGCGTTAAGCAAAACTGCTATTACCGCCTTAAACAAAGGTGCTGCGCTACAGAATTTTGCGCATAATACTGGCGAAGGTGGTATCAGTGATTACCACAACAACGGCGGTGATTTGATCTGGCAGGTAGGTACCGGTTATTTCGGCTGTCGTAATTCGGAAGGTAAATTTGACCCTGAACTTTTTAGGGAGAAATCAAACCGTGAAAATGTGAAAATGATTGAACTTAAGCTTTCACAGGGTGCAAAACCCGGTCATGGCGGTATCTTACCAGCCGCAAAGAATACACCCGAAGTGGCTGCAATACGCCATGTCATTCCCGGCACGGATGTGATGTCCCCGCCCGCACACAGTGCTTTTTCTTCACCAACGGAAATGATGCATTTCATCCAACAGATGCGCGATCTTTCGGGAGGAAAACCTATCGGATTTAAAATATGTATCGGTGATAAGCACGAATTTATGGACATCTGCAATGCCATGCAAAATACGCAGATCTTCCCGGACTTTATTTCTATCGATGGATCTGAGGGTGGTACTGGGGCCGCACCACTGGAGTTTACGGACAACCTCGGCATGCCGCTATATGATGCATTGGCGTTTGTAACCAAAACCCTGATTGCATTCGGTCTGAAAAAACACATCAAGGTCATTGTATCAAGCCGTATCGTTACTGGTTTTGATATTTTAAAAGTAATTGCTCTGGGTGCCGACGCATGTTATAGTGCACGTGGAATGATGTTCGCATTAGGTTGTATTCAGGCCCTGAAATGTAACGAAGACGTTTGTCCGGTCGGTGTTGCCACGCAACAACCGCATCTGTACAAAGGACTGGATGTGAACGACAAGTACGTACGTGTTGCTCAATTCCACCGCAATACACTACGCGCCACTGTTGAGATCATGGAAGCCTGTGGGTTCAAAACCTTGGCCGACGTATCCGCTGACAAATTCTATCGCAAAGTGGATGCAATACGGACCTTAAGTTTTCAGGAGATCTATTTTGGCACCGAAGGAAAATTGGTCAATAGCCACACGGACTTTGAAAGCAAGCTTTTCGAAGATTAAACTTTGGTCTAGCAACTATATACAAGAAGCCCTCAGTCGTTATTAACGCTGAGGGCTTCTTATTTTTCTTTTCCCCTATTGGCCTTTTATCTCAGCTAATTTCATAATCCATGTGATTCCTAAGTATATTCCCGATAACTATTTCAAATTGAATAATACGCGATGCAAAGCGGTATGCGAAAGTGCTATTTGATCATCGGTCAACCCTCCCAATGCCTGTTCGATCGTATTATTGGCCTGTTTCATACCTTCATCCTTCATTTTGCGGCCAGTTTTGGTCAAATAGATCAAATTCGAACGTCTATCGTTTTTATCATTAACACGGATAACCAGATTAAGCCGCTCCAGATTGTTGATCAGGCGCGTTACACTTGGCTTGTCCCTGAATGTGCGGATCGCCAGCTCCTGTTGGGTCAGTCCCTCTTCTACCCACAGATTGTACATAATACTCCATTGCTCTGAAGTAATACTTAAGCCTGCCTCCTTGAGATTACGCTGCAATCTCCGCATAACGGCAATTGAATATTTCCCCGTCAGGAAATTATAAAAATACTCTTGCGATACTAAATCTTGGTCTAACATATAAATTATGGTTATGGTTGTTTACGCAACTTATGTTGCTAATCATATTATGCTCAAATCAAGATAAAAAAAACTAAACTTATTTTGGCTAATACTTAGCCTAAATTACGCTTTTCTACAGTTGTGTCAAACAAATTTTATCAACATGCAATAAATAGATGTTAATAAATCATCATAAACGATTTATAGTAGACTGAATTTAGGAATAAAAAGGGATACAAACAAAATAAAATTGCTTGTCTTTATACCTAATTTTAGGAGGACTTCTCCCGCAGCAAGAAAGTGTTATCCGATTGTAAACGAATCAGAGTCCTTTAGAAACGGGAATTTTTCACGAGCCTCTAGCAGGTCATTCGGGTTTAAAGTAAAGGTGTATAAGTCTTCATCTTCGGGCTTATAGTAGACAACATCACCTAACGGTGATATGCACATTGATCCACCCGAGTAATAAATATCATTACCATCGTGCCCCACCCGGTTCACACCGACAACATAAGCTTGGTTTTCAATAGCACGTGCAGGGATAAGTGCTCTCCAATGTGCCGAACGCTTATCAGGCCAGTTAGCTGTATAAACAAGAATATCGTATGCTGCATTTTGATTCTTGGACCAAACCGGGAACCGGAGATCATAACAGATCATAGGACATATTTTCCAACCTTTGATATCGACTAAAATCCGTTCGTTGCCGGGTTCAAAATACTCGCTTTCTTTTGACATGCCAAAAAGATGACGTTTATCGTATTTCACATATTTGCCATCAGGGAACATCCATAGAAAGCGGTTGTAGTATTTTCCACCCTCTTCAATGATCAATGAGCCGGCGACAACACAATTTAATGAACTTGCCATTTCAAACAGCCATCTCGTGGTAGGACCATTGGCTGGTTCGGCACATTTTTCGACGTTGTTCGTGAACCCCGTATTAAACATCTCCGGTAAAATAATCAAATCTGTTTTTTCACGTAACGCAGATAGCCTCAATGCCAGATTATTCAGATTTTTTTCAATATTTTCCCAGAATAAATATGCTTGAAATACGGTAATTTTTAAAGGATCCATGAACGTTATCTAAAATTTATTTAATTATTTAGTACAAAATAGCCATTTATTGACAAAATACGAATTTTAATGGAATTTTCTATCTATTGCTGTCTAACCAAAAGGTTATTTGCTAACAGTAATAACGCTTCCTTACGTTCCTTTGGTACATCCAATGCGCTCATTTTTTCAAATGCACGCTGGGTATAGACATCCTTTAGTTCATCTGCCGATTTTCGGACCTGATACTTTTCGTATAATTTGAGCATATCTTCGACTTTGTTCGGCACCGCCTCGACAGTTGCATGTAATAAATGTTGCATCATGGGCACATCCTCCGGAGCAATAACCTCCATCAATTTAACCAGTAAAAAGGTTTTTTTATTGATTATAATATCACCGCCAACGATTTTACCGAAAGTATCGGGATCGCCGTAGGCATCCAATATATCGTCCTGCAGCTGGAAAGCCAAACCAACATTTTCCCCAAAATCATAGATCAGTTGCTGCTGCTGTTCGTTCGCTCCTGAAAGAATAGCGCCCAATTGCAATGCCCCTCCTAAGAGGACAGATGTTTTCAAACGGATCATCTCCAAATAGTCGTCCATAAGCAATGATCCGCGGCTTTCATAATCCATATCGAGCTGTTGGCCTTCACAGACCTCCATGGCCACCTTACTCAAAATTCGCAAAGTTGCCGGCAAATAGACCGGATTGCATTTGGAAATTTCCTCGTAAGCCTTGACCAATAGTCCATCTCCGGACAGAATGGCAATATTTGCATCCCATTTTTCATGAACGGTGGTTTTTCCCCTTCGCAAGGGTGCCTGATCCATCAGATCGTCATGTATCAGGGAAAAGTTATGAAAAAATTCCACGGCCTTTGCCGCCGGAATAATTTGTTCCATTTCTTGCATGCCAAATAACTCGGCCGCCATCAATGTAAGCACTGGTCTAACCCTCTTGCCGCCCAAAGTCAATATATACCGTATCGGATCATATAAATTTGTTGGAGTTTCAGGAAATTGACTTGTCTCTATCGCCTCTATCACGAGCTTTTGTAAGTGTTGCATATATCTTTACGATCGAATCATGCGAATATAGCAATAACATATAGAAATGGCAATTTTGTACCACCAAAGCAAGTCAGCTCAAAATTGTACATTTGTATAAGTCTTTTGTTATGCGCATACTGATTATCCATACATTTTATCAAGCACCTGGCGGTGAAGATACTGTTTTTCAACAGGAATCATCGCTCCTATCCCGGGAGCACGAGGTACATACCCTGACCTTTCAAAATAAAAAAGGTTGGCGCGGGGCCCTTCAGACGATAGGATCTTTTTGGAATATCTTTGCAGCACAGCGTGTGAAGAAATCAATTCACGCGTTTAAACCAGACATTGTCCATCTCCATAACACGCATTATGCCTCTGGCCCGCTCCTGATACGTACGATCGCCAAACTGGGGATACCACAGGTAATGACACTGCACAATTTTAGGCTGCTCTGCCCCTCGGCAACGCTATACCATCATAATCATTTATTTCTGGATTCTTTGCATGAAGAATTTCCCTGGACAGCAGTTCGACAAAAGGCATTTAATAATTCTACAGTCAAAACATTCCTGCTTGCACTGAATTACTGGCTTCACCGTCGAATGGGTACTTGGAAAAAGGTGAATCGTTATATTAATTTAAGCAGCTTTGCCAAGTCTATATTTGCGGAGTCGACATTAAGCATATCTACCGAAAAGTTTGCGGTAAAACCCAATTTTGTTTTTCCTGCCACCATAGGCTCAGAAATCTCGCAGTCTTATTTTATTTATGTGGGGCGGCTTTCCGACGAAAAAGGAATATTGCAACTGATTGAGTCCGTCAAAGGAACTAGGTTGGAACTCCGTATCATCGGTGGCGGACCACTGGAAGAGGAGGTCGTGAAAAGCATAAGCGGGCATTCCAATATCAGCTATCTCGGTTTTAAATCCCGGGCGGAAATTTTACCCCTCGTTGCCGCAGCACAGGCGCTGATCGTTCCTTCCATCTGTTTCGAAGGAATGCCAATCACGATCCTTGAAGCTTACTCCGTCGGAACGGCCGTACTCTGTTCAAAATTAGGATCTTTACCGGAATTGATCATCCCGCAGAGAACCGGACAGACATTTGATCCGCACAATAATAAAGAAATTACGGCATGTCTGACGCAGTGGAATGCCAAGCCGGCGGATGAAAAAGATGAGATAAGAAAGACCTGTCTTGCCTATTATTTTAGTAAATTTACTCCTGAAATAAACGAAAGCGAATTATTAGCGATCTATAAAGACGCTATTAAAGATAAAAAATTGAACAAATGAGCATTATTGTAATGGATAAGCTGGGTTTGGCATCTCAGATCCAAGCTACACTGGAAACAATCTATGATCCCGAATTAAAACCGGCAAATATCGTCGATCTGGGTCTCGTCTACGAAATTATTACTAAAGAGGATGGCATTGCAAAAATTGTCATGACACTCACTGCTCCCGGCTGTCCGGTGGCAGGTGAAATCATGAATGAAGTGCAGGAGAAAGTTGCTGGAATAGCGGGGATCAAAGAAGCCTTGGTGGAATTGACTTTTGATCCGCCCTGGACCAAAGATATGATGTCTGAAGAAGCAAAGCTTGAACTTGGGTTCCTGTAGAAATCGTTTGAGAAATATTTAATGCCTCCTAATAGTCTTTCGGAGGCATTTTTATTGTGATGTTATTTTAAATATGTCGTAACTGCTAATGATCAGTGCAAAAAAGTAACATTAGCATTAACCGGTACTATTATTTTCCAGGTCGCTCAGTTTCTTCAGCGGTTTGGCTGTATTGGCATCACTTCCAAAGAGCAATTTCCATAGCTTGCGGGATTCCTTGGTCAAAAGCGGCGATACAATGGAGAGGATCAATACATACACCACGACGAATGACTGAATTACAGGAAGCAAAGCACCTGCTTTACCGATATTGGCCATGATAATCGAAAACTCTCCCCGTGCCGACAGCGTAAAACCAATATCAAAAGAAGTTTTCGGTTTCATTCCCGAGAATTTGGCTGCAAAATAACCTGAAGCAAGATTACCCATGACGGTCACCACAGCGGCTATAGAAGCCCACAACACGGCTCCCCCCAGCGACATCATATCTATGGATAGTCCGAAGCTAAAGAAAAACATTGCCCCAAAAAAGTCCTTATAAGGCAGTACCATCGCTTCAATTTTCTTAATATACTGCGAATCTGCCAGCACCAATCCTGCCATCAAAGCACCGATCGCCTCAGCAACATGAATGGTCTCCGAAAATCCTGCAACGATAAATAGCAGTGCAAAGATGACCAATATAAATAGTTCGGAAGTTTTGTCTTTTAATAAACGGTCTATGGCCGGCACCAATTTACGGCCCAAAACCAAAAAGGCTAAGATAAAGCCCAATGCCAGCAAGGAGGTCCCTGCTACGGTCCAAAACGAACTGCTACCTGTTAATATCAGTCCCGAAAGAAAGGAAATGTGCATGGCAATAAACAGGTCGTCAAACATGATCATTCCCATAATAACCTCTGTCTCTGGATTTGCCGTTCGTTTAAGGTCAGTGAGCACCTTAGCAACGATCGCAGTCGAAGAGCTGGTCATGATACCACACAGCACCATCATCTCCTTAAAAGGCATATCCATCAGCCATCCGATCAATAGTCCCGAGGTAAAATTGAGCAGTACATAGATTGTTCCTCCTGTTACGATAGCCTTACCGGATTTAATCAGTCGATTAACTGAAAACTCTAGTCCCAGATAGAATAAGAGGAACAACACCCCTAGCCGGCCCATAAAATCTATAAAGGGTTTGCTTTCGGTAAATGTGAGGTCTACCATCCCTATCTGCGGTGCATGTTGTCCCAAAACCATCCCTATAATAATGAAAAAAGGAATAACGGAAAACTTAAGCTTGTTGGCAATCAATCCAACAATGGCTACAAGTCCGACAGCGATTCCAATTTCCAATATTAGGGTATGTGATAGCATAGATTACAGTAAAATTTCCTTTAAAAGTTTGATGTTGTTTTTCTTTCCGGCGATGACCAAAGTCGTTCCCGGAGTGATCAGATAAGATGGTCCCGGGTTGATGACCGTTTCATCATCTCTGATCCCGGCAATAATGGACGCTCCTGTACGTTGCCGTACCTCCAATTCTCCGATCGTTTTCCCTGCTCCTTCCCATTTGCCTTCAAGCTTATACCATTCGATACGCAAGTCATCCAAAGCCACTTCAATTGTTTCCAATGCCTTGGGCTTATAGGATAGACCGCCTATAATACCTGCTATCTGACGAGACTCATCATCATTAAGTGTCATCACACACCGTGATTCATGCTCTTCATCATCATAACGATACAGTTCCCGCCGACCATCATCGTGAATCACAACAACCATATTGTCTCCCGCATCAGTTTCAATTTGAAATTTCTTTCCAATTCCAATCAGATCGGATTCTCTTACAATAGACATAATCTTCTATTTAAATAAATACCCATAATAACAGCAAAGCGCCGTTTTATCAAAAACAAATTTAACCAAAAATTCAATCTTAAACGAATCCTCTCCGCGCGACAGCAGGGGACATGAACAAGCAGATTACCCCAAAATACTAAAAAAAGATCAGAAAAACGAGTTTTAGGCCGCTTAATTCATTTAAAACATCAGTCAGCGACCCCATTTGTTGGTGAAAACGTTATTACAAAATTGAATTTCTATAACGTTTTCGTAGTTGGTGCAATCGTTTGTTCAGCTCAGCAAAGAAATGACTCCATCGAATTTCTTTATACTTGCCGCCATTAAAACTAGCGAATCTAAATTACACACTATGGTCAAAAAGAGTCATTTCATTCTACTGACGCCCTTAACAATTCTTTCAGTAGCAGCACCTTGTTATGTTGCAGCGCTCCCTAATAATGCGAAGACAGCCATTGTCCAAGTCGTCCAACAACAATCCGT
The DNA here is from genome assembly GCF_002484085.1 of Sphingobacterium sp. UBA7625. Taxonomy (NCBI): domain Bacteria; kingdom Pseudomonadati; phylum Bacteroidota; class Sphingobacteriia; order Sphingobacteriales; family Sphingobacteriaceae; genus Sphingobacterium; species Sphingobacterium sp. UBA7625. The sequence goes on from NZ_DLJD01000063.1 coordinate 62,823, forward strand.
TTCTGGAAAGGTGGTGGATGAAACCGGAAAGCCTGTCAGCGGGGTTACCGTACAACAAAAGGGAACAACAGTAGCAACCACCACTGGTCAAGATGGGGTATTTACGCTGACAGTCACATCAAAAAATGCCACATTAGTCTTTAATTCAATCGGATTTATTGCACGGGAGTTACCTGTATCCCAAACAACTCAAGTTACACTGACAAAATCCGAGGACATGTTGGACGAGGTTGTCGTTGTTGGTTACGGTAAACAGAAAAAAAGTGACCTGACAGGAAGTGTCGCTACAGTGGAGGCCAAATCCCTCGAGCGGATCAATTCGCCAAACATCGTGGACAAACTGCAGGGCAAGATTTCCGGTCTAGCAATCAATTCTGGAAATGCTAAACCCGGGGAAACCGCTGCGATCAATATACGTGGCGAAAACTCCATATCTGCTTCCAATAATCCCTTGATCATCTTAGATGGAATCCCTTTCAGCGGCTCATTGGGTGATATTTCCTCCAATACCATTGCGAGTATTTCTGTATTAAAAGACGCCTCTTCCACGGCCATTTATGGATCACGTGCAGCAAACGGGGTCATTTTGATCACCTCCAAAAAAGGTGCCGCTGGAAAAGCGCGCATCAATTACAATGGTTATTTTGGGCTACAGAGTGTAGAACGTCGTCTGAAATTGATGAATGGCCCACAATACATTCAATTTATGCGCGACTATCAAGTATCAAAAGACGCTAAGGGAGACCAACTCAATCCTGAAAATTACCTTTTTGCGAATGTCCTGGAACAGTACAAGAAAGGCGAAGAAGTCAATTGGCAAAATGAAGCCTTTAACAATGCGGCTCCCATTCACGAACATCAGCTCAGTTTTTCGGGCGGAACTGACAAATCTGATTACTATGCATCAGTAAGTTACCTCAATCAGGATGGTGTAGTTAAAAATACACCTTACGAACGCTACAATGTCAACTTAAATCTCAATCAAAGCCTAAATTCGTGGCTAAAACTAGGGATGACCATGCAAGCATCACAAGGCAATCGTGATGGTGTACAACCCAACTTAGAAAGCGTAGTAAAACTAGCTCCCTATAGCAAAAACCGGGATGATAATGGTAATGTCGTTACCTATCCAATGTATGGTCAAACATTATGGGGTCACCCTTTCGCCGATGAAAATGGTCAATGGGACAATACACGACGGACTGTATATGCAAACTCCTGGTTAGATGTCAAACTTCCAATTGAAGGGTTAAGCTTCAAGTCAACATTCGGCACGAACTACAGAAATATCAATGAAAACTCCTATTATGGATCAAATACGTTGACAGGACGCGGTGTAAATGGTCGGGGAGAGATTTATAATGAACATTTTTGGGATTGGACCTGGGAGAATTTACTGACTTATGACCGGACTTTTGGCGATCATAAAATTAATGTAGTTGGGCTTTATTCCTCACAAAAAACCAACTTCAAAACGTCTAAAATGACCGGCGATGATTTCGTTTCCGATGCCGGGTACAACAATATGGCTTCAGCTTCCAAAAATCTGAAATTGGAATCCAAGCTTGAGAATACAGCGATGATCTCTTATATGGGACGGATCAACTACTCCTTCAAAGATCGTTATCTATTGACATTAACCGGTCGTTCGGACGGTTATAGCGCTTTTTCTGTTGATAACAGGTATGCCTTCTTTCCTTCGATTGCCGGAGCATGGGTAATCTCCAAAGAAGGGAACGTCCAAGATTACTTTGATCAGTTAAAACTACGGGTTTCTTATGGTAAAAACGGGAACCAAGCCGTATCTCCTTATCAAACCTATGACCGGTTGACCAATGTGGATTATATCTATGGGCTAGACCCCGTAAAAGGACTGGTGATGAATTTCAATGGTCATGGAAGCAATTTAACCTGGGAAACCACCTCATCCTTAAATGCAGGTTTGGATTTCGGCATTCTTAAAAATCGTCTCTCGGGAACAATTGACTACTATACTTCCAAAACAACAGATCTTTTGCTAAGTGAACAAGTCCCGGTGATGAATGGATATAATACAGTATTGAATAATATTGGCGAAACCTCCAACAAAGGGATCGAAGTCACCCTGAATGCTGTCCCGTTAAGAAATGACAATTTCCAATGGAATACAACAATAAATTTTGCATACAATAATAATAAAATAACCAAATTGCGGGCAGATGGGAAAAATGATTTGACCAATGCCTGGCTTATTGGCAAACCCATTCGGGTTTTCTACGACTATAAAGTGATCGGCGTATGGCAGGAAGGTGAAGAAATCCCCAAAGATTACACTGTTAAGCCGAAAGCGGGTGATGCTAAATTAGCGGATTTAAATAATGATGGTAAAATTGACGCTAACGACCGTACAGTCATAGGCAACAAAATTTCACCTTACACCCTCGGTATTGGGAATGATTTTACCTACAAAAACTTTTCCCTCTCTATTTTTATGAACGGGGCTTTTGGCGGCACAAAAGTGGATGACTTTAAAAATATCGAGCGTTTTTTACCAAATAACGGAGCCAATTATCTCGCAGATATGCCTTATTGGACTCCAGAAAACCCAAACACGGACATCCCATCTCCAGGATACACACCAGTTGGCGGCCATACTTACTATATTAATTCTTCCTATTGGCGGATCCGTGATCTGAGTCTGGGCTATACCTTTGAAGGCGATTTTCTAGAACGATTGAATCTTTCGTCCGTCAGGGCATTTATCAATGCACGCAATATCTATACGTTCTCCAAAATAAAGGGGTACAATGTAGAAGCATTAAGTGTCAGTTCGACGACAGGAAACCCCACATCAACAAATATTGCCTACCCTTATCCGGTAGCAAGAACATTCTCATTAGGGCTAAATGTTCAATTCTAAACAGTTAAATATCATGAAAAAAAGAAACACAACTTTATATACACTTTTAGCTGGCCTTAGCCTATTCTTTACTGGCTGTAGCAAAAATTTCCTAAATGAAGATACCAGCGGCTTTCAATCGCCTGACAATACCTACATTAATACCAAAGGTTTTGAAACGGGCCTGAACGGTCTATACTCGTATGCTCGGATGGAATTTCTGACCTGGAACGGCAGTATATTTTCACAGGGAGCAACACCGCAGGAAGCTTTACAAGTTGGCACAGACATTGTCGCGATCAAAACCACAGGACAAGATGGGTCTTTAGCGCCATTTAGTAACTATAAACTGGATGCAGCTTCATCCTATGTGCGCAATTACTGGAAGTATGCCTATGGTTTTATCGGAAATACCAATATTATCCTGGAAGCATTAACAAAAAACACAATCCAATGGACAGATAAAGAGAATGATCCAAAACGTGTGGAAGCTACAGCCCGTTTCTTCCGTGCATATAGCTATCGTTATTTGATCAACCTCTACGGAGATGTGCCCTGGGTAGACAAGGTTTCGGTAACACCGCGCCGCGATTTTACCCGTACACCTAAAGCTGAAATCTTGGCGCATATGATTGATGACCTTAAATATGCTGGAGACAACCTTCCGGACAACCCAGGTACTGTACAAGAAGGGAAATTGACAAAATGGGCCGCATTGCATTATCTTGCTGAGGCTTATATTGAAGCTGGTCAACCAGATTTGGCTGCGGAAGCAGCTAACAAAGTGATTCAGAGTGGTTATTTTAAATTAAACGATCAACGCTTTGGAGCCGAGAAAGACAAACCCGGCGACTATTTCCACGACATGTTTATCGAAAACAATCAGAATCGTTCGTCAGGCAATCAAGAGACTATCTGGGCCATTCAATTGGAATACAATACGCAGGGAGGTGGTGACAATTATACAGATTGGAGCAAACGCGCATGGGTTCCTTTTTATTCCCAACAAAAAGGTTTTGTCCTTGCCGACTCACTCGGAGGAAGGGGCCTCGGTCACGTGCGTCCGTACCAGTGGTGGCTGGATAGCTATGAAAAACAAGACATCAGAAATTCCCCTTACAATATCAAACGGGATTGGTATTATAATGATCCTTCTGTTCCGGAACTCTATGGTAAGAAAGTTGTATTGACCGATGCAATCATTGCTTCTGGCAATGTATTTCCTACAATCACGAAGTTTTTTTATGGAAAAACAGCGGCAAACCCTGCATTTGAAGGCAATATGAAAGATCGTGTCAAAATACGGTTGGCCGAGACCTATCTTTTATTGGCGGAAGCATATATGCGCGCCAATAAACCTGAACTGGCGAAGGATGCCATCAATGCGGTGCGCGCCCGGGCCAAAGCCTCTCCAGTCAATGCTTCGGCAATCAACGTAGATTTTATATTGGATGAACGTGCGAGAGAGCTTATGGGCGAAGAAATGCGCAGGATGACATTAGCACGCTTTGGTGCCGACGTTTTCCTACGCCGTGTACAGGCGCTTAATCCCCAGTCAAAAGGCCTCATTATGGACAAACATGTGCTATGGCCTATTCCACAGGAAGTCATCGACAGCAATACTGAGGTTGCTTTTCCGCAGAATGCTGGATATTAAACCTGACGTCAAAAAAGCCTCGTGGAATTCAAATTCCACGAGGCTTTTGATTGACATATCATTTTTTTTCTACCCCGCTTCAATAAGCTTATAACTTCCATCCGGACGCAGCTGGCTACGGCCCATGGTTATATTTTTTGAGTGATAGAACAGAAAAATCCAGCCTTCTGGAGCCCCCTCTGTCCAATACCGCTGTCGGAGCTCTTTCGAGCGTCGTCCGTCAAAATCATATTTAGCCACGTAATTATGAAAAATTTCCTCGGGTTCAGGCAACACATCGCCTCCGAAAAAATAGTGCTCTCCCCCTGTACGGATGTGAAATGCCTGGTGATTTGGTGTATGTCCGCCATTATGCACATAGCTGATTTCAGTATTTATCGCTCCTTCCCCCTCCACCAACACAAGGTTTCCGCTCCGTTGGACGACATCAAAAATCTCTGTACGGTAGGAACTGGAGATACCAGAATAGGCGTCCTCCCATTCGCCCCTTTGCACAATATATTCAGCCTCCGGAAATGCAATACGGGGCGAGCCTTCTTCCATTTTTACCATACCACCGGCATGATCCTTATGCAGATGTGACATCAATACATATTTTACATCATCGGGCTCATAACCTAATTTGCGAATATTATTGTACAGCTTCAGCACACCCTGGTCATCCGTATGCCCCAGACCGGTATCACAGATCACAATACCTGATTCTGTTTTGATCAAAAAAGGATGAACATGGATAAACATGGATCCGGGACGATCTTTCGGATCATCTACAGCCGGATCAAAGGGAACGAATTTTCTACTTTTATCAACGGAAAAAGAACCTTCATATAGAGAATAAGCCTGCACCATATTTAAAACATTGGGAATATGCACGTTAAGCAACAGATGGTCAATACCAGGTTTAGGAATTAGGTAAGTCCAGCCTTAAAACGTATATTTACACTTAAAATATTGTGCAAAGATATGCAAAAAAGGTGGGTACTAAAATCTAAAACTGATGTCAAAATAACCAACAAACTGCGCGAGGAATTAAATATCAACGCTGTATTAACAGAGTTGCTCGTCAGCAGGGGAATTGGAAGTTTTGATGAAGCAAAACAGTTTTTTAGACCACAATTGTCCGATTTGCACGATCCATTTTTGATGAAAGATATGGAAAAAGCCATATCCCGAATCATCCAGGCCATTGGCAACAAAGAAAAAATTCTAATCTATGGTGACTACGATGTCGATGGCACAACAGCCGTTGCCGTAGTCTACAGCTTTTTCAGAGAATTTCATAGTCAGCTTGAGTTTTATATTCCCGACCGTTATGCGGAGGGATACGGTATATCTACACAAGGTATTGACTATGCTGCTGCAAATGGATTTACTTTAATTATCGCATTGGATTGCGGCATAAAGGCCATCGATAAGATTGAGTATGCCAACAGCAAAGGGATAGACTTTATCATCGGCGACCACCATCTGCCGGGAGAAGAACTTCCAAAGGCTTTTGCCGTGTTAGATCCAAAACGTGCCGATTGTGATTATCCGTATAAAGAACTTTCGGGTTGTGGCATCGGATTCAAGATCATTCAGGCTTTCATCCTGACCAATGGCATGGATATCAATGCCTGTTATCAGTTTTTGGATCTGGTCGCGGTCAGTATCGCTTCTGACATTGTTCCGATCACCGGAGAGAACAGAATCTTAAGCCATTTTGGATTAATCAAGCTCAATACCAACCCTTGCGTTGGACTAAAAGCCCTGATTGACCTTTCCAATAATAGAACAAAGACCTTCACGGTCAATGATATTGTCTTCCAGATCGGCCCACGCATCAATGCCGCCGGAAGGATAGACCATGCCAAGGATGCTGTTAAATTATTAATTTCAAAATCCTTACAGGAGGCTAAAGATTTCAGTTCGAGTATCGATGACCAAAATAATGTCCGCAAGGATTTTGACCTGAAGATAACCGAGGAGGCGCTGGCGCTGATTGAGGAGAACGTCGTGCTCAAAAGCCGAAAATCTACTGTACTGTACAAAGCAGACTGGCATAAAGGTGTAATTGGGATCGTTGCCTCACGATTGACGGAGAAATATTACCGCCCGACCATTATATTGACGGAAACAAATGGTCATATCGCGGGATCCTGCAGGTCTGTGATCGGATTTGATTTATATGAGGCCCTAAACGAATGTGCCGACCTGCTCGAACAGTTCGGGGGACATAAATACGCCGCTGGACTAACCATGTCTCTTGATAATGTAAGTCTGTTTCAAGATCGCTTTGAAGAGGTTGTCGCCCGAAGAATCAGTCCAGAGATGCTGACACAGGAAATTCTGATCGACGCCAAACTTCACCTAAAGGATATCGACGCAAAGTTTTTCCGCATACTCCAGCAGTTTGAGCCATTTGGCCCACAGAATGAAGCACCGATTTTCCTGAGCAAAAAGGTAAGTGCGGTAGGTTCGGCTTTCCCCGTTGGTACAAATCATTTAAAAATGACCGTGGTTCAGGAAGACTCTGCCTCTTTTGACTGCATCGGTTTCGGATTGGCCGAACATATCAGTCTTATCAATTCAGGCCAGAGTTTCGATATCTGTTATAGTATCGAGGAAAACGTGTGGCGCAACAAGAGAAACTTACAGCTTAACATCAAGGGAATTCGATACTAGTTTTTTTATTTGAATAAGGTGTACTTAGCTTCTTAAGCATAAAGCACCAAAGTGGTCTAAATACTAAGATCTAAATACTTAATACTAAGAAGATATTAAATATATTTACCATAGATTTGCATCAAAATGCTCCAACAGCGATTTCCGCATCAAATTCAGTCTGATCTGTTTTTTGAGGAAACACATAGAGCAGCAATTTATAGTGACAAGATAAAGCAAGAAGATGATTTTAAAGGCAGAACATCTCATAAAAAAATATAAACAACGCACGGTTGTCAACAACGTGTCCTTTCATGTAGAGCAAGGAGAAATCGTAGGATTATTGGGACCAAATGGTGCCGGTAAAACGACCTCTTTCTATATGATTGTGGGTCTGATCAAACCCAATGAAGGAAAAGTATTCTTGGATGATCAAGAAATCACACAAGACGCCATGTACCAACGTGCACAACGCGGAATAGGTTATTTGGCTCAGGAAGCTTCTGTTTTCCGCAAGTTATCCGTGGAGAATAATATTCTTGCAGTACTGGAGATCCATTATCCCAACAAAGAAGAACGTATGGCCAAGCTGGAGGAATTGTTATCCGAATTTAGTCTCCACCGCGTTCGTAAAAACAGAGGTGATCTTTTGTCGGGGGGCGAACGCCGCCGTACGGAAATCGCTAGGGCATTAGCGGCAAATCCAGCATTTATCCTTTTGGATGAACCATTTGCAGGGGTTGACCCTATTGCCGTAGAGGAAATACAAACGATCGTTGCCAAACTCAAAACGCGCAATATTGGTATCCTAATTACCGATCACAACGTACAGGAAACTTTATCCATCACGGATAGAGCTTATCTTTTGACCGAAGGAAAAATCATGCTGACCGGCACACCTGAAGAGATTGCCGATAATGAGCTCGCGCGAAAATTCTACCTTGGTCGTCATTTTGAATTGAGAAGGAAAAAATTTTAAAGCAAAAAGAATACCCCTATGGCCTTATTAAACTCCATTTTTACTTGGTTCATGAAAAAAAGGATTCACCAGATCGAACTTTTTATGAAATATCCACACGATGTCCAAGAAGAATGGTTCCAGAGTTTAATTTCTACCGCAGAGGCAACAGAATGGGGAAAGAAATACGATTACACAAGTATACTCACACCTGAAATATTTAAAGAACGTGTCCCTATACAGGACTACGATGATATCAAAGGTTATGTAGACCGCATGATCAAAGGTGAGCAGAATATTCTGTGGCCTTCGGACATCAAATGGTTTGCAAAATCTTCGGGAACAACCTCTGACCGTAGCAAATTTATCCCCGTCAGTGAAGAGGCTCTCGAAGAATGTCATTTTCAGGGCGGTAAGGACATGTTGACCATCTACTGCCACAATAGACCCGAAAACCGTGTTTTCACGGGAAAATCGGTTGTCATCGGTGGCTCTTCCCAGATCAATAACTTCAGTCCCGACTCTTATTATGGGGATTTATCCTCGATCCTGATCCGTAATCTCCCTTTTTGGGCAGAATTCAAGCGGACCCCGAATATGGAGGTGACCTTAAATCCCAATTTTGAAGAGAAAATTGAACAGATAGCCCAAATAACCATTAAGGAAAATGTAACCAGTCTAGCAGGTGTACCAACCTGGAATATTGTGATGGCCAAGCGTATTTTGGAAATCACGGGCAAGGATAATTTATTGGAGGTATGGCCAAATCTGGAATTTTATGGTCACGGTGGCGTGAGTTTCAAGCCTTACCGCGAGCAATTTCACAAGCTGATACCTTCAGACAAAATGTATTATCTGGAAAACTACAATGCCTCAGAGGGATATTTTGGTTTACAGGACAGATCGGATTCCGAAGATCTGCTGCTGATGCTGGACTATGGGATCTATTATGAATTCCTTCCGGTGGAAAGAATGCATGATGAAAATCCAACAACGCTACGCTTGGATCAAGTGGAAATCGGCAAGAACTATGCGCTGATCATATCCACCAACGCTGGACTATGGCGTTATAAGATAGGTGATACGATCAAGTTTACATCGCTCTCACCTTACCGTTTTCAGATATCAGGCCGCACAAAACAATACATTAATACATTTGGTGAAGAAGTAATCGTGGACAATGCCGAACAAGCATTGGCAGAAGCGAGCAAATTGACAGATGCCCGAATTAAAGATTATACCGCGGGCCCGGTATATTTTCGGGAAGCAGAAGCTGGAGCACACGAATGGGTTATCGAATTCGAACAGCAGCCTAATGATTTTAACCGTTTTTGTGAAATATTGGATGCAAAGTTGCGGGAAATCAATTCGGATTACGATGCAAAACGCTTTAAGAATATGGCACTCCAATCGCCCATTGTCCATAACGCACCGTCAGACACTTTTTATAAATGGATGAAGTCTAGGGGTAAATTAGGTGGACAGAATAAAGTTCCAAGGCTGAGCAATAATAGAGAGTATCTCGATCCGCTTCTAAAGATTTTACAAGATTGACCGGAGGTCTGTCCTAGTGGAGATTAGCCAAAATTTTCCAATACATTTTTGGCTAATCTCTTTGTTTTAGGGTTTAATTGCGGTTTTATACAAAAACACAAAAAAACCAAGGATAAAATTCACAGAAATACCTTTCTTTTGAATTTCAACATCACGCTGTAACAATTCGCGAGTTTCACCCGATGTTACTTCATTGCTTTTGTTAAGACTGTGAGTCAATTCCATACTAAGTTTATTTTATGATAAGTGATTTTATAGCGTAAAGCGAACCAAATGCCCATCCATGGCCGCATTCTTTATTGCCAAACTTTATGCCATAAATGCAAGCTGATTGTTAATTAATATAAAATTAATACATTTAATTAATAATGGACTGATTCTAAAAATTTCTAAGTCAAATCTTTCATTTTTATATAAAAAGTGTAGTCATTTGGAGAATGACTGTCCGAAATAAAAGGCATTTTGCCAAACGGGAAATTATCCGGACAAAGTGCGGTTTATATTTCAATTTTTCCTAACTTAGCCTAAGTAATATAAAAAATAAGATGAACGCGACAGAGAACTATTCAATTCGCGTAGAGCCAACTCAAAATTCAAGACTCTCGCAAGTAGATTTCGACAATCTAAAATTCGGAAAGATATTATCCGACCACATGCTGGTCGCAGACTATGATGATGGTGAATGGAAAGATGTCAGCATCGTCCCTTATGGAGATATCAGTATCAGTCCTTCGATGTCTGCTTTACATTATGGTCAAGCGATATTTGAAGGTATTAAAGCTTATAAATTTGCAGATGGTACGGTGAGTATCTTTCGTCCGGATAGAAACTGGGAAAGATTCAACAAATCAGCAGCCCGTCTTCAGATGCCTGAAGTCCCTGAGGAAATCTTCATGGATGGACTAAGCAAGCTATTGGATATTGACCGGAATTGGGTTCCTGCTAAAGAAGGTTCTTCTTTATATATCCGCCCATTTATGTTCGGTACGGAAGCCGCTTTGGGTGTACATCCATCCAAATCGTACAAATTTATCATTATTACGGGACCGGTAGGTGCTTACTATAGTAAACCCATTAGCTTAAAAGTTGAAACTTACTATACGCGTGCAGCCGAAGGCGGTGTTGGATTCTCGAAAAATGCCGGTAATTATGCATTGTCGCTTTACCCAACCCAATTGGCTAATGATGAAGGCTACGATCAAATTATGTGGACTGACGCAGCTGAACACAAATATATTGAAGAAGCCGGTACTGCAAACCTTATTTTCCGTATTGGCGATACCATTATCACACCACATGGTGATACCATCTTACATGGTGTAACCCGTCGTACGATTATGGAGTTAGCGGATAAATGGGGATATAAAACCGAACAGCGAAAAGTATCCGTTCAGGAGCTTATCGATGGCATCAAATCGGGAACAGTAACCGAGGCATTTGCCGCTGGAACAGCAGCAACGATAACACATATCAGCCGTATCGGTTTTGAAGGACAAGACTACAACTTGCCTCCGGTGGAAGGCCGCGAGTTCTCCAATAAAGTCTTAAATTACCTGAATGAATTGCGCTACGGTAAATTAGCTGATTCATTTGGCTGGAACTATTTGGTGAAATAAAGGAATAATCCATACTAAAAAAGGGCAGTTGGTGATCACCAACTGCCCTTTTTTATGCAAATAGGTTTGATTAATTCTCCTTGTTGCCGCTATGAAGTTTAACCTGTATAAAATCAATGATGTCCCCCGTCTCAGTAGGCTGGAACCAAACAGTATCGCCATATTTTTTAAACCAGGTAATCTGACGCTTTGCATAACGTCTTGAATTCTGTTTGATTTTGTCCACAGCATCTCCCAAGGAGATATTTCCGTCGAGATAGTCAAACAATTCGGCGTACCCTACTGTCAGCAAAGCTGGTTTGATTTTAAAAGGAATCAACGATTTTACCTCCTCCAGCAAACCAGTTTCCATCATACGATCTACCCGAAGATTGATCCGTGCATACAATTGGGAACGCTCCATATTTAACCCTATCGTCAAAATATCAAATGGTCTTTTATCGACATCTTTCTTATGGTAAAAGGACATCGGTTTGCCTGTTGCCTCAAATACTTCCAGGGCGCGAACGACACGCTGTGGATTGTCCACATCGGCGACTTGATAATAAGCAGGATCAATTGCATTTAACCGTTCCTTCATCTTTTCAATACCCAATTGCGCCATTTCGTTGTTGAGTCTTTCACGCACCTCCTCCCCGGCTTTGGGAAGGTCATCCAATCCTTCACAGAGTGCACGAACAAATAGTCCGGATCCGCCCACCATAATAACGACATCATGCTGCCTGAAAAGTTCATTCAGCCTGAGCAATGCTTCCCGCTCAAAATCGCCCGCAGAATAATCTTGACTAATGGAATGCGAATTTATAAAGTGGTGTGGAGCAGCGGCCAATTCTTTTGCATCCGGCTTTGCCGTACCGATGCTCATCTCCCGATAGAATTGGCGGGAATCGGCAGAAATGATTTCAGTCTTAAAGTATTGGGCCAATGAAATAGCCATTGCAGTTTTTCCAACAGCAGTCGGACCTACAATGGCTATCAGTGTTTTTTTATTTGCCATAATATGTGCTTCAAATGCTCAAATAAGCATCCAAAGGCATTTTCTATTAATATTCGTCTTCGTAGCCAGTAGATTCTTCACGTTCCTCCTCACCTTCTCCCTCTTCATCTTCATCCTCGCTGTCAAAGCCATCCAATTCATCTTCGTCATCCACACCGTATTGTGTTTCATCTTCCTCCACATACTCATCTTCCTCAACAGCATCGGCTACAGGGAAATTAGCGGCAGTCATGGTTTTAGGTACCTGACCGACTGACTTGAACAAAGCCGGATACTCTTTACCTGCTTCCTCCTTCAAAATTTTGATCAGTTCCACCTGAAAATCATAAGGACGGTCAAAGTTATAGATGTAATAAAATTTTTGGTGTGGATCATCAATAAACTTGCTCAGGCGAATATTCTCCATCAACAAAACTTCCGTATCTTTCTTACGCTGCGTGGGTTTAAAAGCAATTTCTGTTCCTTTTTTCCACTGATCATTGCTCACGTAGAAAGAGGAAGAAGCATCTGGCGCGTAGCCTGTCGTTTTATGGATTTCCTCATGCATGTCTAAAAATGTACTTTTGGAAGGCATATCAATTTCGCGATATACATCTTCATAATCTTCAAAAGTAACTCTAAATCTATAAATTGCCATCTTTTATGTATTCTTCTTTTTAGCAGTTTAAAATTAATACTATATTTTAAGAATTGGAAATTTCCAATGGGATTTCTTGCTTGACCTCCAAGCCCATGTCTCCAGCTTTACGAACTAAATAGTGATAGGCTTCGATCCGGGAATTGGGGATATCACCTTCCAAAATAGCTTCACGGATCAGATTTTTCAACTGTCCGACAACTCGTCCGGGTGTCAATCCAAAAAGTGTCATAATATCTTCGCCACTGATGGGTGGCTGCCAATTTCTAATCTTGTCACGTTCTTCAACGTCCTTCAGCTTTTGCTTGACAAGTTCAAAATTCTGACGGTACTTTTTCTTTTTAAACTCGTTCTTCGTTGTCACGTCCGCATGACACAACATCATCAGGGCATCGATGTCATCATCGGCCTCAAATAGTAAACGTCGAACGGCAGAGTCGGTGACAATATCCTGTGCCAGCACTATCGGACGAAGATGCAATTGTACAAGTTTCTGTACAAATTTCATCTTTTCATTCAATGGTAACTTCAGTTCGGCAAAAAGCTTCGGCACCATCCGTGCGCCACGGTCTTCATGTCCATGAAAAGTCCAGCCCAATTTCTTATCGAAACGTTTTGTCGCCGGCTTGGCAATATCATGCATAATGGCAGCCCAACGTAACCAGAGGTCATCTGACAGTTCACATACATTATCCAAAACCTCCAATGTATGGTAAAAATTATCCTTATGTCCTTTTCCGTCAATAATGTCAACACCATGCAGGTTGTACATGGCGGGGAAAATTAATTCCAACAGGCCGGTATCAAAAAGATATTTAAATCCCACCGAAGGCTTAGCTGAAAGAATAATCTTATTGATTTCGTCGATAATCCGTTCTTTCGAAATGATCCTGATACGTTCCTTCGTCTCCGTTATCGCTTTAATAGCCTCAATATCGATCTTAAAATTTAGTTGCGTTGCGAAACGGATCGCACGCATCATACGTAATGGATCATCCGAGAATGTTTCAATTGGATCGAGGGGTGTCCGGATAACACGGTGTTCGAGATCCTGTACACCGTTAAATGGATCCACCAGGGTTCCATAATCGGCCTTATTCAGTGAAAATGCCATAGCATTGATGGTAAAATCACGACGATTCTGATCATCGCTCAAGGTCCCATCCTCTACGATCGGTTTTCTGGAGTTTGCACGGTAGGATTCCTTCCTTGCCCCCACAAATTCCACGTTAAGTCCCTCAAAAACCAACATCGCGGTTCCAAAATTCTTATAGACCGCAACTTTAGCATGAAGTTTCTCACCGAGTAAAGTTGCAAATTCAATACCACTTCCCACCACAACAATATCCACATCATTTTTGAATGGGCGCTGCATAATATAGTCGCGCACATAACCTCCGATGACATAACATGTTGTGTTTGTCTGCTCGGCGAGCTCCCTGATGATAGAAAATATTGGATGTTGTAAATTATCGCACATAGTTAGAACAGTGGGTTTAAAAAACCAAACAGTTTGCAAAAGTAATACTTTTTTTTAGTATTAGGTATTGAGCTATTAGAATTGAGATTTTGATCATTATAGCCCCCTTAATGACAATATGATTCTCGTCATCTACTTAACTTGACACATATACCGCTATAGATCAAAAAAAATCAGCAACTATTACAGGCCTAATCCCGGTCTTTGGACAATTTGCGGAAGGCCAATGGATTCTTCAATAATTCAGCTTGTTCCCGGCGACGTTTCACAATATGGACCGCAGTAAAAATTGCCTCGACAAATGAGCTCGGTGAAGCCAGGTTTTTCCCTGCGATATCGTAGCCTGTACCATGATCCGGCGAAGTACGCACAATGGGTAATCCAGCAGTATAATTTACACCGCCCCCCTTGGCGATATGTTTGAAAGGAATCAGCCCCTGATCGTGGTACATGGCCAGTACAGCATCAAATTTCTCATAAGCGCCCTTTGCAAAGAAACCATCTGCAGGATAAGGACCAAAACAGAAAATCCCCTGTTCATTTGCTTTTTCAACCGTTGGTCGAATAATCTGGTCGTCTTCCGTCCCGATAATCCCGTGATCGCCAGCATGGGGGTTGAGTCCCAAAACGGCTATTTTGGGTTTCTCAACCCAGAAATCCTTTTTTAAAGATTCGTTCATCAGAACGAGCTTTTTCAAAATTGCCTCTTCCGTAATATTCGCAGCCACATCGTGTAATGGGATATGACCTGTCACCACACCAATGCGCAGCTCATCACAGACCATAAACATCAGTACATCGTCAGCTTCAACTTTCGCCTGCAAATATTCGGTATGTCCCGGAAATTGAAATCCTTCCTGTTGAATATTATGTTTGTTGATCGGTGCGGTCACCAATGCATCAATTTTACCAGCTTTCAAATCATCTATCGCTCGCTCGAGTGACAAAAAAGCATATTTGCCGCCGATTTCATTTTCCTCACCCAAGGAGATCTTAACATCTTCCTGCCAGCAATTGATCATATTCGCCCGTTTGGAATGGGCCTGTTCAGCATCATTGATTACGTTAAAACTAAAATCGTTTACTCCTATCGCTTTTCGGTGAAAAGAGGCCACTTTTGTATTTCCATAAACAATCGGCGTAAAAAAATCGCACATACGTTGATCTACCAATGACTTAATAATTACTTCAAGTCCAATGCCGTTAATATCCCCTACGGTAATTCCGATTTTTAGTTTATCACTCATCCTTTTTTAAATGCTTTGACTCAAAAATAGGGATTTTTTTTTAGTATTGAGTAGTTAGATATGCGTATTAAGATTTTGAGCGAACAAGCCTCTGGCCTAAAAACTTTCTGTCCTTTTGAATTTTTACTTTTGACTTTTTACTTTATAAAGCTTTTAAATTTCTAATTTTGCATCATGAGTACAGTTAGAGCAAAAAAACATTTAGGACAGCATTTCTTAAACGATAAGAATGCCGCACAACGTATTGTAGAAGCATTGGATCCTAAATTGGGTTTTAGCCAAGTACTCGAAGTCGGTCCGGGAATGGGTGTCCTTTCGGATTTTCTATTACAGAAAGAAGAATATGAGACCTATCTGATCGATGTTGATGATGAATCGATCGCCTATCTGGATGACAAATATCCGCAATTGGGCAAAAGATTGATCCATGGCGATTTTCTAAACCTTGACTTTTCACAATATTTCGGTGAAAAAATGGCTGTCATCGGCAATTTTCCCTATAATATTTCCTCACAGATCCTCTTCAAAATTTTGGACGAGCGTCAACGTGTTGTTCAGATGACAGGCATGTTTCAAAAAGAGGTCGCTGAGCGCTGTACAGCGAAAGCGGGCAGTAAAGAATATGGTATCCTGAGCGTGTTCTTACAGGCATACTACAAAGTAGAATATCTCTTCACCGTAAAGGCAGGCGCATTTAATCCACCACCAAAAGTATTGTCAGGTGTCATTCGCATGACGCGAAATGACCGTGAACAATTAGCCTGCGACGAGAAGCTGTTTTGGCGGGTCGTTAAAGCGGGATTCAATCAACGTCGCAAAACCCTGCGCAATTCCCTTTCAGGCGTTGTCCCAAAAGATAAAATGTCGGACAATCCGCTGTATGAGCTGCGGGCGGAACGATTGACCGTAGATGACTTCGTCAGCTTGACAAACGAGATTGCAAACTGCCTTTAATATGAAGCCGGCAGATAACACTTTTATCATTATCGGTGGCGGAATCGCTGGATTATGCACAGCAATAGGCCTCCAGCAACTGGGTATTGAAGCCCATGTTTATGAAAGTGTATCCGAACTTAAAGGTATAGGAGCAGGATTTGGCCTTGCTGCCAATGCCATGCAGGCATTAGATCACCTGGGCCTAAAAGAAGAAATCAGCCAAATCGGACATTATCTTGAATCCTACAATGTCCTGGATCAAAAAGGGAATATTTTGGTCGAACCGGATACCAGATCAATCAGCAAAAAATACAAACAGGACAATTTCGCCATACATCGGGCGGACCTACATCGATTTCTTCTGTCAAAGATTCCTGACAGTCAAGTTCATCTTGGCAAGCGTGCGCTGTCTTTTGATCGACTAGGTGAACAGGTCCATGTTCATTTTACCGATGGTACCCAAGTAGTAGGTAACGCAATATTAGTTGCCGATGGCGTACATTCACTTTTACGTCAGCAACTGATCCCCACAT
Organism: Sphingobacterium sp. UBA7625; assembly: GCF_002484085.1. Lineage (NCBI taxonomy): Bacteria > Pseudomonadati > Bacteroidota > Sphingobacteriia > Sphingobacteriales > Sphingobacteriaceae > Sphingobacterium > Sphingobacterium sp. UBA7625. The sequence continues at coordinate 79,959 of NZ_DLJD01000063.1, forward strand.
CCACCCCCCGTTATTCAGGCTACACCTGCTGGCGCGCAACAATAGATAACAGTAGCATCCAGCTCAAAAAAAGCACCGAAACATGGGGTGCAAAGGGTAGATTTGGCATGACACCGCTTGTAGGCGACCGCATTTATTGGTACGCTTGTATCAACAGCCAACAACAAAATCCTGCTTTAAAGAATTGGACCCCGTCGGATCTGCTAAATAATTTCAAGGATTACCATGACCCGATCCCAACTATTCTATCAGAGACGCAGGCAACCGAACTGATCTGGAATGATATTATAGATATTGCTCCCTTACAACAGCTTGCTTTTGACAATATTCTTTTACTGGGAGATGCCGGTCATGCCACAACGCCGAATTTAGGACAAGGTGCCTGTCAAGCCATAGAAGATGTTGCCGTGCTATTGGATGAACTGAAAACAGCTGCCACCATCCAGCAGGCCTTCGCCCGATTTGAAGCGAGACGGTTGGACCGTGTTAATTATATCAGCAATACCTCTTGGCAGATCGGGAAGATCGCTCAATGGGAAAACCCATTTTTGATCGGTATGCGCAATTTCATCATGAAGATCATGCCGAATAGACTCAAGCAACAACAGTTAAACAAGTTACTGTCAGTAGACTTTATGCAAATCAACCGTAATCATGAAAGTTAATATTTTGATTGTCGACGACATCCACGAAATTATGTTGGAGAAATTTGAACAGGCAGGGATTCCCTATGACTACCAACCTGACATTGACCGCCAAGAAGCTGAAAAAATCATTGCGAACTATTCAGGTATGGTCATCCGCTCTAAATTTCAGGTCGACAAAGCTTTCTTTGACCTGGCTCCTAACTTGCGTTTCATTGCCCGGGCAGGAGCCGGAATGGATAATATCGATGATGAAATTGCCACACAGCGACAGATTACATTAATTCCCGCCAACGAAGGTAACCGGGATGCGGTGGGCGAACACATGATCGGCATGTTGTTAAGCCTGATGAACAACCTCAACCGCAGCGATCAACAAGTCCGGGCCGGCCAATGGTTGCGTGAGGCCAACCGTGGATACGAACTTAAAGGGCGTACCGTTGGTTTGGTCGGTTATGGACACAATGGTATGGCGATGGCTAAGAAGCTCTCTGGCTTTGAGGTGAACGTACTTGCTTACGATAAATATCGGACCGACTATACGGACCAGTACGCAGAAGAAGCTACTATGGAAGATATCTATTCGCAAGCGGATGTTATTAGCTTCCATATCCCCCTGACGGCCGAAACAAAAGGAATGATTGACAGTGTTTATCTCTCCAAATTTAAGAAATCAATCTTCTTCCTGCTTGGTGCCCGAGGTGGCATTGTACAAGTACCCGCTGTATTAGCCGGTCTTGATAGCGGCAATATTCTCGGTGCAGCCTTTGATGTACTTCCCATCGAAAAATTCCCCAAACTTGCTGAACAGACCTGGTACCAGGAACTCATTCGCCGAGAAAATGTCATACTATCCCCACACGTAGCGGGCTGGACATTTGAAAGCTATTATAAGTTATCAGCAGTAGCCGCAGATAAGATTATTGCATTTTTAAAGCTTCAGGAAACGCATTAAAAAAGTTTAATCCATTATCGGGTTATGAAAGTTGTTCGACTACCTACCAAATGCTAAACAACGCCACGATCAAAAATTGGAGTACAAGGCTCCCATCCAATAAATAGGCATAATGGTAGTGATCTTTCGTTTTGAAGACGGCTAGCTTTAGGAGTGCATATATCAGTATATTAGTTAAGATCAGCCCCAACTTGATCCATAACAGATAGGGTGCAACAAGGATTAAAAAGCTATGTAATATCAATAAAGTATAGGTAAGTCTTTTCGCTTTCTGCTCCCCCAACATATTGGGCAGCGTACGCAGATGATAGTAAGAATCCTGCTGAATGTCACGGATATCAAAAGGTAGTGTACAAATAATCAAGAATATAAATTTCAACACGCAGAGCGCAACGAGCACCCAATGGTCTATCCTGTCACCGATATTGAGCAGTTCAACATAGGGAAGTACCACACTACTACAGACCCAAACCAGGGCAATATGGAAGATCTTAGCCCCGGGTATCTGTCTCAGCCCTACTTTTCGGTCATGGAACGTAAACAACGGCATTCCGTACAATAAGCTCAAGATTCCGATAAAGCCCAAAAACAGAAATGAATAGCGGTGAATATGGAACAAACAGTAACCAAGAACAGCCAATGCGATGACATTATTTAGCCACATCACCCATTCATGGTTAAATATCCAACGTGTACGTGGGAATTTGGACTCTTTTGGATTCTTAGGCTTAGACCACCATAGGCTAAAATTATAGAGTAATAATGTTGCTGTCCCCTCGACCAAAACAATAGACCAATTGATTGGTCGTTCAAATATGATATAGGTCAGTGCGCATTGCGCCATGGCGGCCAATGCAATTAAAATATTCGTATAAATGCTGATATAGAATATCTTTCTTAGAAACAACATGCTTGTTTAATCTTGCTGCAATATAACAATCTTGATAGAGAAAAGTAGTTTAACATTATATTAAACATCAAATTGTTGATAAAATGGGCAAAAACCGCTAAATTGTACACCGAAATTGAACGATCAAAAACGATTTCGCAACGATAACAATATAAATTAAAATAATTCATAATAATCCTAATAACGATGAGCCTACAAATAAAATCATTTGAAGAATATCAAAGTGAATATAAGCGAAGTGTAGAACAACCAGAGGAGTTTTGGGCGAGCATAGCGGATCATTTTTTCTGGAAGAGAAAATGGAACAAGGTGCTGAACTGGAACTTTGAGGAACCTAATATCAAATGGTTTGAAGGTGCAAAATTAAATATTACAGAAAACTGCCTGGACCGTCATATTTATGCGAATGGCGATAAACCAGCGATTATTTGGGAACCAAATGACCCGAATGAAGCACACCGCATCCTTTCCTATAAACAATTGTTACAGAAGGTCGAGCAATTTGCCAATGTATTAAAGAACAACAACATCAAAAAGGGCGACCGGGTCTGTATTTACTTGCCGATGGTTCCGGAATTGGTGATTGCTGTATTGGCCTGTGCACGTATCGGTGCTATCCATTCAGTTGTCTTTGGCGGTTTCTCCGCGCGTTCGATTGCGGATCGTATCGTGGATGCGGAATGCAAATTGATCGTGACTTCGGATGGCAGTTACCGTGGTAATAAAACCATTGGTCTTAAAAATATTGTTGATGATGCGTTAATGCAATGTGATACTGTAGAGAAAGTCATTGTATTAACACGTACACGTACGCCAGTATCTATGATCAAAGGACGTGATGTATGGTGGGAAGACGAGATCAAGAAAGTAGAGACCCAAGGAAATCCGGCCTGCCCTGCAGAAGAAATGGATGCCGAGGACACTTTATTTATCCTTTATACTTCAGGATCCACAGGTAAACCAAAAGGTGTCGTACATACCTGCGGTGGCTATATGGTCTACACGGGATACACCTTTATGAATACTTTCCAATATCAGCCCAACGATGTATTTTTCTGTACAGCTGACATCGGATGGATCACCGGCCATAGTTATATTGTCTATGGACCGTTGTCGCAAGGTGCTACTTCATTAATGTTTGAAGGTATCCCAACATTTCCGGACGCCAGTCGTTACTGGGATATCGTTGATAAATTTAAAGTCAATATCATTTATACCTCTCCTACAGCATTGCGTTCGTTAATGGCTTTTGGCGATGAATTTGTCGATAAAAATGATCTTTCATCCCTACGCGTGCTTGGATCAGTGGGTGAACCTATCAACGAAGAAGCCTGGAACTGGTTTAACGAGAAGGTGGGTAAGAAGAACTGCCCTGTCGTGGATACCTATTGGCAAACGGAGAATGGAGGTCACCTGATAACCTCATTGGCTGGTGTGACACCAGAAAAAGCAAGTTACGCGATGTTCCCAATGCCGGGTATACAACCCGCGTTGATGGACGAGAATGGAAAAGAAATCGAAGGCAATGATGTCACGGGAAATCTATGTATCAAATTCCCTTGGCCGGGTATGTTACGGACGACTTGGGGAGATCATGATCGTTGTAGACAAACATACTTCTCCACTTATAAAGACATGTACTTTACAGGCGATGGTTGTTACCGTAGCCCAGAAGGATATTACAAAATCACGGGCCGTGTAGACGATGTATTGAATGTATCCGGTCACCGCATCGGTACCGCGGAGGTAGAGAATGCAATCAATATGCATGCGGATGTAGTGGAGTCAGCTATTGTCGGTTATCCACATCCAGTCAAAGGTCAGGGCATCTACGCTTATGTTATCGCCAATCACCATACAGATGCAGAAGCGACCAGAAAAGACATTATGGAGACTGTTTCACGCATTATTGGCCCTATTGCCAAGCCAGATATTATCCAGTTTGTCAATGACCTTCCAAAGACACGTTCAGGAAAAATTATGCGCCGTATTCTACGCAAGATTGCCGAAGGCGATATCAGCAATCTAGGTGACACATCGACATTACAGGATCCAACTGTGGTCGAAGGAATCATACAAGGTGCCGAAGGCCTAAAAAAATAATTGGCAACAATCTTTAACAAAGAAAGCCTCCCATGTGGAGGCTTTCTTATCTTATTTACCATTATTCTATCTCGAAAGGTTTAGGCGTATTGGAATTGTATATTTCACGTTGACCTTCTCACCGCGTTAAGAATCTTTTATCCAAAGATCTAATCACCAGTAAATCTCTGAAAGCCATGCAAATTAGTTGCGTATCCTCCAATCATAATGTATGCTACATTTGAAATTTCTAGATTTTTCCAAAACTCTAAGATCTCGTTATCAAAAATATCCATATTTTATCTATGGTTATAAGGTTTATGAGTAATTTTTGCTTTCTTGAGTGTTTGTTGAATCTTGTAAAGACGTGTAGTCATTTCAAATCGTTCTTTATATGTGCGACTAAGTCCTGCTCTCAATAAAGCAATTTCAGATTCACTAAAAGATCGTGAGGTATGTTCCTTGTGACTGTACATATAATTTACACTTTAGTTAAACAGATCTCTCTACAAAGATACAACAAAAAGCCACATCATCTCGACGTGGCTTAAAATAAACAGTATCGGGAGTACCGAGTACACTTTCTATCAATATCCTGGATTTTGTGTAAGGCCGGTTCCTAAACTGATCTGAGCAGAAGGAATAGGATACAGCAGGAATTTCTCGTCTTTCAGACTTTCATATTTTTTAAGGGCTAATTTCGTACGGCTAAAGTCAAACCAGGTCTCGCCTTCAAACATAAGCTCTTTTTCCTTTTCTTCTTGCACGGCAGTAACGAAGGCCTCCAGATTAGCATACGTATCGATCGGAACGGCGACACCAGCGCGCGTCTGTACCGCTTTTAGCGAGTTGTAAGCTGCTGTGCTCACACTATTATCAACACGCGCTTTAGCCTCAGCATGGATCAAGTAAATCTCTGCAAGTCGGATAACAGTTACATTTTGACTGGCTGGCGAGAAATTCGGAAACTTACCCATGAAATAATTATTATTGCTACCTTTTTTGACAGTAAAATCCTTTCGTTTGTCTTGCTCGGTATACAAGTCGAGGATTGCGGAGTCTTTAGCAAAAAATAATACGCTAGGATTGTCATTGGCTACAGCTGCGAGTGGATTGGTTGCTTGATCATCAAATTGAATTTCGAAAATAGCTTCGTTCGTATTTTGTGTCGTCCAAATTGTACTGAAATCCGTCACCAAGCCAAAGCCACCTGCTGTCAGAACTTCATTCGCCATATCCGCTGCTTTTTTATAATCATTCGTAATTGAAGCTTGATACAGATAGACCTTTGCCAACAGCGCTTTCGCCGCCCAATGCGAAGCCCTTCCCTTGATAGCATCACCGGTATTTGGATTTTCTTCGGGAAGCGCAGCAATAGCATCCGTCAGATCCTTAACAATCTGTGTGTAAAGTGCTGCTTTGTCGGATTCGACAATATCAATATTATCCCCTTCCTTGGTATACGTCAGCTTTAGTGGGGCCTTATTAAAGGCACGTAGCAGAAAAAAATAGTGCAACGCCCGAATAAATTTAGCTTCACCAACAAACATCTTTTTCTTGTCTTCAGTTATCATGGTCTCGGTCATTTTTGGGACTTCCTCAATCACTTGGTTGGCCGCGTTGATCGTGGAATATACAGCTTGCCACATATTGGCAATCCAAGGATTGATCGCTTGTATTTTATGTTCCGAGAAATTTTGGTATTCCGGGAAACTGGCAGAATGCCGAACATGGACTGCAGAAAATTCCGGAACAACGATGATGGACTGACCAAAAGAAAATGAATTCATCATCGTCCGATACATTCCCAAAACAGCGGCATTGGCGTTGGTTTCGGAATTGAAAAATTTATCTTGGGTAATCTTCCCAAGCGGGTCGCGATCCAAGAATTTAGAACATGATATTGCAAAAGACGCGATCATGGTTGCCAAAAAAATTAATAGTATTTTATTTCTTTTCATCCGTACAAATTATTTACGAGTGTATGTTTTAAATTGTTTAAATGAGTTCGCCCTATTCATCCTATTTATTCCTCTTGTCTCTAAAAGGCAAACTTCATCTTCCTTACTCACGCAGTTTAGAAAGTTACGTTAACACCAGTAGTGAATATCCTCGGTTGCGGATAACTACCGTAGTCATATCCATAAATCAGTCCTGTATTGGCACCACCGTGGCTTGAGCTTACCTCTGGATCATAACCTCGATAATTTGTGAATACAAAAGCATTCTGTACCGTAGCGTACCATCGGAGCTTTTTCATTTTAATTTTCTCTGCGATGCTGGACGGCAATGTATAACCAAACGTGATATTTCTAATTCTAAAGAATGAGCCATCTTCGACAAATCTTGATGATATGGCCCCGTTGTTCAGGTCGCCGGGTGCCGGCCTCGGAACGTCGGTAATATCGCCGGGTGCTCTCCATCTATCGACAAAGTCAACAAACTGATTGGAACTCGGGTTGAATCCTTCCAGTCCTGATGCCAGATTGTAATTGAAGATGTCATTCCCATAGGTGAATTGCCCCTGAATACTTAGATCAAAATTCTTATAAGCAAAATTATTGGTAATTCCACCAAAGAAAGATGGGTTAGGATCGCCGATCATCCTTTGATCTTTGTAGTCTGTCGGTGTTACGGCAGAGCCATCCGCACCGAGGTAATCGATCATCCCAGTCTGTGGATTGACACCCGTCGCTTGCCAGCCATAGAATACGCCAAGGGGTTGTCCCACTATGGCACGGTTCAGATCACCTACCCCGCCACGCATTTCTGTCAATCCCTCAGGTAAAGCAACTACTTTATTTCTATTAAAAGTCATGTTCAGCGAAGTTGTCCACTTGAATTCACCTACCAAATTCTTGGACGTTAGTTCAAATTCAAAGCCTTTATTTTCTATATCACCAGAGTTTGTAAATCGGTTGAGATAACCTGAGCTGGTCAGGATAGGCAGTCCGATTAACAAGTCTGTTGTTTTCTTATAATAGTAATCTGCCAATATTGAAATTCTATTTCCCAGGAACCCGGCATCAACACCAACATTCCATTGATTGGTGGTTTCCCATTTTAAATTACGATCGCCCAACACATTCGGCACAAAGCCTGCGAGTCCCATGTAGTTGTAGCCACTAGAATATAGTGAACGACTGGCATAGTTGCCGATGTTCTGATTCCCAGTAATCCCCCAGCTCGCACGAAGTTTTAAATCATTGATCACCTTAGAATCCTTTAGGAAATCTTCCTCTGTAAGTCGCCATGCTCCTGCGAATGATGGAAATACTGCCCACCGATTGTCAGCTCCAAAGCGTGAAGAGCCATCCGACCGCACGTTTGCATTAAGGATGTATTTATCTTTATAAATATATGTTGCGCGGGCAAATCCAGAGGCGATCGCCCATTCTTCGGGATAAGAATTTGCACCGGTAATAACACCTCCGGCAGTGATATAAGGAATATCATTATTCGGGAAATTTGAACGTTGTCCATGTACAAAGTCAAGTCTGGATTCCTGAACTGAAAATCCCGCCAAAGCATTGATGCTATGGTCACCGAATTTTTTATCATAGGTCAAGGTTGTCTCATTTATCCAAAGCTGGTCGCGGGTATTCCGGCGAGCGCCGATACCGCCTTGGCTAGCATAGGAACGAAGTCCAACAGGAGGCATAAAGAAGGTCTCATCAATAAAGCTGATATCAGTACCAAAGCTTGTCTTCAGTAAGAGCTCGGGAACAATATTGTATTCCGCGCTGGCATTTGCCAGTACCCGAAAAGTCTGCGCTTCATTGGTTGGGAGCGTTAGCATAGCGACGGGATTTTCACGTGTCGCTCTAACCTGGTCATAGACAAAGTTTCCAGCTGGGTCATACACCGCTAAGTTTGGCGGAGAAAATATACCACTTTTGGTAGCACCTTCTTTTGAATTTTCTTCCTGCACACGGTGGTTGACAGCCCTAGTTAGATTGATAGCCGTAGAAAATCTCAATTTCTCATTGTGCTGGTGGTCCAGATTTATACGACCGCCTATGCGATTGAAGTCGGATCCCAACAGTACACCGCCCTGTTTCATGTAGCCGACAGAAGTATAATATTGAGTCTTCTCACTCCCACCTCTTGATGAAAGTTCATAGCTCCTGGTTGATGCATTTCTGAATATGGCATCCTGCCAGTTCGTATTGACATTAGGATTGGCAAATATCTGCTCGGGAATGACTGCTTTAGGATCCTGTTGCTGTAAGATTTTGTAATAATCTTTCATATAATCCTGATACTGCTCGGTATTCATGAAATCGTAATACCGTTCCTTAGGTACCTGTGAGAATCCCTCGTACATATTAAAGTTGAACTCACTTTGTCCAGCCACCCCTTTTTTCGTACTAATTAGCACTACACCGTTTGCGGCTCTCGAACCATAGATTGATGAGGATGCCGCATCTTTTAATATTTCGATCGATTGAACGTCCGAAGGGTTGATCGAGGATAGCACATTGATCCCTTGGGTACCACCTCCAAAATCAAAGGTAGACCCTCCAGTAAAATTGGTGGTGCTGTTGACCGGAATGCCATCGACAACGTATAGTGGGTCCGAACTGGCATTTATCGATGTTGTACCTCTTACCCGAATACTGATCCCGCCGCCCGGCGAACCGGACTTCTGTGTCACCTGAACTCCCCCTGCCTTACCTTGTATTGCCTGGGTAATACTTGGCAATACCTCGTCTTCGATTTCATTGGCACCAATACTCGATACCGCACTCGGTAGCGTAGCGCGGTCCATCGTACCATACCCAACCGCTACAACCTGCACAGAATCAAGCACCTTAGTTTCGCCACTAAGTACCACCTGTATATCCTTTCGATCTCCAACGAGTTGAGTGATCGCTTCAAAACCAAGTGAAGAGAATCTGAGTTGATTCTTTGGACCAGCAGCAATCTGAAATTTACCAGCTTCATCCGTACTTGCAGACACATTTGTCCCGACTACCGCTACGGTAACTCCCGGCAGGGGGCCCTTAGGTCCCGTGACAGTCCCGGTCACTGATGTTTTTCCTGCGGACACCCCGCCAGCGCTATTCGGGCTACCTGTAACTCTTGTCGCACTATCCTGATTGGCAACTATTTTTGTCGTGCTATCCTGGCCAGCGGAGACATTTGTAATACTATCCCGACCAGCAGCAACAGTAGCAGTAGAATCTTTATTTCGCGCTGTCGAATCGGTTACAGCCTTCGTCGTACCGGCTGACAAGGCAACTTCTATCAGTTTTTGATTGTTTACAAAGACTTCTTTAATAGCATATCCAGTTTTTATAAAAACTAATACACCATTGGGATCCGCTGAAAGTCTGAACGCTCCTTTTTCATCTGACAGACCGCTATTACCCGTTTTCTTTTCGGTGACGACCACTCCCGAGAGTGCTGTTCCCAATGAATCCGTGACTTTACCACTAATCCCGATAGTATCAAGCGCAAGAAAAGAAGGCGGTTTAGCAAAAGAAGCTATATTAGCAGGATACTTAATTTCGATCGTGTGCGCCTGCCCTGGGTGGCAGAAAAGAATAAAACCGCAGGCTAACAGAAGAGTGTGGTTTAGGGGATGCATCATACGTTAAATATTTATAATAAGAATCTAATTGAAATAATTACGTTCCAAGCGAAAATGAAATACATACAACAAAAGGCTGAACATCACACCTTTCCCACAAGTCTATTTATATCAACTTTGTTACATATACTTATAGATAATAAAACGTCCTTAAATCTAATTTGTTATCAGTTATTGATATTTATTTTGAAAAAAATACCAACAGCGCAGTTATCACTCACAATAGACACATTATTAACAAGCTAAATATCAAAACGTTGACACTAAAATTAATTATAAAATATTTTTTCTTATAATGCTGTAAATCCGCAGAACACTTTTGGATTAGAACCGCAATTACTTGAAGATCTTCCTAATAGAAATGGTGTACCCAGTCACTAAAGCCGAAAATATTATTCAGATAAAATTTGTAAAATCAAACAAAAAAGGTACTGTTTTAAATTCCAAATATTTAGACAAAAAAGTATTTTTGTATTCTAAAGAAGTTCAGCTTCTGAACTATCTAGTGTAGTCTCGGTTTTCGGATCGGGACTACTTACTTTATAATTTTCTATAAACACGGTATCATTTTTCCAAAGTGTATACATTAAGATTAATAATTTTCTCTGTACGGCAACCTGTCCGACCATTTTTGACGGCTTTTTCTGGATGATTCTCGTGTAAGCTTCCTTTAGCACAGAATTATGCCTACAAGCTACCATAGCCGGAAAATACAGCGCATTCCTGATATACCTGTTCCCCTTTTTCGAGATCCTGGTTTTTCCTTTTACAGATGTCCCAGATTCCCGCTGAACAACATCGTATCCAGCATAGCTGACAAGTTGTTTGGCGCTACCGAACTGTTCAAACCCCATTGTTTCGGCAAGAATGGTAACCATGGTGATCATTCCAATCCCTTTTATTGTTGCAAGCTTCTCTATTTTTTTATGGAGCCCCAGATCTGACTTTACCAGCCTGTTGATTTCCCCGATGCATCTGCCAATCTCCTTATCTATCTCAGAAATAAGTTTTTTATTGCTTTTTAGTATAAAGATCTGGATAGCATGCGAACAGTCCTTACTATGTTTGATGTTACCTAATGCCGTTTTCTGCTCCTGTAGCTGGACATGGTATCTGGTCAGATTTCTCAGCTGCAATAAGACTGGTGGAGGAGGACTCCATGCCTTATGGATCCTTTCTACACCGAATTGACTCAGGATCCGTGCATCAACAGCATCCGTTTTGGTCTTGATATTGAGGCTCGAAAAATAGTGCTTTGACGTATTGGGAAGAACAACATGAACCCTTTTCTTAATCTTATGCAGATGGTGGGCAAGGTTCTCATAATACACACCGGTAGCCTCCATCAAAAAAACAAGTGCTGCATCTTTCGCAATGACTCCTTTGGCCCAACGCAGAAACTGGTTGAACCCTTTGCTATCATTACTGAAATCCACTGTCTTGGAGAACACTAATTCTCCATCATCTGAACACTGACACAGACATGCTGTGAATGTCGCTTTTGAGATATCTATCCCAATGCATTGTTTACTAATAGCCATAGTCAAGAATTTAAATCGTATCGACTTAATCCTCCTTCGTCTATCATTTTGTTTTATCCAGGCTCGAAATAGCGGCCTTAAGTACTGTTCAGACTCCTGAGAATAAAATCGTGTGGACAATTCCTTTTTTACGGTATAACGATCTGTTTACCTAGCCACATCTCGTCTCACACGAACAGCCAATACATTTTGTATAACAACAATATAATGACCTTTTCTAATTTCTCAGTAAAAATAAAAGCCACATCATCACGACGTGGCTTAAAATAAACATATGAATTTAATTAAACAGTTTCTATTTATATGAGTTAACCGAGCTCGCGATCTTCCAGCTTCCGGATTCATTCATCAAGGTCACGAGGTCGGTTTTTGTAAATGTTTCGAATTTCATTGTAATGCGTGCCACCATATAATTTTCGGATTCTTCAAGAATCTCCGTTTTGGTACTACAGTTTAACTTTTCACCCTTTTGTTTTTTCAAAAAGGAAATCACTTCTGAGCGTTTATTTGTACGTGCATTTTCACCTTGAATCTTTTGGCTGAAATCGGCAGCAAATAATTGTTCTACACCACCAGACATCCCTTCTGTCATCACAGATACATAGCTATCAATGGCCAGGTCCGCTGTAGATAGGTTCAATACCTTTCCAGGATTACCTGCTGCCATTGTACATGTTGATACGGCGATCAAAGCTGCTGCTGCGAATGTTTTTATTAAAGTTTTCATAATTTTTTCTACTTTATAGTGTTAGTTTTTATTGTCTCTTTTCTAGTAGTCGCAGGAATGTTGATTATGTTGCAACATTTCCTTTAAGTTTCATTCTTTAATTTTTTTCTTATCGGCAATGAAGCTATCATGAGCAAGAGATCCAATATTTTATTTGTAATCTGATATAACTCATGATGGTTTCTGATTCAAAAGTAAGACAACGCAGCCTGCGATTTTATTACATTTAGACTAACATAGGGTAAAAGTCGGTGAAAGGGGCAATTGGAGCGGTAAATGTGAAAATTATAGGCCACACTATTTAAATATGGTGCGATTTCGAGTCGCTGTTGCCAACACAAACTTGGATAATAAGGTGAATGATTTGGAAGTATACGATCGTAAATCCAACTAGGATCGGTGTACAGACAAATTCGTTACATAGTATGCTGATCGTTTTGTCCGGAATTGGCCTCTGATACTTTGTACGTTTAATATGGTCTCGGTCACACCTTATTTTTCAATAAGATGCCTTATACGTTTTCCACAAGGTTATTAACATCCTGTGGAAAACTTTAAATTACTTCTCGTGATCTCCCAATAACCATTTCGCAAAATCATCGATTTTATCTTTATTGATCACAAGCTGCTGTTCAAGCGGATAACTTAATGCTAATCTAAAGTTTTTATCGCCATTCACATAATATCCTTTTACAATGCTACGGTGTACTAAGTTTTTAAGCTTCGGCTTTGGCACGTATGCCTTCTTCGATCCCAATATTGACGAGATATAGTGGACACATCCATCTAATTTCTTAAAAAGAACTAACAATGCAGATCTTACATTTTCAAACATAATTTTTCGTTGTCTCTGTTACCGCCCTAACAAGAATATCGGAAACCAATCTGCATAATTATCAAATTGAAGACTACAACCTCATCGTCCGGCTGCGACCAATATTAGCTAAAGAAGTTGGACAAACTGTGCGTTATGAGATCTTGGACAACTTTCTTCACTTTCGGTTCAACTATTTCGATCGTCATCGTTCAATGATTGAAATCATTTATTTTTCATAATGCTAATATTTAAAAAATTCCTATAATTTAATCAATTCCTGAGGAGGTAAATACCGTTACAAAAAACACCAAGACTACAATTAATATAGCCCTGGTGCTCTTCCACTAAAATTTATCCAGTATTATCAGAAACAAAGTTTCTTATTGAATCTGCAATTTACCATAGAGCATATTGGTCGGATTGGCAATAGACCGGATTGCTGCTACTGGAAGTTTAACATTCGGATCCGAGCTAAAGACCCAATCAAATTTAAATTCCAGTTCTTTTGAACCATCTCCGAATAGATCATCAACGGGTTTTACCTGTGTTGCTCTTGTATTCCAATTATTTCCACCATCAATACCGGTACGTTTCAGATAAATTCGATCTGCTTCCCGTCGGTAGGTGTAAGTTGCCGAAGCAATAAATGTTGAGGTTCCAGATGTATAATTAATATAGAAAATGGCTGAACTGCTATTTGTCATTGTAAAGTACATATTGTTAATCGTCCTTCCACTTGCCTTGAACAATTCGGTTACACGATCAAAAATAGCAACGTTTGCATCTACTCCATTGACTTTACCTCTACTAACCATCTTTTTAAACGGTTTACTATTTCCAAAGGCATCTGAAACACTGTAAAGTGCTGGAGACGTCTGGCTTTTCAAAATTGTCGTCGTATTGTCGGTAGTTTCACCCTCTATAACATTTCCCTTTATCACAAAGCTTCTGATTTGTTTGTCCACAATCTTAACAGCTTTAACCAAATTGTAAGATGAGGAGGTTGTGTAATAAGAAGTCTGATAGACGCTGTCAATCCCGCCAGAAGAATTAACGTAGACAAAATTAGCCATCTTACCAACGTAATCGATTTCAAGGCTAATCTTTCCACCACCAGCATTATCAAAGTAAGTAAAGCCGTAATTAGTGTTCAGGAGATTTGTAAAATCAGTATTGAATTTATTCAATCCCCCATTTAAATAGCTTTCCTGTTCTTCTTTTGAAAGCCTGATCAGTGTAAAAGGCTGACGGTATTTTTTACCCGTAAAGAATAATGTATCCGCATTGTGCCGTTCATACAGAAACTCAATATCACTTTTAAATCCCGATCCTGCAGCACCACCCGCATCCGGTGCTGGATCCTGCATAATCGTAATGTAATTGTAGGTGTCAAAAATCAATGTTGGTGTAAACAATGGCGAGACACGGTAGGTGGATGATTTCAATTCATTCCCGGAAGATGTTGAGTAATCACTCAACATATCCACGGTCTGATCATTTTTAAAGTTAAAATAGAATCCAAAACCACCTTTTGCTCCCGTAGAAAATCCCCCCTTCCAGCCGTTGGGTGCATTGACCAATTCATTTCTGATATATGTGAGCGTATCCGAAATACGCTCTTCTGGTTTTTGTCCAAATACATTCTCGACATCGTCCTTCTTACACGCTACAGCAAAAAGAAGACAGCCTGCCAAAAAATTAAAAAATATTCTGTTCATATTATTTAAGTTCTATTGGTCCATAAAAATAATTTGCCGTTACTCCCTTTTCATAAAATCCACCATAAGTGCGATACAATGGATCTGTCGAACCGATTCCCGATGGAAGCCAATCAGCGATAAAAACTCTATTCGTGAAATATGGCAGTAGATAGCGTTCGAAATAATCTTTGAAATATATCGTAGCACCATTGCCATGTGCCGTTGTTGTTCCTTCTGGCATACGTTTACTAAAAGTCACTTCTCCTGTACTTGGAGTCGCTTTAAGATCAAAGTCATAATCCGCGAACAATGTGGACGTTTGCGCATTATTTAAATAAGTAACGCGAAGTGTCATGATATTATCCGATGAAAAACGTAGCTGCAAAGTCTGTGGATAACGTCTATTTCCTGATGGTTCCTGTGTGGAGACTGCATTTTTAAAGTTGTTCCAGATCGTTTTAAATGTTGACGAGATCCCATACTGATTATAAATTGGGAAACTGGGGTCAAAAGTAATCGTAGCAACTTTATTGGTATTGATCCAATTCGCCAAGGTCTGGGTCAAGTCCGTTGGATCTTTTGCACTGTACAATGTTTTGAAAGCATTCTGAACTTCAGTTTGTAATACACGAAAGTCAACATCAAAAGCATCTTTGAAATAACGAACCACAATTTCTTCTTTTTTGCGCAATTTCTGCTGGGCAGAAATTGGAGCTGACACAACATAATTGTCAAACCAGACCTGTCCTTCAACCAGAAGGTGAGCGGTCATCTCCGCAAAATCCTCCGTATACTGTCCACGGGCATAACGGCTTACAAAACCCAAAGATTTCGCCACCGCATCGGTATTGGACGAATTGGTCCAATCTGCATAGTAATCGCCTTTAGTCACCGCCTCAAAATCAGATGGAATAGGCACATTCTGATTTAGTATATGGGTGAATTCATGATGTATTGTTCTTAATTTGCGACGTACACCATTATCTCCTTCTACCGTTGCAGCATTGAAACTATTAACGCCATATAACGTCACCTTCCGTCCTCCGTCAGCTGTACCCAAGGTAACTGATCCATTCGTATTATAGGAAACCGAGCCATATAATAGGTACTGTTTCGGGGCAAGCGTCTTGATAAATTTATTCCCCGCAACCTTTTGATAAGGTTTCAAATAAAGGTTTAATACAGCCTCCATCATTGGTTTAACCTTATCTATGGCAACTGGCGCAATATCTTTGGAGACATCGGTCAAGTTGCGATCAAAACGGTAAATAACCTCTATATTAAAGGGATCCGTCAATTCGCTCATCAACCATTGATCCACTTCACTGTTTCCCTCGGAATCAGTGTTAAAACTATTCATATCAACATCCAGCTTATCACTATCTTTTGAACAGGATGTAATCGTCATCATTACAAGCACACAGCCTGTAATAATATATTGGAAATATCTTTTCATAACAGCAATATCTATCTAGGGTTAGCAGGAATTCCGGTATTAATAGCATCTTGAGGAATCTGAAATACCCGTCTCGGATCATTTTTATCCAAAGTTTGGAATGTTTCATTTCCACTTGCTTCTATAAAATTGTGTTTTACAGTCAAACCATGTCTTAGAATATCCATCCAGCGAATTCCTTCCTGCATAAATGCAATACGTTTGATTTCAAGAATAGCCATGATCACTGCATCTTTGTCTGATAAATTAGTTAAGCCAGCATTTGTCTGGAAATAGTCCTTAATTTTTGGAATAGTCAAGGCGTGAGCTGTAGGGTTATACGCATCTATATTGGCTGTACCAAAGTCATTGAGATCCTTTAAAGCCAGATCATAGCTTCCTTTTTGCACATATGCCTCAGCACGGTTCAATAGTACCTCATCGGCAGTTAAAAGCGGCGTCATAATGTAAGGATATCCTGTCCCAGCTTGAAAATTTGTATAATAGAATAATTCATTAAACTTGTTCGTCGTATAGTTTGGCGCTGTATATACGCCAAATTTATTAATCAATTTGGCCCCATACACTGTGTTACCGGTATAGATATTTTTTACTGTTTCACCGAAACTATAGCGCGCATTTCCAGCCCCGCTACTGCGCTGAAAAACTGAATATGTATTCGCTAACAGCAGATTCCATGACTTGCTTGCCTTTGTATACTCTTGCCGATATTCCGCATAGGACCTCGGATTTAAATCCGTTACATACTGACGGATATTTCCTTTAAAATTACCATCAGGATAAACGGCAGAGGCATATTGTATCGCCTTATCCCAATCGCCTTTGAAGAGGTAGAAGCGGACGGCAAAAGCGAACGCTGCCTGTTGCGTAAAATGGTAATGTGGCACTTCGTACTTCGCCCCTTTTAACAACGCTAGACCTTCCTCCAAGTCCTTTTCTATCTGTGCATAGGTAGAAGCAACCGTCCCTCGCTCATAAACTGGCCTTGTAGTTGTCTCTGGTTGAAGTGGATATGGAATACCAAGTCCTGAATTATCACCGCCGATTTGATAAGGATTGCTAAAAAAAATTGATAACATAAAGATAGAGTATGCTCGGGCGACTAACGCCTCCCCTTTATATTGATCCGCAGCAGCACCAAATTTTTCTTTTTCTATAGCAACCAAGGCTTCGTTGGTAACAGCTATTGCACGATAGCAGGCATTCCAATATTCTGCAGGCGAACCATTGCCTGTCTCTTGTACAACATTCCAATTATAAAGACTGATAAAAGGTTCGTTATTATGGCCTGCCAAAGCTGCACTTTTATCTTCGGCGTTATCTGAGGCCGTTTCCGCAAAGGTATAATAATTCCGATCCGGATAGGCTGTCACCAAAAGTTGCGATAACTTCTCCACGGTGTTAATCTGTGTACGCATATCAGGTTCTTCTTCGAGGTATTTGTTACAGCTCGTATTCAATACCGAGAGACCTAATGTTAAGAGTATAATTTGTTTATAATTTCTTTTCATCTTGTTCATTTTTTAGAATCCCAATTTCACGGCTAATGTGTACTGTCTAGGGATAGGCATTGCTACACCGCCGTTATTAAAAAACTCTGGGTCAGCACCGTTCAGCTTTTTATCCGAGTATAACAAGGCTATATTATTTCCCACGAGTGAAATTTGCGCTGTGCTGAATCGCAGCTTCGACACCAAAGTTTTAGGCAATTCATAGGATATGGCTACATTTTTTAAACGAATAAAATCTCCCTTGGCAACCCGTTGATCCGAGTAGTTGTATACATTATATGGATAGATTGCATCTGTTGTGGATCCATTGGGTCTATAAATCCTGTTATCTGCCGTGAACTTATCCAATATCGCCGGGATATTGGTCATTCTTTCATCTCCGGGCATTTGCCAGCGGTTGACCATATCCTTTGACATGGAGTTCATATCAGAATAGGTTGCTGAGAAAGTTGGCTGTAAACGCACATAGTTGCCTGTCGCAAATGTAAAGAGTGTGGATAAAGTGAAAGCCTTATACGAGAAATTATTATAAAATCCACCAGTAAATGTTGGATCTACCGGGCCATGGTATTTCAGGTATTTAACATCGGTCGTGTTCTGCAAATAAATATAAGGCTCATTCCGCTCACCATTTACACCAACGTATGTTGGATAACCATATTGGGGATTTAATCCATCGAATTGGAGCGAAAACAATCCGCGTTGCGCATACCCTTTCATTGGCGCCCCCTCAGCACGAACCAAGTTCCAGATGTTCGGGTTTACCTCAAGCTCCGTGATCTTGTTCGTATTATAAGCAAAATTAAACTGGGTCCGCCATTTAAATGACTCTCCTCTGACGGGAGTTCCCGCAATGGTAAATTCAAAACCCGAAGACTTCATTTTTCCATAATTGGCATATTTGGTGTTTTGACCTCCGATTCCCGAAGTTTTCAAGTACCCCAAAAGATCGAAGATATTTCTTTTGTAGTAATCCATAGTGATATTTACCTTGTCATTGAACAAGCCGATATCAGTACCGACATTGAACTCATACAATTTTTCCCATGTAAGCTGGCTATTGGCTAAACTGGAAATATTGATTGATGTCTCCTTTTCATTCTCATAGGGGCGATAGGTAATCCTGTTATAATATAATGTCGTAGAATTGGACGCGTCGCCCATATTAGCAACCAAACCGTAGGTACCTCTCAGACGCAATGAACTAAACACATCACCTTTATTGAAGAAATCTTCCTGATCTACGTTCCATGCTCCTGAGATATTCCAGGTAGGCAACCATCGCACATTACTTGTTGATCCCATTTTATTGGATCCATCGTACCGCACAGTGGCATTAATAGAATATTTTTCTGCAAAGCTATAGGCTCCCCGAAACATAAAAGCGACATTCCGGTCTTTACCATGGTTCATTCCAAAATAAGCATCACCGGTTTCGATCATTTTTTTGAAATACTTATAATTCGGATTTACCAATCCGCCGTTTGCAAATTGATATCCGACCCCATCATAATCCGAATTCTGACGATCAGCCATTCTGATCTCCATTGAACCAAATAAATTAAGACGATGGTCTTGATTAAATTGCTTATCGAATTCTAAATTATGTCGGAAGTAATAATTTTTGATATCATTGTTGGTCGTATTGAAGAAACCTCCATTAGGGAGAATAACAACAGCTGGATCGTTTGGAAAATCAGGATCTTTATACAAGAAATTATTACCATCATTGACGATTGTATTTGCATTTGCACGAAATGTCGAAGCCATATTGGAATTCTCCAGGACAGAATGATTTCTTTCAGAAAGCGCATAACGATAAGCCGCATCAATCGAGTAAACCAAAGATGGCATGATCCGATATTTGATACCACCTTGTATCTTCAAATCAATCATCCGTAGTTGCATATAATTTGTATTCAGCTCGTTGATAATATTGAAAGGAGCATAGTTTCGGGTAAAATATTCCAAACTACCATCCTCATTGTATGGTGTTATCAACCTACTGGTATTTAATGCGTACGAATAAGGATTGATATCAAAATCCCTAGAATAAGAACCGTATACAGGATCCGATTGACGTGTCAATGTACCCGGCGCTTTCTGGTCCCGAATTGATCCATTAATCAATAGTTCCGCAGAGAACTTGTCTGAGAATTTAACGTTTTGGCGTATATTCCCGGTGAAACGTTTCACATTGTCCACTAAAGTCTGTCCATTATCTCCTGTATAACTTGTAGAAATATAGGTCTGTGCTTTACTTGATCCCGAGGTGATACTCAATGAATGTTCCTGTAGTAATGAATTTTTAAAAAGCACATCAAACCAATCCGTATTTGCTTTGGTGTATCTTTCTAAAAATTTAAGTCTTTCGCCACGGGTGTTTTTCAATGCAAAAGAGTCCGTATTTTCATCATAAACATACATTTGATTATACATTTTTGTAAAAACACCACCATTTGCAGCATTGGCAACCGCAGCGTGATCCAGATAGCCTTTATTTTCCATTTCCAGCAAAACAGACATCTGTTCGGCCGAATTCATGATATCAAACTGACTGTAGCTCGGCTTTAAATAAGTCGTAAATGTTCCAGAATAATTTACTTTCGCTTTACCTTCTGTATTCACCCCTCTTTTTGTATTGACCACAATGACACCATTCATGGCACGTGCACCATACATCGCAGTTGCCGCTGCATCTTTCAGAATAGTAAAGGAGGCAATATCATCCGGATTTAAACCTGCCACTGATGACCCTAGTAAAGTATTTGCATCTCCCGAAGAGAGGGCTTCATTGGAAATATTGACGACATCTTCCAAGATAATTCCATCAACAACCCACAACGGCTTGTTATCTCCAGACAGCGAGGTCGCTCCCCTGACACGAACCTTAGGTGCAGCCCCAAAGGTTCCCGAAACATTCTGGACAGAAACTCCGGCCGCCTGCCCCTCTAGCATTCTCGTAATATCTGGTACACCGCTCCGTTCTGCATCCTTTGCATTTATTTTGGAGGATGCCCCGGTAAACAATTTACGATCTATATTTTGGTAACCAGTAGCGACAACATCAACGACATCTAGCTGGTTGTCTAAAGACGTTAAAACGATGGGAACATTTGCTCGACCATTTACAGCAACTTCCATTTCGGAAAATCCGACATATCTGACAACTAATGTGGCTGTACTAGGTGCATTTATCTTAAATCGTCCCTGTTCATCGGTTTGGGTAGAAACTGAAGTTCCTTTTACGGTCACTGTAGCGCCACTCAGTCCTTTTCCGTCTTTATCCTTAACAGTACCTGTAATTGACTGTTGTTGTAACGATGCAGTTAATGCATTTGAATTGGTGGATTTTAAATTACTGTTGACAGAAATTGTATTGGCAATAATCTTATATTCAATATTATTATTTTTCAATACAGCGTTGAGTGCTTCCTCAACAGTGGCGTTCTTGACATTGACTGAAATTCTCGCTTTCGAATTCAGATTTTCACTGTACAGTACGCGCAGATGAGACTGCTTGGAGATTGCAGATAATGCCTCTTCAATGCGTGCATTTCGCATGTTCAAGGTGACTTTCTGAGCAGTACCTTTGGCATGCACACCTGTAACAAATGCGAATAAAAGACATGTACTAATTTTCATAATACGCAAGGGTTTACAAAAACGTGGATCTTGAGGGATCAAGGACCACCTTTTGCTAAATGGTAAGTTATTCATACATTTACACTTTGTGGTTAATTGGGGTTTAATTGTTCACTTTTTAATTTAGGACCTGATAATCACATTTTTCTGAACAGGGATGCGCCAACATTCCTGTTCTCTTTTTTAAAGTCTTTGGGCTAGGTATTAATTTGTCATAAGCAAAGGGTTTGGGTTTAGTTAGATATTATTTAGCTTTTTGTTTCTATGATCAATTTTCTTCCATCCACTTCAAATTTGAGGTTACTTACATAGGATAGCATTTCCAGCACTTGAGATAGTTTAACATCACGCTCGATACTTCCCGTATACTCCTTGTCCAGCTGTACGTTTCCCCTGAATTTCACATCCAGATCATACCATCTTGATAATTGATGAGCGATATCTACGATCGTTTCCTTTTTGAAATAAAACTCATTGTTGTGCCAAGACAGATCGCGTTGCAAATCCGCTTCTCCTTTGATCAGATTATCCTGAGATGACCATGCATATTCTCCAGGTGATAGTTCGACATGCTGGTTATTTCTCGTTACTTCAACTTTTCCTTCCGCAAGCGTTGTACGAACTTGGTTTGAATATGAATTCACATTAAAATGTGTCCCTAACACTTTGATCTCATTCCCCTTGGACTCCACAACAAAAGGTTGATTCGGATTATGCGCCACTTCAAAATAAGCCTCCCCGTCGAGAAAGACCCGACGTTCTGTTTTTGAAAATTGCGCCGGAAATTTCAGTTGAGAAAGTGCATTGACCCAAACTTTTGTACCATCAACCAGCGTCATTTTATAAAAACTTGCCTTTGGTACAATTAACGAATTGTATTGTGCAGGAACAGCCTGATCTGTCGCTTTGACTATCAGCTCATTGCTATTGCCAACAAGATTATTGTTTTTAGTCAGTGTTTTCGTAGAATCATTATCCAGTGGGATCTTTGTTCCGTCTGCCAGCACTAAAATTGCTCCACTTGTCGCTGGTGCGATATCTTGTTTTTGTACAGCAACAACAGGTCTTTCTTTTGGGATATTAGCAGCGAATTCTGTTCGCCATAGTACGAAGCATCCAATTAAAAATGTAATGGAAGCGGCAATTCCTAAGGACCATTTTCCAATTGATTTTATTCCAGTACGATTTTTATTATTTAGCTTGTTCCAAGCCTTATTAGCATCCAGTTTACGAACAATGGATAAATCTTCTTCCATATTCTTTGCCTGGCGAAAAGATTCCAGAAATAGTTTGTTCTGCGGACTAGCATTTAACCAGTCGTCAAGCTGGCTTTGCTCTTCTCCAGTCAAGTTACCGCTAAGGAACTTCCGAAGTATTTCTGCAATATGTCCTGTGTTTTCTTTCATATATTACACTAAAGAAACGCAAGACGAAGAAAGGGGTGACAAGAATTTAAATATTTTTTAACAAAAATATAATAAGAGGGAGAAATTCTGGATTTAGGCGTTTTAGAAGCATTTTCATACCGCGTTGTTTTTGAGTTTTCACGGTATTAATGCTAATTTGAAGTTCTTTGGTGATCTCAAGATTTGACAGGCCTTCGAGGTATCCCAATCGAAAGACCTGTTGGCAGGAGGCAGGCATTTGTTCAATAATTTTATAGATTTCCTGAATGAGCTCACTGTGGATCATATTCAATTCAAGCGCAGTATTGTCTTCTTCTGTAAAGCCAACAACAGTCCAATATTTTTGACGCACCTTTTCGTGGCGTATGTGATTGTAGCAGGCGAAGCGCACAGAACTGTAGAGATAGTTTTTGATCGCAATCTCATTATCGCTAACTTGATTCGTATTTTTAAAATAGGCGATAAAAGCATCTTGCACCAGATCCTCTGCGACCGTAAGATCACCTAATATCTTCCACGCAAAATGACAGAGCCCGTTATAGTGTGTTTTGAATAATACTTCTTCCTTCTGCATAGTTAGATCACTTCCTTTTCCAGCTATTGTGTTCTTTAGATGGATATTTTAGGACATATATGTACATCTCATGAGGATGCTTAATAATTGTGCTATAAAAATGGCTAATATTTTTTATTATTTGCAAGAAAAATATTTCAAAAGGAATATTTTTCCATTTTTTCCGCGGGATCATGCAGTTAATATTTATTATAAAACGAAAGATAAACCACATCGAGGAGATCAAAAACAAAATATTGGAAGAAAACTAGGTATTAATGAAAATAACAATTCTTTTTTAGAATGAATTGTCACAAAAATATGAGAAAAATTCCGCGCAACATTTATTTAAACAAAAAGCTGAATTATAATTATACCTCAGGGCGCATTTGTTTCCGCACTTTTCGTTATCGCTTCATCCCTGACCGTAATCCTTTGGTTGGACTACAGGGTTACTTACAGAGCCGACGTGTTCACTTGTCAGGCTCATCCAGTTGCTTAGCAGCTGTATTGGTTCTCTTCCACTATCGCATGTGTTACTTGAGATATATAACAGTTTCCTGATGCCGTCTATCGGGACACTTTGGCTATCCATGTGAATCCTTCTTCCTTGGAAGCAATTGCTTAAGTCAAGAAACTAATGGCATTAGCCGAGTATGCGAAACGATGGAACAATACTGTGTTTCTTCCACAGTATATAAGGTTTACTTCGTTCGCCGAAGCGAACCATTCGCCACTAACTGTGTCTATTTGGTGGAATATGTAGTTTGCATCTTCTGCTGATCGGTCTCTGTCGAATATGAACTTGTTTGCTTGAAGCCTTTCCGTTTTCACTTGCTCTATCCATCGGAATTTTTCCACGATCGAGGGATTTACATCCCAGCGCCAAGTATTTACCTTGATAGGCTACGTGTTTGCTTCGGCTGCTTACTGGTTTACAACAAGGGAGGAAGTGTTTGCGTCCCGGCAAATTAATTATGGATAATCTATGCAAAAGGGGGGCTCAAAATTATTGCGAGCCCCCCTTTTTTACCTCCATCCAATTTTATGGAGAAATAAATACAAACTAATTATTCAATGGATCATCAATATCTTTCAAGAACAGCTTAAAAGAATTAGTAGGACTCGTTACATCCGTCAAGGTAATAGCAGTCGGAGTTAACGAACCATCTGCAGACGTAATTTTAAACGTCGTTTGATCAAACGGTGCGCTAAGATAATTTATTCCACCGCTCCAATAGGCAAGTGGAAAATTACCCAAAACATATCCTTCCAGCTCAATATAAACCTCGTCTTCGGTGTCTTCAACAGGTTCGATAAAATGGCTAACACCTCCAAATACAGCACCATTTTGCAGGTTAAAAATCAGCCCATAAACGCCCGATGTCCCACCAATATATGCGTTGTTGACAATAATATTATTCTTGGCTAACATTCCTTTACCTACTGTCCAATAGAGTTTACCAAACGCTCCTGTATTGTTAAAAGACATAGACCACAGATTATTTTTAAACCAAAAGTTAAGCGGTGTAGAAGGTAGTATTTTAAAGGTCTTTCCTTCATCCGTATAATAACCATTTGGATAACCGCTCGTTGGTTCAACGTAGTTCAGAAAGTCAAAAGATGTCCCCGCTAAAGTGTATTTCTGATAGAATTCCAGGCCTTTTGGAACCACTCGAAATGCCATACCTACAGCCAGTTCATCGGTTGGATTATGAAACACTCGAAATTTCGCATCATATCCCAATCTTACAGTTTTATTTCCTGATGTTTCAAGTTTATAAACCATAAATTGTTTAAACTTATCCGCAGCCTCTTGGTAGGTTGTAGATAACCTTTCAAATTCCCCTTCTTTCAGAGGTAACATGACCAAATGGCTACCGCTTTTCTTTCCCTTTAAGACGACTGAATCTGCTGTTGCTTTAAGCACAATAAACTCAAAATCACCACGCATACCGCTATCATCGGCACCGATGCCGCCATTGTCCATACCAGGTTCTGAAAACCAATGTATTTGCTTATTATATCCGTTAAAGGTTAAGACAGGACCCGATTCCGGAGAAATGGAATAGGAACTGGTTTCAGATCCAGTAAAAGGATCTGAAGCTAGGGTAACTTCCGCATTCGATATAAATTTGCTAAATATGGTATAACCACCAAATTCCTGATTATTGCTGGGATAAAACTTCATCATCCATCCCGCTTTATTTGCCTGCAAAACAGTATATGCTTGTTGCACAGCTTCGGTCATCCTAACCGTGGCATTGGTATCAAATATTCTATCATCGTCCCGCTTACATGAAGTAACCATTAAAAACGGAAGTAAGATTAAGATTACTAAATATTTTAATTTCATAATTCCTTATTTTAAAGATGTTTGATCAAAATTGGGTAGATCCGCTTGTCTGGCTAAAATTTCATCACGCAACTCATCCAAATTAATGTTCCAGGTTTTTTGGAAGTAAGTCCGTACAATATCAAGTTTAGCCTCAATCAAAGCTTTCCCTTCTGCCCCGCCACTACTTATGCGTTGGTTCCATTGTGCCGGTGACAACGTAATGTAATAGGAATAAGTTTCTACAAAATCTTCGTTAGGCTCTGAGGCAGCGTATGGTGAAACAAACCCCATTGCGGCTGCGTCCGCATCAGATTCATAGAGATCGTTCCATGAATCTGACACGTAGCGCGCTCCAGTAATCTGTTCAAAAGAAGCGGGGTAACCTTTGGTTTGATGTAAAATATGACCAAATTCATGATGCATGGTGTGAAAATAATAATAATTGAGAAAGGCCACATCCTTACCTGTTTGCGCATTCAATTCATTCAACAGGTAAAGGGTAATCTTAACACCACCTTCAGCCGTACCAAGTACAAATGTCCCATTATTCCTGTAAGCTGCTGATCCTATATAGTTTAGCACCTTTGGAAAATATTTCTGGATAAATTCCTTACTTCCCGTGATTTTATCATAGGGCTCAATACCGAGATGGTATAATAATTTCGTCATTCTGACGGAACTCTCATAACTTGCCGGACTTAGATTATAATTCAAATCCGACTCCTTTTCAACAAATTTATACAGTATCGCAATATTATAGTCCTTGGTATATTTTTGATCTATATAACTGTCTAATTCGTTTCTTTCAACTTTTTGATCATTAAATATACTTTCGGGATTCAGTTTCTCCTCGGAGCAAGAAAATAAAAGCACCGAAGAACACAACAACACAGTAATCTTATTTAATATTTTCATAATTATCTTGGATTAGGGGTATAACCAGCTGCAATAACTTCAGAAGGGATCTGTAGCGCAGCCCTTTTGTCTCTTGCGATTAATTTTGTTTCCGTCTCCACAGTAGCTATATTACCAGCGGAATTCAATACACGTCTTTCTACTTCAATACCATAGCGTTTAACATCAAACCAACGCATTCCCATGTGCAGAGTTTCTACCCGACGTAAGAACAACAGCGCATGAAGCATATTTTCTTGTGTACCGGCTTCAAATGGTATCATCTTGGGGTCTAGTTTTTTCTTTGCTGTCGGTGCTTTTGCAGAAGAATAATCTATTCCATTTGCCCAAGTGTCTACAGTCGCTACGGTAAACGTCGCTGGTGGTCTGGCCAACGCATTGTCTACCCAACGCTTCATATCCACAATTGCTTCATCATAACGTTTCAAATGAATAAGTGCTTCAGCTCTTACCAGCATCGTCTCTTCTGTTGTAAATGGGGCATAAACTCCGCGAGGAGTACCGATTCCAGCCACAGGATCCACATATTCGAACATATAGGAAACGCGAGGAAATAAAACCTTATCTAAATTTGTTCCACCATACACAAAAGCGCGTAATACATAACCAGTAGACCCCAGTTGTCCATAAGGACCTTTGGCCAATGCTGTTTCCGTTTCACCCAACAATGCGCCATGGGAATACCTAGATCCATACGTATAAGGACCAAATATTACACCGTGTTGCGTAGCCGCAGTAGCTATCATCAAATTAGCTTTTTCATCGCTTCTATTGTAAGATATTGCTCCGTTTGGAAACCCTCTAGTACCAACAGCATCCGCTGCAATCCTGGCATAATTTCGTTGCAAGCTGGTCGGATTAACCCCTATTGCTGCATTTGCAAAGCTGATTGCTTTCTCCCAATCCTGCATATATAAGGCAACTCGCGCTCTCAAGGCATTGGCAGCCCTGGAGTTCATATGGTATTTGGGCGTGGCGCCAAACGTGGAGTCATCAATCAACGGGATCGCTTCATCCAGATCCGATACGATATGATTATATACTTCTTGGACAGTATTACGCTCGTACTTCGGATCGAGATCTACTTCTACCGAAGTAATATAGGTGACGCCCATATCTGTTGCCGCATTCGCTTTTGAATAATGCTGCGCAAACAAATTAATAAGTATAAAATGATTATAAGCTCTTGTAGCCAAGGCCTCCCCACGTTGAGGATTCAAGCTTACTGGATTTCCCATCTCTTCAATAGACTTCAATGCGGCATTTGCACTTGCTATTGCCTTGTAACAAGCTTCCCAAACCTCTTTAGGCCCCTCGTCTTGGTTGTCAGTAACGTCCTTCCAACGAAATAGCTCCTGGATGTAACGCTCGCTATTTGGGTTTGTAGGCCCATAGTCATCGATATTATCCGATGATAGTTCTGCGCTGACGAGATAGGCCACTTCTGGATAAGCCGAAACCAGCAATTTATCTATTTTAGCTTCATTGTCAAGTTTTGCACGATTATCTGGCATCTCATCCAAAAACTTATTACAGGACGATAGACTCATTCCACAAATCAATGCAATTGCTATATATATTTTTTTATTCCTTTTCATTTCAATTACAATATTAAATTTCGGTTAAAGACCTAAGCGTAAAGTCAAGGTGTATTGTCTCGCAATTGGCGCTGCGACACCCCCTGCATTGACAAACTCCGGATCTTGTCCATTCAGCTTTTTATCTGCATAGATCAAGAATAAATTGGTTGCATTAAAACGCAAACCCAAAGAGTTTATCTTCCATGCACTGATAAGATCCTTCGGAAATTCGTAGTTCAGCGAAACATCTTTCATACGGATAAAGTCACCTTTTGCAGTACGTACCGATGAGTAATTATAGGCGCTATAGGCATATTTCAAATCATTGCCATAGGCTCTATTTTGTCCCGTTGTCGCAATAGTAGGTATATTGGTGAGGGCTTCATCCCCTCCCACCATCCAGCGGTCCGCAAACTCCTTCGTCGACGCCGTCAAATCTGAATACTCATTAGAGAATACTGGATTAAGGCGTACAACATTACCAAAGGAATAGGTGATAAATACATTTAAACCAAAGTTCTTATAGTTAAACATATTCCCGAAACCACCCGTATGAATAGGATCTGACGATCCTTCATACTTGAGGAAGGAAATTTTATCCCGTTCTTGAAAGTTTATACTGGTAACGGTTTCTTGATTATTGGTATTTAAAAAGACCGGCAAGCCCTCATCGTTCAAACGTACAAATGGAATCGAATAAAGTCCTCGTACTGGACCACCTTCGAGCGCAAAGCCTGTTCCCGTGATTAGATCCATCACTTGACTTCGTGTATTTAACTTAGTCACCTTAGTTTTTACAAAAGAATAAGTAAAATTCGAAGTCCATTTAAAAGCTTGATCTCTCAGGATATGGCCTGTCAAGGCCAGCTCAGCCCCGTGTGATTTCATATCCGCTACGTTTCCGTACTTAAAAATCTGTCCACCTACTCCTTGCGTATTGATAACACCAATCAAGTCAAAATTATTCCGCTTAAACCAGTCAAATTCGAGATTAATCCGATTATCTAAAAATCCCATAGATGTTCCGATATTCAGCTCATGTTTCTTCTCATAAGTTAACCCGTTGTTAGCTAAATCAGCTATCTCTAAGCCAGACTCGGCATCATCTGCTGTAGGCCGCCAAGGGGTGTATGAACGATAGATCGCATAGGAATTTGTGACGTTTGACGGTCCACGGTCACCCGTTAAGCTATAAGAACCTTTTAACGTAAAATGGGAAAAAGTTGGTCTTAGTTTTTCAAAAAACTCTTCTTCATGGGCATTCCATGCACCAGAAAGATTCCAGCTAGGCATCCATCTTGCAGAAGTCGCTTCGCCCAATTTATTAGCGCCTTCATATCGAAACGTACCATTCAATATATATTTTCCTGCATAAGAATAGGTCGCATTTGTAAAAAAAGCAGCTTGTTTATAGCGGGTATTTGTTGGATCATTATTCTTATTCCGGTTGACGGAGAAATAAGGTGAATTTTCTTCCTGACCGCGTTTAAATACTTTGTAATCTGTAAAAGGGCTTTCCCCTAGATCGTATTGGATTCCCCACCCTCTAAACCAGCTATTATTCCGTTGGGATGAGGTGAGCTCTGAACCAGCAAATACATTAAGAATATGATCCTGATTAAAGGTTTTATTGTATTGTGCCGTAAAACGGAACAACTGCTCAAACATCGTGTAATCGGTCCGATTATAAATCCCGCCCTCAGGTAATACGGAAACAGGTCTAGCATAGGGGTCATCCGGGTCTGTATATAAAAATGGGTTTTTATCCCG
This sequence comes from Sphingobacterium sp. UBA7625, assembly GCF_002484085.1. Lineage (NCBI taxonomy): Bacteria > Pseudomonadati > Bacteroidota > Sphingobacteriia > Sphingobacteriales > Sphingobacteriaceae > Sphingobacterium > Sphingobacterium sp. UBA7625. The sequence continues at coordinate 110,105 of NZ_DLJD01000063.1, forward strand.
TATGGTCGGGTTCTCCGGTTCTGAAATCCCAGCACGGTAGGCCATCGCTTGATTTGAACGATCTTTGATGTAATGGTGCTGAGCAGTCGATTGATAACGGACTGATCCGAAAGCACCCAATTCTAATTCTGGGATAACTTTCCATTTTAGATCGCCCTGAAAGCGCAAATCAGCAACTTCGATGTCCATGTAGTTATTCTCTAACTCATGTAGAATATTAAAGGCAGCATAATTACGGGTATAAAATGTATTGGGATCCAAGGTCCGCGACGAATTCATGGCATAAGCATAGGGGTTAATATCAAAGTCACGCTTTACTTGACCGAAAACCACGTCTTTTGATTGACCTAGCGTACCCGGAGCTTGTTGCTTACGATAAGATCCATTAGTAATAATATTCAGCTTCAACCGATCGGAAATATTATAGTTCGCATTCAAATTCCCCGTGTAGCGATTTACCTTACTCCGCTTCGTCCATCCTGGATCTACAAGGCCACTAATGGAAGAATAGTATTGTGATTTTTCTGTTCCAGATGACATACTGACTGAATGGTTATGCTGTAGGCTCGGCTGAAACAGCTCGCCAAACCAATCTGTATTACGATACTCCGCTTCCCTTAAGAAACTATTGACATGATGTCTATCGGTGAACAGATCATTTGGAATCTCGCTTAATTGAATACGCTTATATAAATCTCCGTACACCCCACTATTACTGGCGACCGGCAAATCAGCAAATCCAATATAGCCTTTATTGTACATATCGTCATATACGGACATTTGCTCTTGCGAATTCATAATATTGAATTCAGAATACCGAGGCGTAGCGCGTGTGGTGTATTCACCGGTATAATTAAGGGAACTACGGCCCGCTTTACCTTTTTTTGTCGTAATAACAATAACACCAGCCATGGCACGAGCACCATAAATGGACGTTGCCGAACCATCCTTTAAAATTTGAAAGGATTCAATATCCTGTGCGTTCAGGCCGGCGACAGCAGAACTAATTAGGGTTAATGCATCCCCAGATGAAAGCTCATCTGAATTTACATCTGCTACGTCCTCAATAATGACACCGTCAACAACCCACAAAGGCTTTGAACTACCAAAAATAGACGTTGCCCCGCGCACGCGAATCTTGGGTGCCGTACCGAAGGTTCCGGTAACGTTCTGAACCGAAACCCCAGCGACTCGTCCCTCCAAGCCACGACTGGGATCTATCTGTCCGCCGATTTGCGCTGCTTCACCTGAAATCTGTGAAGTAGCACCGGTAAATAACCTTTTATCTAGACGTTGCCCCATACCGGTTACAACAACTTCTTCAATCTGCCGCTCATCTGACGACAATATTATATTGACTATATTTCTTCCTTTAACACCTACTTCAACTGCTCCATAGCCGACATAGCGGACTACCAGCGTTGCATCTGCTCCAGCGTTTATTCTAAAACTTCCATCACTAGCAGTCTGCGTAGTAATAGCGGATCCTTTGACAGTCACTGTTGCCCCGGCCAGCGCATTTCCATCTTTATCTTTTACTGTACCAGAAACTCCTTGCTGCACAATATTACTTGACCTACTACCTTCCGTTTTCCCATTGACAGAAATCGTATTGGCAATAATCTTATACTCAATATTATTATTTTTCAAAACGGCGTTTAATGCATCTGCAACGGAAGCATCTTTCAGATTGACATTGATCCTCGCTTTGGAATCAATATTTTCCCCATAAAATAACTGCAGATTGGACTGCTTGGAGATCGCATTCAGTGCTTCTTCAATCCGTGCATTTTTCATTTTCAACGTAACTTTCTGCGCAATGCCATTGGCTTGAACTCCGGTCACAAAGGCGAAAAGAAGGCAGGTACTAATTTTCATAATACGTAAAGGTTTGCTAAACCGTGGGTCATGAGGTATCAGTCGCCACGTTTTGCCAAATGGTAAGTTATTCATACATTTACTCTTTGTGGTTAATTGGGTTTACTTAATTCGCTTTTTAAATTTTTAGGCCTTTTTTAATCATTTCTGGACAGGGATGCTGCAACATTCCTGTTCTATTTTTATGTAAAGGCACTTAGGTTAGGTATTATTTCTCTTACATAAGTACTCCTCCTATTTGTTTTCTACTATTAATTCTTTTCCTTGAAGCTCAAATTTCAGATCACAGACGTAGGTCAGCATTTCCAATACCTCTGACAGCTTAACATCACGCTTAAAATTACCTGTATACACTTTATCTAATGCCACATCTTTCTTAAATTTCACTTGGATATCGTACCATTTAGACAGTGTAGAGGTTATCTCAACAATGGTTTCTTTCTTAAAATAAAACTGATTATTATGCCAAGATAGGTCGTGCTCCAAATCGGCTTTTCCTTTCCGAAGCTGTTCTCCTACGAGATTCGCGTATTCTCCCGGCTCCAGGACAATCACATGTCCAGAATGACTTACTTGAACTCTGCCCGAAGATAATGTGGTACGAACATTATGACCGTAGGCATTGATATTAAAATGTGTTCCCAGTACTTTTACTTCATTCCCCTTGGACTCGACATAAAATGGTCGCTCAGCATCATGTGAAACCTCAAAATAGGCTTCACCATCCAAAATTACCCGGCGCTCATGCTTATCGAATTTTTCAGGAAATTTAAGTTGCGAATTTGCGTTGACCCAAACTTGGGTACCATCCTCCAGATTTAATTTATAGAAATGCCCTTTAGGAACGACTAATGTATTGTATGCAATTGCCGATTCTGTGAGTGGCGCTGCTACAGCAGCAGTCCCGCTTTTAGTCTCGGCCATAATAACTTTTGGGTCTAAGTTTCTTACCGAACTTTCCAATGGCACTACTGACCCATCTGCCAGCAGCAGTAAAGCTCCGGGCTGGGCGGGCAGAATATCCTTTTTTACGGTTGTATTGGTCACTACTTTGCTCGGATCACTGACCTCCCGATCACGCAGGTAAACTAGCACCGCCCCAAACAGCAAAACAAAAATAGCTGCAATACGGATAAATGGCCAATAATTTATCTTTTTAACAGATCTAACAGCACCTACTCTTCGCCAAGCCTCTCCTTCGTCAAGATCTGCAAAAAAATTCAGGTCCTGCTCAATATTTTTTGCATCCCGAAATTCCTTAATTAGATCGTCATTCCTTTGATCAGATTTCCGCCAGTGCTCAATTGAATCGCGTTCCGCAGCAGTTTCCTGTCCACGAAGAAATTTCTGGATTAATTTGGCTATGTAATTGGAGTTAGCTTTCATATCTATAGGTTAGAAACCCTATAGATTAATATGGGGTGACAAGAATTTAAAATTATTTTAACAAAAAAATAACAAAGGGCAAAAATTCTGGATGTAGCTTGTCCAACAGCATTTTCATACCGCGCTGTTTTTGAGTTTTAACGGTATTCACACTGATCTGAAGCCTTTCGGTAATCTCTAAATTAGACAACCCCTCTAAATATCCCATTTTGAAAATTTGCTGACAGGCAGCCGGCATTTCTTGAATAATGCGATAAACTTCATTGATAACCTCCGTATGGATCATGGATAATTCAACAGAGTGTTCATCCTCTTCCGTAAAACCGACCTGTGACCAGTATTTCTCCTTTACCTTCTCGTGCCGGATATATTTTAAACAGGAAAACCGAACAGCAGTGTATAAATAATTGCGAACAAAATTCTCGGATTCATCCATGCGCTGCTTTTCCTTAAAAAATGCAATAAAAGCTTCCTGCACCAAATCTTCCGCAACGGAAGACTCCCCCACGAATTTCCATGCAAAGTGACACAAACTTTTATAATGCTGTCTAAATAACTTTTCTTCAGGTCCCATAAGATAAAACGGGTATAACAAACAATTGATCAGTCGCGATTAATGGAGATCGACAAACTAGTCTAACGTAAAGATAGAATTTTAATCTAACTTTAACAATTATTAACATGTTTATTACATATATTGCAAATATTACAAAAAAACACTGCACATCGAGAAGATAACATAAATACGATGTTCACCTCCGCGCTTGTTTTTCACCCCTGAATCATTTTTCTTACCAACAAAACAAAACCGCCTTTTTTTGCCTTTATACTAAGCGAAACATCACAAAAATTCCAATTTTTCGCCTTTTTTTATTATATTGTAGACTTTCATAAAAAACCTTCATAGCCAGATAAGTATCAACAGCAATAAAATTTCGAAGGTTCTTATTGAAAAATAAATACTCCAGTAAAAATTAAAACAAAGACTAAATGCTATTTACTGTTCTATCAGGATTAATAACATCGAGCCTTATTGTTCCATTTGGTCGATTCCTAAAAACCAAATGGGGTTTTATTCTCGCATTCTTACCGGTACTCTTATTTCTGTATTTTACAAAATTTGTGGTGCCCATCGGCCAGGGATCTCATTTTATCCAATCCACAGCGTGGGTACCATCGCTAGGCATCAACCTGGATTTTAAATTAGATGGACTTTCGCTACTTTTCACCCTGTTGATTACAGGGATCGGAGCGTGTATATTCTTTTACGCGAATTCCTATCTTAAAGGACATCAGTATATTGATCGATTTTTTGGCTACCTCTGTTTGTTTATGTCCGCCATGTTGGGTCTGGTGCTTTCGGACAACATGCTCTTGCTCTTCATCTTTTGGGAATTAACGTCCATTAGTTCGTTTTTTCTGATCGGCTTCAACAATGATCAGGAGGATTCTAGAAAAAGTGCCATGACTGCACTATCCATTACAGGTCTTGGCGGTTTCTTTCTACTCGCCGGTTTTGTATTAACGGGCAATATCGCTGGCACCTACAATATCACCGAACTTGTCAACAAAGCCACCTTGATTCAACAGCATCCACTTTTCCCGCTTATTTTTGGCTTGGTAGCGCTCGGTGCCATTACAAAATCGGCACAGTTTCCCTTCCATTTTTGGTTGCCGGGGGCTATGAAGGCACCAACACCGGTATCAGCTTATCTTCACTCTGCAACCATGGTGAAAGCGGGGATATATTTGCTTGCCCGCTTCTCGCCAATCTTGGGCGGAAACCCGATCTGGATGTATTCACTTATGATTATCGGTGGTATTACCATGCTCTACGCAGCATTTCACTCGCTTTTCAGAACGGATCTTAAGGGCGTATTGGCCTATTCGACGATATCCGCACTGGGGATCTTGGTTTTCTTACTCGGTCTTGGATCTAAGGAAGCAGTCATCGCGGCCAGTGTCTTCATCCTCGTTCACGCCCTATACAAAGCTGCGCTGTTCCTAATTACGGGTATTATTGACCACGAAACCGGGACAAGAGACCTCACGGTTCTAAGGGGCTTGCGCAAAGTCCTGATGCCTGTTGCCATTGCGGGCTTCCTTGCGGCTCTCTCTAGTGCAGGCGTACCCTTGACCCTTGGATTTATTGGAAAGGACCTGATCTATGAGGCTACTTTACATGCTACCCCTAGTTTATTCCTTTACTTGACAATAGCGGCCGTAGCAACAAACATACTGCTGGTATCAGCTGGATTTATGGCTGGAATCAAACCCTTTATGGGCAAATTACCTGAGCAGTTTGACCATATCCATTTACCTTATAAATCTATGTGGATCCCACCGTTGTTGTTGGCAATACTGGGCGTGATCTTTGGCTGCTTTCCTGGTTTCGTTGGCAACTGGATTGCTGGTCCAACGGCAAACAGTATCCTTGCGCAACAGGAAATATTCCACCTAAAAATATGGCATGGCTTTAACCTCATACTTTTACTGAGTGCCATCACCATCGTGGCCGGAACGCTTGTATTTATTTCCAACACGCCTAGCCACAAGAAACTGGCCTGGATTACTGCTTTTGAAAAAATCTCTCCAGCATCTATTCTCAATGCATTCGCCCGGGAAATTGAATTATTTTCGGCCTTTTTTACCGCAAAGATGCACAACGGTTACCTGCGCTCCTATCTATTGAAGATCATTCTATTCGCAGAGCTACTGATTGGCTATCAGCTCTACCTGGGCGGGCCATTACATATCAAATGGGACACCTTGTCTCCGGTGAGTTTTTATGAGGTGACAACGGTATGTATCTTAGTCGGCGCTATTGTACTGACGATCAGAACTTCATCAAGGTTGACCGCAGTTGTGGCAACCAGTGTCGTGGGCTACGCGATATGTTTGATTTTTGTCTTTTATAGTGCTCCGGACCTGGCGATGACGCAATTTACGATTGACACTTTAACAGTGGTTCTTTTCGTATTGGTATTATTTAAATTACCTTCTTTTCTAAATTTGGCCAACCGTCGGACCGTCATTCGGGACGCAGTGGTCGCCATCATATTTGGCATCTTGCTTTCCATGGTCGCCTTACGTGTCTTGCATGAACCGACAACGACCAATATTAGTGACTTTTATGGCGATTATGCCTATGTACTGGCCAAAGGAAAAAATGTTGTCAATGTACTGCTGGTGGACTTTAGAGGCTTCGATACCATGTTTGAAATCGTTGTGCTGAGTATTGCAGCACTGGGAGTCTACAGTTTATTGAAATTACGTTTAAAATCATCTGATAAAGAGTAATATTTTATGACAAGTTAGCGAAGTAATGATGATTAGGGACTATGGCCATCTATGAGAATCCATCGGTTTGTATCACCAGAATTTCAATACCTAATACTAATATCTAAATACTAGAATAAATGAATAGCACGATATTACAGACCGCAACGCGGTATCTCTTACCGATACTTTTATTATTTTCGGTATTCCTCTTGCTCCGGGGGCATTATTACCCCGGCGGAGGGTTTGTCG
>NZ_DLJD01000038.1:0-59928 GCF_002484085.1 Sphingobacterium sp. UBA7625
TCTTTTTGAGACAGCCTCTTTTGTTTAAAGAGATTAGGATTCGAAAGAAGGGCGGGCCGGGTTCGATCCGTCGGAGGCTCAGGGATGTGTACGGGAACTGTGGGGCTGAGCCAATCCCAGCGCGATCACAGCTTTATACGCAAAAATATCCCAGAGTACCCAAGCTTTTGGGATTCTGACAAATCACTCTCCAAATCTCTAGGGGTCTTTGGATATCCATTTGTTATGTTACTGGATAGAGAAAGAAAGTTGCTCTATCAAGGCGCACTAGACAGTAAAGCATTGAGTGACATCTTATTAAATCTACAATAACAAAAATCAAAGAAGTTTAAACTGAAATATGAGAATTGCAATATTTGGGGCCCACAAAGTTGGCAAAACAACATTGGCAGAAGAGCTTCTGGAAAATCTTTCGAGATATACGCTTGAACAAGAACCATATTATCAACTGGAACTTTCAGGCTATGAATTTTTAGAAACCCCCACTCCGGAGGATTTCTTTGAACAATTTAACTGTTCTGCCAAACTGATTTTAGAAAGCGGAGACGATGTAATCTTTGACCGATGTGTCATTGACATCTTAGCTTATCTTCATGTTCTTGATCCAGATAGAAATATTCAACAGCTCTATCAGACCGTTCAGGAACTTATTTCAGAAATTGATCTTTTTGTGTTTGTTCCTATTGAAGAGCCGGATCTAATACCGAGCCATCAGATAGAGTTGTCAAAAATTAGAAAACAGGTTGATCATGTAATCCGTAACTGGATTGCCGATTTTGGAATATCAGTGATTGAAGTAAGTGGCATTTTACCCAATCGAAGAGATCAGGTAATTGCTAGAATCTCACCATAGCATAAGAACTATTGCTGATCAGCGATTTCAATTTTTGCGTGTCTGTTATAAAAGTTTAAGTGCAGTTCTTTAAGACAGAAGCAAAATAATTAAGTAAACGAAAGAGAGATTAAAAACCCCTGATTTCATGGATATTAAATCCGCTTAGGTTGCCGTATCTTTGATATATTAGACAAAACATAAACAGATGCGCACCTCTTTCACTCTCCTTTTGACATTAATATGTGCTTTCACTTATGCACAAACTAAGCCAATAATCAACAATTTGCCATACCCCGATTTAATTCCGGTCTTGGTAAACGATAGTCTATATGGTTACTGTGACAATCTTCTGGACATAAAACTGCCTCCTGTTTACGAAAGCGCAGAACTATTTGAAGAAGATTTTAATTTCCAGATCTTCCATGTCAACAAACCGGAAATTATAAAATATGGATCAGCTGAATATGCGTGGGTCCAACGTAATGGTGAGCGGTACCGCATCAACAAACATGGCGATCCAGTTTACAAGTACGATGCCGCAGATTTTAAAACTGGAGAAACACTCATTCAGCTTTTTAAAAATTCTACATCACATACGATAAATAAAGTGGACGATACTACCCTATTTCAACAAATAAAGAACAATCAAACGGGTCAAATCGCATTCCCTGATGATCAGTCCATGGCTGACTTTAAAGAAAAAAATAAAATGTTTATCGACGAAGGGATTCGATTGATTTATTATCCTAAATTCACAGAAATACCATGCACCTATTTTTCCAACGAACAAACGCTACTCCAGGGCATAAAAAATAAGGAAACAGGTGAAATTCTGATCAAAGCAAAGTATGCTTCCATCGAAGAATACTATAATAATCCCTTACGGGTACATCAATATCCGTTGTTTGTTGCTTATCGTGGGGATCTCAATAAATACATATATGTGGGACTCAACGGAACCGAATATGTACTGTATTCAGCTCAAATAGAAACCCATTAGATTTATTCCCTGAGCGAAAAACCCATCTGTACATGTTGCCCGCCTTCCATCGCCTGATGCGCGCCATGTTTGACGACATTTTCAACAAAAGGAATAAACAAAAAAGGTGGTACCTGCAGTTGCTCCATCTGTTCCTCAATGCACAGGCTGCTTGTGGGATCTGCTTCCGCTTTTTTGCTCGGCAAGAAATGAATGCCCATTGCCAGGATCAATAAACAATGTCGAATCCAACGATATTTTTTATCGACAACAGCACAGCATTTATTTTGTTAACTTTAGCCATTATTGATGGAAATCAACCAGTCAATACGGACGACATTCAGAGAAATTAAGATGGAAAAGCTGCTATCCGAAATGAACAGATACTTCCCGCTCAGTGAGCAGACGATGGCAGCGTTGAGAAAGATCTGTCAACCTAAAAGCTTTAAGAAAAATGAGCTGATCCTACGCGCTGGCGATTATGCAAAATATTATTACTTCGTAAACACCGGGTTATTAGGCTATTATAAATTAGACACAGCAGGTAATATTATTTACAAATTATTTTTTGAAGAAAACAGCTTTTGTGCATCTACAGCAGCTATCATTGAAGAAAAACCAAGTAATTTCAATATTGTTGCCCTTGAAGATGTGCTGTTGATACAATATTCAGCAAGGCTTTTCCGTGAACTGGTGATACAACACCATGATTTAGCACTCTTCCAAATCGCCTATCTCGAAAAAAACTGGGTAGTAAAAAAAGAGCCGCTTGAAATCAATCTGAAATGGGAATCTGCTAAAGAACGTTACCTTGAGCTCTACAGCAATCAATCTCTCTTTAAACGCCTCAAACAACACCATATCGCTTCATACCTAGGTGTGACCCCTACCCAGCTAAGTCGTATTCGTAAAGAATTAAAACAATAATTCCATCAACATTTGTACATGTTTTTAAACAATATCCTTGAGAATTTTGCAGTATAACAATAAATTCTTAAGCAATGAAAATAGGAATCACCTTTCTTTTATTGGCACTCTACTTCTCTGTTAGTGCCCAACACAACATCCATCGGAAAGTCTACAGTGCCAAAATGCATAAAAATGTAGATGTGATCATCGTAACGCCTGATATCCAAAAAGGTGTACGTTATAAAACCGTGTATATCTTACATGGTTACAGTGGTAATCCCACGAGAACAATTGAACAGGATATTCCTAATTTATCTCAAAAAGCAATTGAATTCCAAACGATTTATATTATCCCGGACGGAAATTATAACTCATGGTATGTAGATAGTCCCTTGGATGCACAACTGCAGTACAGTACCTTTATCGGAGATGAGCTGATCCGTTATATCGATCTGAACTTTCCCACACAGGAAAATAGAAATGCAAGAGGCTTACTCGGCTGGAGCATGGGGGGATATGGTGCATTGCATATCGGTGTTGCTTATCCCAAGGTCTTTTCCATCATCGGTAGCTCCTGTGGCGCCATTGATTTTAACCGCTTTGGCAAAGGATACCAAGGTTACCAAGTGGACAAAGTACTCGGCGATTTAAAAGACCTATCCCCAAGTTTCCGAATCTATAACAATGTGGATAAAATGATCCATAATGAGCAGCGATATATACTGGATTGTGGCACTGAAGATGTCCAAATGCTGGAAATGAACCGCTCCTTGCATCAACAGCTAACGGACAAAAATATAGAGCATCTGTACATAGAGTCTCCCGGGGGACACGATACCGCTTATTGGAATAAATCGCTAGTCAATCAATTGGTCCTTTTTCAAAATTATTTTGGCCATGAAGGATTATAAATCTATTCTTTACGTCGCCGCGGGGGCCTGCAGCTACGGTTTGCTCGCTACACTGGTCAAATATGCCAATAAGCTGGGGATTCATACAGGCGTATTGACTTTTTTGCAATTCTTGATAGGATTCCTGTTTTTGCTGGGATTCAATTATTTTTCAAAATCAAAAATACAGGAACAAGCAAGCCTTCCCGTAAAATTAAAACTAACTGCCTGGGGAATGTCCCTCGGATTGACGTCAACGCTGTACTACCTCGCCATACAATATATCCCTGTATCTGTGGGAATTATCCTACTCATGCAATCCATTTGGATCAGCTTAATAGTTGAAGCGCTGATCAAAAAACAAATGCCTTCAAAAGCAAAAATAATAGGTGTTGTCACCGTCTTATTGGGAACCGCTCTTTCAACCGATATCTTCTCAGAAACAAAGGCTTTGGACACAAGAGGCCTATTACTCGGTTTTGGGGCCGGCATCAGTTATGCCGTTGCCATTTTTTCATCCAGCAATATCGCCAATCAGCTACCAAGTCCTGTCCGAAGCCTGTTTTTGGTACTCGGCGGGCTCNNCGGGCTCCTCCTGATCATTATTTTCTGGAATATACAAATTGTTCAACAGATGACGCTGAAAGCCTTACCTTGGGGACTGATCATTGCCTTGTTTGGCACTGTTCTTCCACCCCTATTCTTTACCCGGGGTATTCCCAGGACCGGTATCGCTTTGGGAAATATCATTTCCAGCCTGGAGATTCCCATATCTACCATCTCCGCAGTCTTATTACTGCACGAAACTGTCTCAGGGATTCAGTGGACCGGCATAGTGCTCATCCTACTTGCGGTCACCGTTATCAATCTCCGAAAATAATTAAAGGATGCTCCATGTTGTTTTTCAAGATAAGCACATGGAGCATCTTTTTCAGCTCCCGTCGCGCAATGATTTATTAAATTTATAATACTCCCACAAAATCAAACTGCAGACCGGCACCGATGTGGCCAGTAGATGCAAGAACCCAAATAAAGTTGGACTTCCATCTTCCGTGATAAATAGATAAGTAAACAGTAGGATCACCCCAAAAGGCAACAAAGTAAAGGATAGAAACACACAAACGCGATTGCTTCTAAAGCGTGAATTGTTATTCAAAAAGATCCCCAATGTAAGCAGGCAAATGCACAGAACACTAAATGATAACAGCAATTCAGTAAACAAAGGCATATAGCAACGGGCCCGTTTTGCAGATTCATTATTAGCCTGAAGTATCGCCGTCAAGATAAAGGTCGTCAAGACACTGAAACCTGTAATTCTTAAGAAGATATAAGCCAATTGTTTTTTCATACTACGTTCATAACCATTTTATGCATGATTTTGTTCTTTGTCCTTTAGAACAACAAATCGGTACAAAAGATAAACTTTTCCTAAAGGTGCAAACTAATCCAAAATTAAAAAGCAACAACAAACATTCGCAGATATAGAACTCATATTTAACTATTTGCACACAAGATATGTCCTATTCGAACACTTAATACAAATTTTTTATTTTTTTACTAAGATTTCCTCTTCATGCTACGTATCTATCTAAAATTATAAACCATGAGACTAACGGAGGATATCAAGCAACTGATTGTAAAATGCATGCACGACGATTTATCGCCTGTCGAAAAAGATGCTTTGACCTCCTGGCTAGCGGAATCTCCGGCACATCGCAATTATCTTGATGATCTATTGCAAAAAGAAGAACTGATGGTAGATTTGAAGCAATGGATTCTTGTTCAGGAATCTGATACAACAGATTGGACTGAACGTCTCAAAACAAAAACCCTAGCATCGATCCATGCACAGGAGAGCCCCAATCGTTTCCGTAGGATCAGGCGAATTATACCTTTTGCTGCAGTCTTATGTAGTTTTGTTCTCGCTGGTTTGATCTACCGATTTGTTTGGAAACCTTCAGCGCCCAATACCAATAGAATCGTCTTACACGATGTCGAATTACCGAATAACCATGCTGAAATACGACTCTCCAACGGCAAAGTAATCCAACTGGACAATGGAAAAGGCGCATTGGTTACATCTGGCGAACTGAAATATGCCGATGGTACCCTGATTCAATCGACGGATCCAAATACAGATCTGGTCGCCACTGTCAATACACCCGCAGGCAACATGCTCCAAATTACCCTGGCAGATGGATCACAGGTTACGCTCAATGCTAAGACATCATTCAGATACCCATTGCAATTCCCTAAAGACCAACGGCTTGTTGAAGTGAATGGGGAAGCTTATTTTAAAGTCGCCAAAAATAAAAAAGTTCCCTTCCGTGTAAAATCCAATGGCCAATTGATTGAAGTAACGGGTACCGAATTTAACGTCAACACCTATTCAAAACAAAAAAGCAGTACGACACTTGTCGAAGGTTCCATCAATTTATCGGCAAATGGACAGCAAATACAGCTCAAACCCAATCAACAGGCCATCCTCTCAGCAGGACGACTTTCCCAGAAAAGCGTAGACCCGCACAATTACACTGCCTGGATTGACAATAAATTCTATTTCAATGAGACAGACCTCCATACCGCGCTTCAGACAATCGGCCAATGGTATGATCTACAGATTATTTACAAAAACACCATCAAAGAGACCTATTTATACGGGGAAATTCAGCGAACAAAAAGCTTATCCGCCGTATTGGAAATTTTAAAAAGAAGTAATATCCAGTTTGAATTGGTCCAAGAAAATGGTATCCGTAAGCTCCTGATATCCAATTAACCCATTATATAACCATAATTAAATTATACAGATGAAAAAGCCAACTTAACCAAACGGAACGGCGCCACTAAAAAAGCCGAATAATGCTTCCAACATTAATCGGCCAATCTATTAGCGACCCCATTTTTAACCGATTCACCCAATCAGTGTACAAACAGATTATGTCCCTAATTCAACAAATTTATGAATTTTAAATTTCTTGTCCATAGAAAACCTATTGCTATGGACATCCCCAAACAATGGAAGACCAAAATGAAGCTTAGCGCCTTTTTTACGCTTGCATGTGTTGTCAAACTCTCAGCAGCTGGATACGCACAATCGATTACCATAGACGCAAATAAAACATCGCTTATACAAGTGCTGCGAACCATCCAAAAGCAGAGCGGTGTTCCTTTTCTGTTAAACGGTAAAGAACTCGCCGAAATAAAAATCGAAGGGCATGTAAAAAATATGCCCTTAGAAAAGGCTATGTCAGTATTGTTAAAAGACAAACCCATTAGCTGGAGTTTCAAAGACAATATGCTGGTCGTCACGGCAGTGAAAACAAACAGCTCCGCTGTCATTAGTCCAACAAACTATGCCTTTATGTTGCAGACAAGAACCGTTAAGGGAAATGTCCACGACAGTCAAGGACGCGCAATCTCCGGAGCGACTATCAGCATTAAAGGAACAAACAAGGCCACCACCTCAGATATCAGTGGAAATTTCCAGATTGATGTCAATGACCGTAATGCCTCACTTGTCGTTAAAATGATCGGATTCCAGCCACAAGAAATCGCCTTAACTACGCAGATCTATCTCGACATTGCGCTCAGCCAGCAGATTGACGCGTTAGAAGAGGTGGTAATTGTCGGTTACGGAGCAACAAAAAAGAAAGAGCTGATCGGTTCAGTTTCTCAGATAGACGGCAAACAGCTTGCAAAACGTACCGTTCCCCAGCTGGCGCAGGCACTGACTGGGCAGATGCCGGGCGTGACGGTTATCCAACGTTCGGGGCAACCCGGTGCGGCCAACAATAGCATACAGATCAGAGGTGTAGGCTCCTTTGGTGCCACCACCGATGCATTTATATTGGTAGACGGTATTCCGACCAATTCGTTCAATGATATTGACCCCAATGACGTTGCCTCCATCTCTGTCTTAAAAGATGCATCATCGGCAGCAATATATGGTGCCAGAGCAGCCAATGGTGTCATTCTCGTCACTACGAAAACTGGTTCAACAGCCGGAAAACTCGCTGTTAATTATAACGGCTATTTTGGTATTCAAAAACCAACAGCCTTTCCTGAATTTGTCAACTCCTGGGAATATGCCAGCATGCTCAATGAAACCACAACTGGGGGCGGCGGGTATACCGAAGAACAAATCCAGAAATTTAAGGACGGATCCGATCCGGACAATTACCCCAACAGCGACTACATCGGTAGCACATTTAAATCGCAGGCAAGCCAGACCGGACACAACCTAAATATTTCCAATACAACCGAAAAGATACAGTATACCGTATCTGCCGGCTACCTCAATCAGAAAGGTATTGTTATCAAAAACAATTTTGACAAGTACAACGTCCGCCTTAACCTGATTTCAAACCTGAACGATAAACTTAAATTAACAACAAGGGTCTCCGCAATACAGACCAACACCGACGAACCCGCAGCACCGGCAACACTTGACTTTTCGCGAATGACAGATATCATCTCCCAAGTCATCCGCTATCCCGCGACTTTTCCGATCCGTATGAGCAATGGCGACTGGGGAGCCGGAAATAACTTAAAAGGAACACCTGTTTCTTTTCTTGAGAGCGAATCTTTTTACAAAGAGAAAGTGTCTGATCTCTCCGGAAATGCTCGTTTCGACTGGACCCCGATATCCGATTTGACACTATCTGCAATCGGTGGCTATGCGCAGACCAATGGCCGTTCCAAATTGTTTCGCGCTTCACAACGGATCAATAGCGCAATCACCCTCGCTCCTTCTACGCTGAGCCAAAGCGCCCCTTATACGACATATAAGACCTTTCAGGCATTGGCCGATTATACCAAATCATTCAATAACCATTCACTGAAAATCCTTGCAGGATATTCCTTTGAAAAAGGTTATAGTGAAGGACTCACCGCTTTTCGCCAAAACTTCCCGGGCAATGAGCTTACAGAACTAAATATTGGATCGCCAGATGGACAAACTAATTCGGGCACGGCGGAAGAATGGGCATTGGAATCGCTCTTCGGTCGTATTCAGTATAACTACGCAAAAAAATACCTTCTCGAAGGGGTCATCCGATACGATGGTTCATCTCGCTTCCCGACGAGCAAAAGATATGCTATTTTCCCTTCACTCGCGGCGGGATGGCTGATCAGTGAAGAATCGTTTATAAAAGAGAAATTTGACTGGATTACTGAATTGAAATTAAAAGGCTCTTTTGGTGTTTTAGGCAATCAAAATATTGTCGATAATCTTACCTCAAGAGTAGTTTCAAATTATCCTTACCAAAACATCTTAAATACCGGCTATAACTATCCCTTCGGGAATACCATATCGCCCGGGGTAGCACGCACCAAGATTGTAGATCCAAACTTACGCTGGGAATCCACCCGGACCACTGATGCCGGCCTCGAAATCGCATTATTAAAAAATCTATTGACCTTTAGCAGCACCTACTACAATCGTTTTACGTACGATATTTTGGTCAGTCCGGGCTCAAGTGTATCAAAGGTATTGGGTTTTGAAGTGGGTATACAAAATTCAGGTAAACTCAGAAATACAGGCTGGGAGTTTACTTTAGGTCACCAACATAAGATCAATGAGCTCTCCTATAATATCAATCTGAACTTCTCCACGGTTAAAAACAAAGTGGTCGATCTAGGAGTTGGCAATATCAACCAATCCAACGGTATGATTGGTAATGGATCTGATTTGTTTATCGGTTATCCAATACAGACTTATTACGGTTACCAGACCGACGGTTTATTTGTTGATGCGGCTGATGTAACCTCATGGGTCGATCAAAAAAGTATCAATCCACAATCACAGCCCGGCGATATCCGGTACAAGGACATCAGTGGACCTAATGGGGTTCCCGATGGTAAAGTGGATGCAACTTATGACAAGACCGTTATCGGATCCCGTATCCCCAAATATACCTATGGAATGAACCTTGGATTTAATTATAAAGGTTTTGACTTAGGTCTTCTACTCCAAGGTGTCAGTGGCGTGCAGGGTTTATTAAATAATTATGCCGGATTTGCGCTAAATCAAAATGGTAATATCCAACGTTGGCAGGCCGATGGGCGATGGACTACCGCAAATCCAGATCGAAATGCAGTGTATCCACGATTTGAGCAATTACCGAGCACCGGAAGCCCCAATACACAATTATCAGACTATTGGTTGTTGGATGCAAGCTATATCCGTTTGAAAAATGTACAATTGGGCTATGCCATTCCCAAAAGCCTTCTTGCCAAATGGAAATTATCAGGCTTGCGCGTCTACGCGAATGCCGAAAATATATTTACAAGCAGCAGTTATAGAAAAGGCTGGGATCCAGAAATCAATTCAAGCGGCGCATACTACCCGATTATGCGCAATTTCACATTCGGTGTAAATCTTAGTTTTTAAATCTTTCAACAACCATAACATGAAACATATAACCTATAAAAATATAAAACTGGCCCTTTGTATATTTTTTGCTTCCAGTCTAACCTTAAGCTGCAAAAAACAATTGGATACAAACCCACTGGACAAATTCGCCAATGATACTTTCTGGAGCAGTGAAACAAATACACGCCTTGCAATAACAGGTCTCTACAAAGGTGAGATCCAGATGAATGGTCTTGCCGAATTCAGTCCCACAGACTGGTGGTCTTATCATGGTCTGCTTTACATGGAGTTTGCCTCTGACAATGCCTATGACCGTCGTGGGGATAATTCTGCCTTCAATAAATTATCAGATGGCACACTCACCAGTAATATCGGCATTTTGTCTGACTATTGGGGACTCTCCTACAAACGGATTGCCCGTGCAAATTTCTTCTTGGAAAATGTCGACAAAACGCCTGTTTCAGCTGAAATGCTGGCCCGTTTTAAGGCTGAAGCACGTTTTATTCGTGCCTGTCAGTACTTCTACCTATCACAGTACTGGGGGGATGCCCCTTTGGTGACTAAAACATTGACACCTGACGAAGCCAATCATGTCTCGAAAAATAAAAAACAGGAATTGGTTGCCTTTGTCGAACGTGAACTGCAAGAAGCTGCAAATGATCTTCCAAGCTACGGCAAATTACCTGCAGCAGAACGGGGCCGTGCCACGAAACAGGCCGCTTATGCATTTTTGGGGCGTTTACAACTGGCTGAAAAATCTTATGCCGCGGCGATTAAGACCTATGAGAATATCATAAATGCCAACGAAAATAGTATTGACCCCAACTATGCAAGCCTTTTTAACGGCAGCAACGAGTCCAGCAAAGAAATTATTTTTGCCACACAATACCTCGTAGATTTGGCGGGAAATGGTATGTTCCAACATAACTTCCCGGCAATCGCCGGCGGTTGGCATCTGCACTGTCCATTGGGAAGCTTAGTAGAGAGCTATTCCTTCTCGGATGGTACAGCGTTTTCCTATACGGATCCTCGATATAATGCGCAGAACATCACTCAAAATCGGGATCCGAGACTGGGCTTTACAGTCATCAGCAATGGAGACCGTTTCAAGAACCTTCGTTATATTTCACATCCGGATTCAACCTTGTCCATTGACCAGCTCACAACAACCAAGCAAGCGACACGCACGGGCTATGGCCTCCGTAAATTTAACGATGAAAATTTTAGCGGCAACTTACAGAACTCCGGAACTGATCTCCCCATTATCCGTTATGCTGAAGTCCTATTGAGCTACCTGGAGGCCAAACTTGAAAATGGTGATCCTCTAACGGCCGAACTTTTGGATAAAACCATCAATACTGTAAGACGGCGCAGCAGTGTCAATATGCCGCCAATCAGTGTTGCTAGTGTCGCTACAGTTCGCTCCGCATTACGGAATGAAAGACGGGTGGAATTAGCTTTAGAGGGCATTCGCTATTGGGATCTCCTGCGCTGGGATACCGCAAAAGATGTCTTAAATGGTGATTTCTACGGCGCACCATATCCCGATGCCAAAAATATCCGCGTAAAGTCCGGCGGCATCAGAGACAGCTATAGCCGTTGGTATGTAACAAAAAAATCCTTTAGAGCCGGTCAGGACAACCATTGGCCGATTCCGCAAAATGAAATTGATATCAATCCAAATTTAAAATAGTATATTGGGATCTGTCATTTTTATGATGGATCCCTATCAACGTATTTGCACAATATGAAAAAGACCTTATTTCTTCCAATTCTTCTTTCCTCAAGTCTGGCGATAACCCTGCCCATGACCTTACTAGCCCAAAAAATGAGTAAACCAAATGTCATCTATATCTATGCGGATGATCTTGGTTTTGGTGATTTGAGCAGCTATGGTGCCAAACAGATTGAAACGCCCCACTTGGACAAATTGGCGCAAAGCGGCACACGCTTTACCAATGCACATAGTACTTCGGCGACCTGTACTCCCTCCCGCTTTGCGTTGATGACAGGGACCTATCCCTGGCGTCAGGATGGAACCGGGATTCTGCCCGGTGATGCCAAACTGATTGTTCCGACAGACAAAATTACACTGCCCAAAGTCTTTAAAAATGCAGGTTATGCAACAGCAATTGTCGGTAAATGGCACATGGGACTTGGGAGCGAAGTCAAAAAAGATTGGAATGCAGCCATCAAACCCGGCCCTAACGATGTCGGTTTTGATTATTCTTTTATCTTTCCAGCAACAGCAGATCGCGTTCCGACCGTATTCTTAGAAAATGATCAGGTTGTTGCGGCCGAAGCAAATGACCCTATCCTGGTCGATTATGAGAAAAAAATAGGGAATGATCCTACCGGAAAAGAACACCCAGAGTTACTCAAAATGCAATCCTCCCCCGGTCAAGGCCACAACCAGACGATTGTCAACGGCATCGGACGAATTGGCTACATGAGCGGCGGTACACGTGCTCGCTGGGTAGACGAAGAAGTTTCCACAACCTTTCTACATAAAGCACAGGACTTTATTTCACAACATCAGAATAAACCTTTTTTCCTGTACTTCTGTTTGACAGAGCCCCATGTGCCCCGTATGCCAGCCACACAGTTTAGAGGCAAAAGCAAGCTCGGTTACCGCGGTGATGCCATTCTCCAATTGGATTGGACGGTCGGACAGATCCAACAGCAATTACAGCTACTGGGCATGGACAAAAACACCATTATTATCTTTAGCAGCGACAATGGCCCTGTATTGGATGATGGCTACGTGGACGGTGCCGTGGCGCAGCTCAATGGACATCAGCCGGCAGGACCGCTCAGAGGCGGTAAATATAGCATCTTTGAAGGCGGCACACGTGTTCCTTTTATCGTCAGTGGACAGGGCGTGGCAAAAGGCAAGGTGTCCAATGCACTGATCAGTCAAATGGATCTGCTGGCGACAAGTGCACAACTTGTAGGCGTAAGATTAAAAGCTGACGAAGCAAAAGACAGCAAGGCTTTATTAAAAACCTTAACCGGTGAAGACCCCAAAGGACGCAGCACCATGGTTCAGCATGCCCAAACCCTTGCCATTGTCAAGGACGACTGGAAATATATTGCGCCAAGTAAAGGTACCCCCTATATGAAATTGACGGATACCGAAACCGGAAATCTCCCCGAAGACCAATTGTATGACCTTAAAAATGATATTGGTGAGAAAAACAATGTCGCAGCTAAATATCCCGAAAAAGTGACCGAGTTAAAACAGTTATTGGAAGGAGAACGGAAAAAATGAAAAAGCAAATAGGTCTTGCTCTTTTCTTATTGGGCTGGGGCGCACTTTTTGCGCAACAAAAGCAAGTGCAGACAAAACTGCCCAATATCATCTTTTTCTATGCGGATGACCTAGGCTACGCCGAGACGGAACCCTATGGCCAACAGTTGATCAAAACACCTCACCTACGGAAACTCGCACAGGAAGGACTTCGTTTTATCAATCATTACACCAGTACACCGGTTTGTGCCCCGGCACGCTGTATGTTGTTGACCGGAAAACACGGAGGACAGTCCTATATCCGGGGAAATTATGAATTAGGTGGATTTGCCGATAGCCTGGAGGCTGGACAAATGCCTCTACCCGAAGGAACCTATACCATGGCGCATCTATTTAAAAAAGCAGGTTACCATACCGGAGCTATCGGAAAATGGGGGCTCGGCATGCAAAATACTACTGGAAGCCCAAACAAACAGGGATTTGATTACTTCTTTGGCTACTTGGACCAGAAGCAGGCCCACAATTACTACCCAAGCCATCTTTGGGAAAACGAGCAAAAATACCCGCTTCAGAACAAAGAAAAATTCGTGCATATTCCGCTCGACTCGACCAAAGCAACCGCTAAAGATTTCGGACAATTCAGCGGCAAACAATATGCTCCGGAAATCATGACGGAAAAAGCGATGGCATTTATTGACAAGAACCGAAACAATCCGTTCTTCCTCTATCTTCCGTACACACTCCCCCATCTTTCCCTTCAGGTACCCCAAGAATACGTAGATCGGTATAAGAATCTTTTTCATGATCGCCCGTATTATGGACAGAATGGTTATACCGCAACACCGTACCCAAGAGCCACCTATGCCGGTATGATTACTTACCTGGATGATCAGGTAGGCCTGATCATGAAACATATCCAATCGTTGGGTCTAGATGATAATACCATTATCCTATTCTCCAGTGATAATGGCACAGGCTTCAATGGCGGTATTGACTATCGTTTTTTTAAGAGTGTCGATTCACTCAGAGGATTAAAAATGGATGTCTTTGAAGGCGGAATTAAAGTTCCTCTGATCGTCCGTTGGCCCAAGAAAATTAAAGCAAATACCGAAACGGATCTTATCTCCGCGCAATATGATCTGATGGCAACCTTTGCCCAGCTGATCCAACAGGATCCCGGCAATACCAATGGCTTATCCCTGCTGCCTACCTGGCTGGGACAAAACAACCAGAAAAAACATGCATACCTATATTTTGAATATCCTGAAAAAGGTGGTCAGGTAGCCATACGTGAAGGACAATGGAAGGCCGTCAAACTGGACCTGAAAAACAATCCCAAGGCAAAATGGCAATTGTACAATCTAAAAACAGATCCTTGGGAACAAGAAAATATTGCTGAAAACCACCCCGAACTGCTCGATCATTTTGATCAGATTGTCAAACAGGAACATCACCCTGCCCATATCAAAGAATGGGAAATTATAGACAGTAAATTGGTTAAAAAATAAATTTTACCAAACCCTATTTGTCAACGGTTAAAAAACTTGGGTTGTTGGTTTGAAACCATAACAACCCAAGTTTTTTTATGTAACTTCGTTGTTAACATCAGAAACGGGAAACTGACGCGTAATATTCTATTGAAAAACAATAAACACCGTAACATTTGTCATCATGTCCAACTTGGGGCAATAAAAGAAAACTATTGATAACCAAACATGCTTCAATTAGAGTCGCATATTAACGCATTAAAAGAGGGACAGGAAAGCGCATTATGCTTTTTTATGGATCATTTTGGTCATCCCTTACGTTATTTTGCCTTTTCCTACCTACGAAGCAAAACTGATGCTGAAGAGATTGTATCTGATGTATTTGTCAAACTGTGGCATCACCGCCAGAAGGTGGAAAACTATGAAAGCCTCAAAGCATTTCTGTATATCGCCACAAAGAACGCCTGTATTGATATGAAAAGATCGGCCAGATTTAAAATGCATACTGAAGAATTGGATATACTGCAAAACCTATCCGTTCCGGAAGACGATATTCTAAAAAAAATATTCAGAACAGAACTGACTGAGTTGTTACTGGCTGAAATCAATAAGCTACCAAAACAGCAAGCTAAAATATGTAAATTGAGCTTTTTGGAAGGCCTGGAGACCGAAGAAATCTGCAAAGCACTGGACACTACGCCGTCAAACATCTATTATGCCCGTTCCAAAGCACTACTCGCCTTAAAAGAACGTTTCAAATCTAAGAATTTTGAATACCTGCTCCTGATTTCAATGTCTATTTTACATACCCTCAAAAACTAAGTAGATCGCTTATCTATAGAATCCAATACCATTAAGGGAAAAAAAACACACTAAAAGAAGACAAGCGCTTGTAAAACAACGATTTACTTTAAAATAAAAAAAGCTTAGCATCCGGTCGGGCGACCTGCTAAGCTTTTATAAATACCTCTTTGTAAGAGGCAATCAACCTAAACCTATGACAAAGATAGTGCTTCCAATGATATAAACAAAAATTTTGTAATATTTTTTTTCAACTCCCATAAATTTGTTTTGGCATGGCTGTCACAAAAGGATTAGTAAGTGTACATTATACACACAATCTTTTTGCTATTTCTAATAAGCCCTTATTTATCATACCCTATTAATGCAGTTTCTATTACAGTATTTATCTTGGTCATGAATTATGTTTACGATAGATTATTCTGTCATCCATGCGTCTATTTTGTCCACAAAAACAATGTTTCCTTTGATTATTTAGTAACTTTGATTCAATCAAAATTTTATTGCATGTTTACCGGAATCATAGAAACCTTAGGAAAAATCGAACGTATCGAACATGAAAAAAGCAACATCCACTTTTATGTCAGCTCCCCGATCTCCAATGAATTTAAAATAGATCAGAGTGTAAGCCACAATGGTGTATGCCTAACGGTCGTCGGATTGGATGATCAGGTACACAAGGTAACAGCGATTGATGAAACCTTACAAAAAACCAATCTGGCACAGTTGAAAACCGGAGATTTGGTTAACATTGAACGATGTACTTTAGCTGGCGGAAGATTTGACGGACATATCGTCCAGGGGCACGTCGATCAGACCGCGACCTGTATCAACAAGACAGATGAAAATGGTAGTTTTATTTTTACTTTTCAATACGATCCCAACAAACAGAATATCACGGTAGAGAAAGGCTCCATCACCGTTAATGGTATCAGTTTGACTGTGGTCGATTCCCGTGATGATCGATTTTCTGTGGCGATCATTCCCTACACCCTCGAACACACCAATCTTCAAGAGGTTGAAGTAGGCTCGACAGTCAATATCGAATTTGATATTATTGGAAAATACGTCACAA
Source organism: Sphingobacterium sp. UBA7625 (assembly GCF_002484085.1). Taxonomy (NCBI): domain Bacteria; kingdom Pseudomonadati; phylum Bacteroidota; class Sphingobacteriia; order Sphingobacteriales; family Sphingobacteriaceae; genus Sphingobacterium; species Sphingobacterium sp. UBA7625. The sequence goes on from NZ_DLJD01000038.1 coordinate 16,600, forward strand.
AAATTATGGCGATGCGCGGCTAATTCAGCCCGAGCAATACTTACATGGATTAATATCAAATAATGGATAAGTCCATGTAAGTATCTGATATGCATCAAGATAATTGAGAAGAACCGTGAAAAATTTTGCTAGCGCCCTTATTAGCGGTCCAAAATAGGGTTTTACTCCAGATAATGTCCCTGACGGATAAGTAGTGCACGATATTTATTAAAGACGCTGGATTTGGATACAAAGCCCATATATTTGTTTTCATCCCCAAGCACAGGTAATATCCATGTGTCGTCCTTGTTCATCTTAGCCATGACAATTTCCATATTCTCATTGATCCCAACGGTATCATTTGGCTTCTGAGCCAATTTTTCAAATGGAGTATCCCCCCCTTCTACCTCTCCTAGCAGAACAGAAAACAGAAACTCACTATAGAGAAGCCCAATAAATTTACCTTCATGGCTCACCACGGGAAAAATATTGCGTTTGCTATGGATGATATCTGTCTGTCGGCTTTTAGGTGTCTCATCAGGACGTAAAATCACAAAATTTGTTTCCAGAACATATTTAATCCGCATCATGCTCAGCACAGAGCGGTCCTTGTCTTCGTAAGAAATTAAGTCGCCCGATTCAGCCAATACTTTTGTATAGATCGAGTGTTTTAATACGGCGCGGTGNNAGATAAGAAATGGAACAGACCAGCATCAAGGGAACCATCAGTGTATAACCGCCCGTTACTTCTGCGATCAGGAAGATACCCGTTAACGGTGCATGCATAATACCGCTCAGCGCGCCCGCCATGCCAGCAACCACAAAATTCGGCACATTTAATTCCGCAATTCCGGTCAGATTTATACCGTACGAAAAGGCAAAACCCAAGAGGCCACCCATCACCAGGCTCGGCCCGAACACACCACCGTTTCCACCGCCGTTCAATGTAAATAATGCGGCAAAAGATTTTCCAAATAAGGTCAGAACAGTATAGCCCAGCACGACTAATCCCATGTCTTTATAATCAGAAAACAGGCTGTTTTTTACAATCGAGTTAAATTGTCCATTGAGAATCTGCTGAATCGTGATATAGCCTTCACCATAAAGGGCCGGAAAGACAAAAATCATAAGCCCCAAGGATATTCCGCTTACCCAAACTTTATTGTACGGATTTTTTATTCTTGAAAACCATTTTCCTACCGTACTGGAGACACGTGCAAAATAAATCGTATACAAGCCGATCAATACCGCCAATAACAAATAAAACAGCAACGCTGAGATCTGCCAGTCCGAATTGAATGTACTGAACAAAGGTTCACTGTACAGGAGCCGCGATACGACCGAAGCAAGCGCCGAAGAAATCAAAAGTGGAATAAAAACCGGAATGGAGAATTCGGGAAGCAATATTTCTATCGCAAAGATCATTCCCGCCAAGGGACTGTTAAACGCTCCCGAAATTCCCGCCGCCGCCCCACAGGCCAAAAGCATGGTGACCTCTTTATATTGCAGGCCAAAAAAGCGGGCAATATTGGAACCAATTGACGAACCACCTAAAGCAACCGGAGCTTCCAATCCACAAGATCCTCCAAAACCTACCGTAATTGCCGAAGTGACAACCTGTGAATAGATATTGCTTGGATCCAATCGGCTACCCTTGCGGCTGATGGCATAGATAATAGGTGTAATACCATGTTCCATCTTCTTGCCCTTCAAAAATTTCCGGACAAAAAACACGCTCAGTAATATCCCGATTAATGGGAAAATCAAATAAACGGAATACTTAACCTTCCAATCAATGTCATCCTGAATTGTCGCCGCAATAAAATGCGTTAGTCTTTTTAAAACAGACGCCATCAGACCACCAACAATACCAACTAAAAAAGCTAAGAGAATAATAAAGTTCCGGTTCGAAACTTTTTTCATCCGCCATTGATTGATCTGATCTATCTTCTTAAAAAAACGTACACTGAGATTTGCCATGTCTTCTTATTGAAAGCTCAACACTTCCTTTTTCTTTTTTGTTTTGAATTTATCGGGTACCACTGCTAATATTTCTTTTTCCAATGCCTGGATTGCATGCCGTTTAACATAATTCTGAGTCGTGACCAAAGATATTTCCCGCACAGGCTCCGGTGATTTGAAATACCGGATCTTATCCAGCTGCTCGTCCACGTAATCCGAAATTGAAAGCTCAGGCAATATTGTTATACCATCATTGATATCCACCATTCTTTTGAGGGTTTCCACGCTGCCGGTATTATATTCAAAACGTCCGGAGAGATCCTGATTATGTTTATGATGACAGATATTGAGCACCTGCCCACGCATACAATGTCCTTCATTGAGCAGCCAGAGCTTGTCATCAGCAATATCATCACCACTTAACACTTTTTTTGAAAACAAGGGACTATTTTCAGAGATATAAGCGACAAAATTTTCATAAAATAAAGGCGATTCTAATATGCCCGGATCATTTAACGGTGTCGAAAGCACACCACAATCCAAAAGACCAACTTTCAGTTCATGAACTATTCGTTCGGTTGTATATTCCCAGATCTGCAATTGTAGCTTAGGATACTTTTCCATAAAAGTTGCCAGTACTTTGGGCAGCAGATATGGCGCAATTGTCGGAATAACCCCAACTTTTAACGTCCCCTCGATCTCGCCCTTTTTATCCTGTACAATCTCATTGATTTTCCGGCTCTCGGTCAAGACCAATCTAGCCTGGAGAATAATTTTCTCCCCAATTTCAGTAGGCACGACAGGCTGGCGGCTCCGGTCAAAGATTTTGGCTCCCAACGATTCCTCCAGTTTCTGGATCTGCATACTTAATGTCGGTTGTGTCACAAAACACTTTTCAGCTGCAGCGACAAAACTACGATAAGTATCAACAGCAATGATATATTCCAATTGGATTAAGGTCATGTTAAAATCTTTAAAAGCGCAAAATTACGAATACTCCTGTAAAACGATGGCAAATACACCATATTTTAAGGCTTGACCATTGCCCGCGCTATCATATAATACAATAAATACCTTGCCAAAAAGCTGTAATTGTCCTGTAATTATGACAATAGTTGACAGAAAAGTCGAATCATCAAAAAGCTTTTCTTAAATTTGGAGATTTACAACAGTTGACATTTAAGAATCCTATGAAGTTTAGACATCATACTACAATTGCATTGGCACTATTGTTATCCGCTACAAATGTCCCGCTTGGTAAAGCAAATCCAGACGAAGGGATGTATCCGCTGAGTGACCTGAATAGAGCCGGATTAAAAAAAGCCGGACTAAAGATCAGTGAAAAGGACATTTACAATCCCGGTCAAGTTGGATTGGTGGACGCTTTGGTTCAGGTCAGCGGATGTACTGGATCTTTCGTTTCCAATCGCGGCTTGATCATTACCAATCATCACTGTGCGTTTTCAGCCGTTCAATTGGCCAGTACTGCCATCAACAATTATCTTAAAAATGGTTTTGTGGCACAAAATCAGGAACAGGAGATTGAAGCAAAAGGATTAAAAATAAGAATTACAGATTCATACGAAGATGTATCGGCCAAAATATTAAATGCTGTAGCTAATATCAGCGATCCAGTCGAACGCATCAATACGATCAAAAGAAAACAAGAAGAACTTGTTAAACAGGCCGAAAAGGAAGATCCAACGATCAAAGCCGAAGTCTCCGAAATGTTCATCGGCAAGAGCTACGTGCTGTTTCGCTACAAAACGATCGAAGATGTTCGTCTAGTGTATATTCCACGTCAAAATATTGGTGAGTTTGGAGGTGAGACCGACAACTGGGTATGGCCACGCCATACGGGCGACTATTCTTTCCTTCGAGCCTACGTTAGTAAAGATGGAAAATCAGCACCCTTTTCGAAAGATAATGTGCCTTACCAGCCAAAAAAACACCTGAAAGTCAATCCAAATGGCGTGAAAGAAAATGATTTCACCTTTATCTTGGGTTATCCGGGCAAAACATTCCGACACCGTCCCGCACAGTATATCAAATACCAACAAGATTATTTATTACCCTATGTTTCTAATCTGTACGATTTCCAGAATAGGCAAATGGAAGAAGCAGGTAAAGACAATACGGATATCGCACTCTCTCTGGCAACACGGATCAAACGTAACGCCAATGTGCTCAAAAATTACCGCGGTAAGCTAAAAGGGCTACGTGGTATAGACCTTCTCTCAACCAAAAAGCAAGAAGATGAGGCGCTAGCCGCATTTATTTTAAGCAAACCGGAACTTAAAGATAAGTATGGCAATCTGTTGAACGATATCGCTGCCTACTACCAGGTCAGTGATCAAGATGCGTTGAAAGAGCTCTGGATTAACAATATTTACAATAGCACCAGTTTACTGAAAGTCGCCCGGGATCTGAATACCTTAAAAGTTGCAATGCGTAAAGAGCGATCTCCACAAATGGCCAAGCAGTTGTTTGATTACAATGTTGAACAGCTTAAAAAGAGCATCCAGGAAACTTATGAAAGCTACAACAAACAGGCTGACGAACGTATTTTTGGGAAAATGCTTGCCGACGCTGCTGCTTTTCAGGGTAAAAATCAGATTATGGCAGTTCAAAAACTTCAATTGAATAACGAATCAGCCAATAACTTTGCGACACAAATCATCAATGGCAGTAAATTAGCTGATCAAAACTATATTTTAAATACAGTTTTGGCCAATGCAAACGCCTTACAGCAATTTGATGATAAGCTGCTGGCTTTTCAAAATGAACTGAATAACGATATTGTCATCTTCGCTGCTGAACAGGAAAGACGTGAAGGTGTCCTCAACAAACTGATGGGTGACTATGTTGCTGTAAAGGAAATCTTTCAGGCCAAAAACTTCGTTCCGGATGCCAATTCCACCCTGCGTTTAACCTATGGGCACATCAAGGGATATGCTCCTGCAGATGCCACCTATATGAAACCTTTCACGACCATTGAAGGAATTATTCAAAAAGGAAACCTCGGTCTGCCCGAATTTGACTATCCGCAGGAAATCAAGACCGCTTATCTCAATAAAAACTTCGGTCCGTACCTCAAGAAAGACTTAGGATCGGTTCCTGTCAATATACTGTATGATATGGATACCACGGGCGGTAACTCCGGCTCCCCCATCATGAACGCAAATGGTGAGTTGATAGGTGTAAACTTTGACCGTGCTTACGATGCCACAATCAACGATTTTGCTTGGAATGAAAGCTATAGCCGATCCATTGGTGTGGATATCCGTTATGTGCTCTGGGTAGCTGACAAAATTGATAATGCAAATTTTATCTTAAAGGAAATGGGTATATAACCATACCCCCCTCACCGCAAAGTACCTCACAATAAAAAAGCACCTGAATCAATTGTTCAGGTGCTTTTTACAAGCAGCATATAACCAATTTAGTTCAATAGTACGTTATTCTCCTGGCAGACTCAGCAGTACCTGTTTCAATCTGTTTAACCCCTCCTGTAAAACAGGCCTGGCACAGGCAATATTCAGACGGATAAAAAAATCACTTCCCTTACCGTACATGGCACCAACATTCACCTGTAAATGAGCATGCTCTAGCAACATCTGTCCCAGCTTTCGGCTAGGGATTTTCATAGCCGTACAGTCTATCCAGACCAGATAAGTCCCTTCTAACGGAACAACTTTCAACGCTGGCAAATGCTCATCCATAAAATTTTTCAAATAACGATAGTTATGATGGATATAGGCCAGCGCTTGTTGCAACCAGTCCTCACCATGTTGATAAGCGGCAATTAGCCCCGTGATCGCAAATGGACTTATACTTGCAATCTCATTGACCAGAAAAGCATGCTGCACCTTCTTGTTCAGCAGCGGATCTGCTACAATGACAGTGGCAACTTGTAACCCGGCCAGATTAAAGGTTTTGCTTGGTGCAATGCAGGTTATCGTATTCGCCAGAAAGGCCGAATTGATCGTTCCGAAAGGAATATGCTGATGTCCTTCAAAAACCAGGTCGCAATGAATTTCATCCGAGACAATAAGAACATCATGCTTTAGGCAGATTTTACCAAGGCGTTCAAGCTCCGCCCTGGTCCATACCCTGCCCGCAGGATTGTGTGGACTGCAGAGGATAAAAAGTTTTACCTTTGGATCGCTCGCTTTAGCTTCGAAGTCTTCGAAGTCTATCGTATATTGTCCATCTTGGTACCGCAGGTCATTAGAAACTACCTCACAGCCATTGCGTTCGATAGATGAAAAAAAACAGTGATACACAGGTTCCTGAATAAGCACTTTGTCTCCAGTTTCGGTCAATGCTGCAACAATAGCCGACAGAGCCGGCACAACACCCAAAACCGGAAGTATCCATTCGCGCTGCAATGGAAAACCATGTTTACGTTTAGACCAGTCTGATACCGCTTCATAAAAAACATCCGGAACTTTCGCATAGCCATAAACGCCATGTTGAACACGTTCGGTCAGCGCCTCCATAACCTGCCTTGAAACAGAAAAATCCATGTCAGCAACCCAAAGCGGGATTAAATCAACATAGTCCTGCTGGTTCCATTTTACGGAATCGGTGCCCCTACGGTCGATTATTTTATCAAAATTGTAGATCATTAAGCAATTTACTCAAAAATAGAACGTATTGCCAATAAAATCATTGGGAAAAATTGCTTACCAAAATGATTAAATCCAGCTCAAAACACAATGTATACCCCTCGGCAAAAAAACTACAGATCGGTAAAGTGAACTATTGGCAAAAGTTACCGCAAATTAGAGCAACTTCAGCGGTAAACATAAATTAAGACAGTGCAAGACAAAGGGAAAGATTATATTTACATTAAATTTAGGAACGAATATGGCCAGGAGCAATTTTTCATGGAAAGATAGAATCCGAAGTTTTAGTCATGCCTTCAACGGATTAAAAATTGTTGGGCAAGAAGAACATAATTTCAGGATACACCTCGTCGCAGCAATTTTAGTAATTATACTTTCCTGTCTGCTCCGAATCAGCCGTTATGAATGGCTGGCCATTATTCTTTCCATCGGTTTTGTTCTCGTTTGTGAATTGCTTAATACCGCCATCGAACACATCGCTGATTTTATCTGCCAGGAAAAAAATCCCAGCATCAAAAAAATCAAGGACATTGCCGCGGCAGCGGTTCTGCTAAGCAGTCTAACGGCCTTGCTGATCGGACTGACCATATTTATCCCAAAACTCCTGTCAATGAGCTCATTGACTCAGCTTTTCTAAAACAAATTTCTGATCATACACCAATTTGTCCGGAGCAACAAATGACATCTTATCGCCTTTATCTTCCATTGCACCATACCCTTCAACGACGCGTTTTTTACCAAATTTGAAAGCTACCTGACGGATGGATTGCTGTCCCTCGGAGGAAAAGGTATAGTCCGCCAATAAAATGCTGTCTTTAAGCACACCATCTATATGTCCTATATTTCGGTCTTTCTCTTTCCAGATGTAATTGAGATCACCTTGTACTTTATCGCCATCAATAGCAATTGTTAACGAAATTGTATCTCCATTTTTGAGGTATTGATAAGTTCCATTTTCAGCAACTGTTGCTGTAGCACTTGTGGTATCTGATCCCATTTGTACATGGTCAATTTGCTTTTTTCCGGTTTGCTGACAGGCAGTGGCAAAAACCAGTAATGACAATCCAAAATTGATTATTTTCATGTGAATAATTTCTTTTAAAGTATGCAGCTAAAGCTGATGAAATACGCGTTGGGGAAAGTCTATTCATACCGCGATCGAAACTGCGGAACAGCTTATATCCTCTACCTTTGTTTATTAATATGAATAGAAATCAAAACAGTTTATTGTTTTAAATAACTAGCATTTAATATTCTGGAATTAAGAAAACAAAAATCACACCAATATTGTTTATAAGTTATAATACGATAAAAGATTAAAAATAAACAATTTAGTAACAATAAAATTATCCCTAGCGTATTGTAAAGCTAATTTTTATTAGTAAATTGTACTCTATAAAATTCAGGAATTCTTAACCAATATTAGTATGAAAGATGTAAGCTTTAAGAAATTTGATAGTGGGTGTACATCCCTCACTAAATTATCCATTGAAACAGATTTGGCTATTATTGTTAAAGAGAACGTTTCTATTTCTTCGGAATCGAAAATAGAAAAGCTTCGACGCTGTAAAGAAGAGTTATTGAAAAGCCTTTGGTTCGTTCAGCGCCAGTGTTGATCTCTAATTCATTAAGTTAATAGTCCGAACATTTTTTTCTTGAAAAAGAAAGCCTCCCCAACTATTATTTGCATTGGAGAGGCTTTTTTATGATGGTTTAAGCGTTTTGTTCAGCATTATCAGAGCGATTTCAAATGCTTATAGTTTGATTTGATGGTATCCCAGACTTCTTCAAAGTTACCTGAAAGCATCAATTTCGCCATACTTTCAGTCATTCCCTTCATTTGGCTAAAGGAAATTTTAGGAGGCATGGCCAAGGCATTTGGACTGGTATAAATATCAATAAGCACAGGTTCATCCGTTATGCGAAATGCTTCACTGAGCACACCATCGACCGCTTCGGGTTGAGTCACGGTAAATGCGCGAATTCCCATCGCCTGTGCGACCAGGGCAAAATCCGGATTGACCATATTGGTTTCCTGATCCTTCAAACCGGCTACCTGCATCTCCAGCTTGACCATCCCAAGCGAACGGTTATTGAATACGATCAGTTTTATTGGCAGATTATACTGTTTTATCGTAGCCAAGTCCCCCAGCAGCATCGAAAGACCTCCATCACCGCAGAACGCGATAATCTGTCTTTCAGGATGTGTCAATGCTGCACCAATTGCCATCGGCATAGCATTTGCCATGGATCCGTGATTAAATGATCCAAGCATCTTGCGATCCCGCCGCTGATTGATATAGCGTGCCCCCCAAACACAGGACATTCCCGTATCCAGCAAAAATATAGCGTCGTCGCTTGCCTTTTGATCGATCATATGGGCTACAAATTCTGGTTGAATAGCACATTCACTGCCCGAATCATCCACATAGATCATTAAATCCTCTTTTACTTTCTCGTAAGCTGCCAATTGTTTTTCAAGAAAACTTGAATCGCTTCTTGCCTCCACAAATGGTAAGACAGCTTTCAGCGTGTGCTCAATATCGCCGACCAGACCATAATCCACAATTGACCGTCGGCCGAGTTTCTCCCCTTCGATATCTATCTGAACAATCGTTTTATTGGTAGGTATAAAATCCTTATAGGGAAAATCTGTTCCCAATAACAGGATCAGATCGGAATGGTGCATACTCTGAAAAGCCGACGCAGTTCCCAAAAGTCCCGTCATACCGATTTCATTGGGATTGTCCCGTTGGATATCCAGTTTAGCCTTAAACGAATAGCCTACCGGTGCATGAATTTTCTGGGAGAGCTGAACAATCTGTTGCTGCGCATTCTTAGCACCAACACCACAGAATAAAGTCACTTTTTCTGCCTGATTGATATATTGTGCCAAACGGCCAATTTCCAGATCAGAGGGTCTGATCTGTGGCTGTGTAAAAAACACTTTTGAAGAAGTATTCATATGAACGGATTCCATTTCGGAAACATCTCCCGGTAAGCCGATGACAGCAACATCGCGTTTGGAAATCGCTTGCTGTAATGCATTTTGAACCATACGCTGCACCTGTTCCGGGCGGGTAATCATCTGATTATAACAAGAGCAGTCGTCAAACAATTTAATCGGATTGGTTTCCTGGAAATAGTCTGTACCAAACTCATAGGTGGCACAGGTCGAAGCAATTACCAACATCGGAACACGTGTCTTATGCGCCTCGTAAACGCCATTGATCAGGTGGACATGTCCCGGACCACTGCTTCCCGCACAGCAGGCGATTCCATGTAAATCTGCTTCTGCTGTCGCGGCGAATGCGCCAACCTCCTCATGCCTAACATGTATCCATTGCATGGTTCCGTCCTCATGAACAGCCTCATTGAAAAAATTTAAACTATCTCCTGTTACGGCATAAATACGTTTGATTCCCGCATCTTTTAAAATACCAACGATTTGGTGTGCTACATTTTTCATACCCATATAATGATTTAAGAAGTTGATAATGCGACGATGTATTAATCATGCGACCGCCTTCTTATAACAACAATATTGGGAAACAATGGTTTTGGATATTCTGCCATTGCGCGAAAAAGATAAATGGCGCCGGACTGACCGTTTTTCAGACCGAAACCACAAATTGAGCATCACGGCTCAAGAAAAAATTTCAAAAAAAAAGCTGCCCCAATACGATAAAGGGGCAGCCTGTACATCCAAATGTCCTGTGATCTGTTTATTTGATCTGACTGGATAATGCATTGACAAACGCCTTCGCATCATTGAGGTCTTTATTCCAGTCCGCATAACGTTTGGACTTATTTAATTTGGCAATTTTGGCATTCAATTTTGCTAAATTTGATGCATCATTTGCCTCTTCTAATTTCGCTTTCAGGATACCGACTTTTGTATAATCCTGAATACCTTCCAGCATACGTTCGTAGCGAATTGAACTTCGTCCCTGCGGATAAACAATATAAGTATCCCCCGCCGGCCATGTCCGAAATCTCGAATCTCTTAAAGGATCAACTACCCAAGAATTAAAGGCCCAACGCAAAGCTCCGTCAAAACCTGCAGCAAGCGCATACCAGGCCATATAAGTAGACTCCGCAGGATCAGAAAAGGTAAATTGATTCGGGAATTCATCCGAACAGCAAACATAAAATGTTGTGATATAACCCTTTTTACGTCGGTCGATAAGATCATTATGGTCAAAAGGATCTCCCACAGCCACACTAATATCTGTACTTTTTTGATAGCGTTGGTAGCTTTTATGATTATCTGCAAACGCAATTCCAAATTCAGGGGCCACCCGCTCCAACAGCGCTACCGCTGGATCCATTTCCTCGCGGCTCCTTTCGTCCATTGCGATATTCGTAATCTTCAGCCAGCCTTTAGCACTGACATGCTTGCTAAAATCCTTTAAAAAAGGTGTCCACAGCTCCTCAAACACCGGTGTTCCCGGTTTCGCAATGACATTCACAAGTTCATTTTTTGCTTCATCGAAATAATGAACTTCATTATTCCATGGCAATAAAGAGTAACAATTGATTTGTTTATTGACCCCTAAGTCCATCATAAATTGCACCCACCTGTCAAACACAGCATAATCATAGCTCCAGGAGCCATCTTTCGCTTTCTTCCAGCTGATCATATCTGCATAAGGGTCATAGGTCTGTACATTCCAGGCATCTTTATTAAGTGTTGCTGTTATCACTTTCTGTCCCGCTGCCGCAAGCTGTTTCATTGTTGGCTTTAAGGCTTCAAAATGCTCGTCGCTCCACATCTTAACATTGTTGACACGGGCCACGGCCGATGGATGCTGCCATTGATCCAAATGAAATGACCATTGTGAGGCCGGTGGCAAAACCTGATTTTGAACATTCACGGTCAATATCAAGTTCTGCTTCACCTTACCTTTTTGTTTAACGGCAATTGTCGTTTTATATTGGCCCGCAGTAGCTCCGGAAGGTATTTTGACCGTAATCCACACAGGGCGGACACGCTTCGCTTCGAGATCATAACTTTTCAGATCGTCCAACATATCCGCAGAAAGGGAAGCTTTAAAATCTTCAGGCTTACGATGACCACAGCCACTCGCAAATTCGTCTGTCATCACATAACGAACGAATCGTGCCTGAATTGCATCTGCACCAATAGATTTTCCATTACCTGCTTTTAGTTCACCCGGCGCAACAACAACATCTGCTGTTGCAGCATTGGTCCATAGAAGTACTTGAGCAGATACTTGTTCTCCTTTCCAGGCATCCAATGTAGCACTGTGCTGAACAGTAACATTGGGATTCACTGACTTTGGATAACGTTTATCTATGGATACAAATGAAGCATGCAGACCTGCTTTAACATTCGACCAGTTAGAAAGCGTATCCTTTGTCGGATCTGCCATTTCAGTAAAAGTTGTCCCCACGGCATAACGCTCCTGAGAATAAACTTGATTATTGCCGCAAAATAATAGACATGCGAATGCAATAGTAGAATAAATAGTAGTTTTAGGCATAACAGTTGTAATTAACAAAAAAAGCAAACATTTTCTGTTTGCTTTAAAAATACTAAAATTTTATTTATCCCCACTTAACTTTGTTCAAAAATTCTAGAAAGTGCTGTATAAAGTTCGGGATGGTTCTTTTGAAATTTTGCCGGATTTTCAAAAAAATATTCGGAAGCAACAGCAAAAAACTCTCCGGGATTAGTCATGCCGTAAGTGTCAATATCGGATCTATCTTCTTTAATCTTGTTAATTTCCTCCCGTATTAAATTCATGAAAGGAATTATGGCAGCCTTATCCAATAAATAAGTTGGAATGCCATCTACTGTACCATCTGTTTTGTCAATGAGATGCACAAATTCGTGGATCGCGGTATTCTGTCCGTCATTTGGATTTTCAAAACCATATTCCAAAGCCGATTTGGATAGAATCATCTGTCCATTCATAGCGCCCTCACCTACCATGCCCATAATATTCCGGTCTGCATGTCCTTCGAACTGGTAATCTGCATTAAAGTGTGATGGGTAGACCATAATATTGGTCAAGTTGGGATAAGTCCATTTCTTAAAGGCAAATATCGGAATAATGGCGCTCGCAGCAATGAGCATATAATCTTTCAATTCCAGGGTTACTCCCACGCCTTCAATCTTGACCGTATCCAAAAACGCCAGACAGCGCGTTTCAAACTCCTGTTTATCGGCAAGCGGAAGGTGACGATAGTAGGCCACCTCCTGTTCCAGGATGTTTTTCCCCTCATCACTCAAAACACGTTTAATTGCCGTATTATTTTTAGCCGTACGGTTCAATAGGTAATAGACAACATAAATCACTACTGGTATGAGCAGTATAATAAAAATCTTTTCCAACATATTATTTTATCTTTATCCAACGTGGGTCTCTGGCTTGCAAATTACGCAAAAAGCCTTTAAAATGAGATGTACCAAATAAGATTAAAATTTTCTGCTGTGGGGCATCAGCCACCAGGGAAGCTAGATTTTCTTCTCTTTGCTGCATAACAAACTCTTTGTCAAACTTATTTTTGAGCGCTGTTTTTATCGGTTTGCAGCTATAGGGTGCATTTAATGGGGTATTGTAGTCGCAGGCATCCAGCTGTATGGTACCATAACGGAATTCAAAATCATCCAGTAATTTGTTTTTAGGAATATCAGCGTTGACAGCAGTTTCATAGTTGACCAGAAAAAAAGAATAATCCGGCTGGCTGATAATACGCTGTCCCAGTTTCCGGTACAAAGGAGCTCTCAATACGCGGGAGGTATCTCCAGGAGTCTCAATACATTGCTGCAGTCCGAGCCGGTTACCGGTCAATTTTCTGAACTTGCGATCATAAAGGTCGCGTTGTGCCGCGCTATCCACCTGATAGGCGATACTTTCATAAAAAACGACATATCCTGATTTTTGAAGAGAATCTACAGCAGTCTGTATCTGATCATAATATACGCGAGTCCCTAAATGCCGCATCGGAATGTAAATGATACGACGATCGCCGTTATGGAGTTCAAATTTCCGCGATGCATCCCGCAAAACGCCTGTACTCTGCACCATTAGGGAAGTATCACAGGCGGCCAGCGCGATCAACACAAAAAGAAGGGAGATAATCTGTTTTAACTGCATTTTTTTATTACAATAACACGCAATTATAACAATATATTATCTCCCTTGTTTAAATAAATTTATACTGTTGTCAGCCCGATGGTGGTACCACTTGGGATAACGGCATTTTTCTTGATAACCACGATGCCATCACAAACCGTGTAAGTCTGGTGGTTAGCATCCAATAAATGAGGACCGCCATTGATGCGAACATCATTTCCAATGCGACAGTTCTTATCCAGAATGGCATTTTCGATATAGCAACGTTCTCCTACTCCTACAATAGGCATATTTTTTCTTTTGGCTTCGTCCATATCCGAAAAGTCCTCGTAATAGTCTGATCCCATCATATAGGTCCCGCGTACGACCGAACCGATACCGATACGCGAACGCACACCGATCACAGAACGGTCGATCTTATCGGCATGGATAATACATCCATCGGAAATAACGGAGTTAAGCAGGGTTGTCCCCGAAATCTTAGATGGTGGCAGCATCCGCGGTCGAGTAAAAACTGTATTTTTATCAAATAGGTTAAAGGCAGGGATATTATCGGTCAGTCCAATATTGGCCTCATAAAATGAGCCGATCGTTCCGATATCTGTCCAATAGCCTTCATATTGATAACTGAGCACTTTTATATTTTCAATCGCATCCGGGATAATCTCTTTTCCAAAATCCATCCCACTGTTTTCTTCCAGCAGACGTTTTAGTACACCTTTACTAAACACATATATACCCATGGATGCGAGGTATTCACGTCCCTCCGATTTCAAATGGTCGCTCACTTCTGAACTCCAGTCCACCAGCTGTTCCCGATTGGGTTTCTCTATAAACGAGGTAATGTGATTGTGCTCATCCGATTTAAGAATTCCAAATCCTGTTGCATCTTTACCGTTGACGGGAATGGTCGCAATTGTCAAATCACCTTCATTCTGTACGTGGAAATCCACCAGCGCATCAAAATCCATCTGATAAAGCTGATCCCCTGACAAAATTAAGACATAATCATAATCTATGCTTGCCAGCTTCCTGAAGGATCTGCGTACGGCATCTGCTGTACCTTCAAACCATTTGTCACCATCATTGGTTTGTTCAGCCGCTAAAATGTCGACAAAACCCTTACTAAAAATACTAAAGTTGTACGTATTCTTAATATGCGAATTCAAGGAGGACGAATTGAACTGTGTCAACACAAAAATCTTATTGAATCCCGAATTGAGACAATTCGAGATGGGGATATCAACCAAGCGATATTTTCCTGCAATAGGAACAGCTGGTTTAGACCGTTGGTCGGTCAAAGGATACAGACGCGAGCCCCTTCCCCCGCCCAGAACGATAGCTACTACATTGTGATGTGACATATCAAATTAAATTAATTGGTTATATAGACTTATGTATTTTGCTGCGGATTTATTCCAGGAAAAATCCAAACTCATTATTTTGTGCTGGTTGTCCTCAAATTCAATCCTATTTTCATAGTATTCGACCGCCCGGATAACCGCCTTTCTGATTTCAGCCACCTCAAGCGACTCAAAACCAATGCCGTATCCATTGTTTTCCAAATCAATGACTGTATCTTTCAGACCACCCACACGGTGTACGATCGGCAAAGTGCCATATTTCATGGCATAAAGCTGATTGAGCCCGCAGGGTTCAACCCGCGAAGGCATCAAAAGAAAGTCTGCGCTTGCATAAAGCCAGTGCGCTAGATTTTCATCATAACCAAAGAACACATCAAAATTTTCTATCTTTTCATCTACGAGCATTTTTACCCGTGACTGAATTGCCGGATCCCCGGCACCTAATATAAATATACTCAATCTGTCCGAAAAATTTTCGGTCAAATCCAAAATTATATCCGGCAACAGATCTGCGCCTTTTTCGGTCGCAAAACGTCCTATAAAGACGAGCAAAGGGAGCTTCGGATCAATTTTATATTGCTGCGCCAATGCTTGCTTATTTTTAAGTTTACCGGCAAAGGCTGAAGCAAGATCATAATTTTCAATCAAGGTATAGTCTTTATCCGGGCTCCAGATATCCCAATCAATTCCATTGACGATACCGACGGACTTGTGACGCTCATCATAAAACAGATGCTGGAGACCATTTGCCTCCACATAGAGTTCTTCAAGATACCCCTCCGAAACGGTCGTATAGGCGTCACAGCACTTAATCAATGCGGCAAGTGGGTTGATCAGACCATCCCAATCCAAAAGTCCCCATTTCCAGCTGTCGAATCCGGGTAATAGAATTGCCTTGCTCCAATGCGTCCAGCCCTGGTATTGACCGTTGTGTACTGTCGCAACAGTCTTCACGCCGGAAAGGAAATTATACTCATTGCTATACTTCATCAGAAAAGGCATCAAGCCAACATGATGATCATGGCAATGCACAATATCCGGTACGATTGCTTTCGCTTTGAACCAGTTTAATACCGCATGCTGAAAAGCTATAAACTGCTCTCCTTCGTCCGGATAACAGTAGACCTCCTGACGATCCAGTTTACCCGGTATTTTTATTAAATAGAGTTCAAAACCAAGTGTGTTTTCTTTTTCTTTAAAAACAGAATAGTTCAATAATTCAGACCCTTGATAAAAAGTTCCCTCTTGAATTACATCAAAGGAATGCTCCCTAACAAATGGGCGATCATACCAGGGCATGATCACCGCCGCTTCCACCCCAAGTTTAGTTTGATACTTGGGCAGTGCACCAACGACATCCGCGAGACCACCAACCTTGGCGATTGGGTAACATTCAACACTTAAATGAAATACTTTCATCCGTACATATTTTTTTCTCCATCGCTCAGATGGAACCTATCCTATTAAAATTTACTTCACCAACTTCTCCGGTCATGGATGCATCGCCCTATACAGGGACACGTTCCGCAGACTTCACTGGAGTGGTTTCTTTCCGATCCTTCTTACGTTTGAGGATATAGCCACCAAGCGGTGGGAGGTCTACCTGAGCAGACTGCGCTCGATTCATCCAATGCAGTTGTTCACTTGCAACATGTTGGCTGCAGATTCCTGAACCGAAATAATGGAGATCGTCCGAACTTAATACCACTTCCCATTCACCGGCATAAGGCAGACCTATTCGAAAATCTTCACGGACAACAGGCGTCAGGTTGATTACGATCACCGTGTCATCCCAAGAATCAAAAGCTTTACGCCAATAGACCAAAACCGAATTTTCCCGGTCGCCGGCATCTATCCATTCAAATCCAGATGCATCAAAAGCTTTTTGAAAGAGACTGGGCTGCTGCCGATACGTCGCATTTAAGTCTGCCACAAATTTTTTCATTCCCTGATGCGGCATAAATTCCAGCAGATGCCAATCGAGCGATTGATTCACGTTCCATTCAGACGTTTGGCCGAACTCGCCCCCCATAAACAGCAGTTTCGTTCCTGAAAAAGTATACATAAACAAGTATAAAGCCCTCAAATTGGCAAATTTTTGCCACTCATCACCGGGCATTTTATAAATCAGAGGCTGTTTTCCATAGACGACTTCATCATGTGACAAAGGGAGCATGAAATTCTCATGAAAAGCATATACTGTAGCAAAAGTGATGCGATCATGATGGTATTTTCTATTGATCGGGTCTTCCTTAAAATAATCCAGTGTATCATGCATCCACCCCATCATCCATTTCATTCCAAAGCCCAAACCACCGGCATAAGTTGGCTTACTCACCCCCGGCCAGGATGTGGACTCTTCAGCGATCGTCTGTACATCTGGAAAATGAGCATAAACTGCCTCGTTAAATTCTTTTAGGAAATGCACGGCCTCAAGGTTTTCATTACCACCAAACTCATTCGGAATCCATTCACCCGCATTTCGGCTATAGTCCAAGTATAACATCGAGGCCACAGCATCTACACGAAGCCCATCGATATGAAAGCGATCCAACCAATAGAAAGCATTGCTGATCAGAAATGAGCGCACTTCATTGCGTCCATAATTAAAAATATAGGACTGCCAGTCTGGATGAAAACCTTTCCGCGGGTCTTCATGCTCATAGAGACTCGTACCATCAAAACGAAAGAGTCCGTGGGCATCCCCCGGAAAATGTGAAGGCACCCAATCCAGTAGCACGCCAATACCCGCAGCATGTAATTCATCAATCAAGAACATCAGATCCTGGGCGGAGCCATACCGCGAACTTGCTGCAAAATAACCTGTAATCTGATAACCCCAGGAAGGATAATAAGGATGCTCCATCAGCGGCATAAATTCCACATGTGTAAAATTCATTTCCTTAACATAAGCCACCAGCTGCACGGCGATCTCACGGTAATTTAACAGCGTTTCCGGGCTCTCTGGATCCCTTACCCATGACCCTAAATGCAGTTCATAGACCGACCAAGGTTGATCCAGTCTATTCTTTACGATGCGCTCCTTCATCCAGTTGCCATCATTCCATTCATACCAGGTCGAATGGACAATGGAAGCCGTCTTAGGAGCCACCTCCCATCTGAATGCGAATGGATCACCTTTTTCCAGTTCCTCTCCCGATGAAGTCTGAATACAATATTTATAGGTTTCACCATTGGCTATTCCGGGAATAAATCCTTCCCAGATGCCACTGGTATCCCAACGGACATTTAAGGGATGACTCCCCTTGTCCCAAAAATTGAAGTTTCCCGTTACGGAAACGGATTTTGCATTTGGGGCCCAAACCGCAAAATAAACGCCTCTTTCACCCTCTACTTCCAGTTCATGCGAACCAAATTTTTCATACAGTTTGAAATGCCTGCCCGCCTGGAACAGTGCGACATCAAATTCCGAAAAAAGACTATGCGGTATTACTTGATTGGCCATGTTTAACCCTCGATCAATATGTTATCAAATTCACGTGCGACATTAATCCAATATCGCCCCTGTTCATCTTGTTGTATTTTTGTGTCTATTCCATCTGTTTTTACTTTTTTTACCCTAAACGGCAAACCGATCAATTGCAATTTATATTCTTCGTACCGCTCCGTAAATAATCCGTCACGGGTCTGTTTGATTGACAGGGAATCTTTTAATCCGGACACTGTAAAGCATTTCTCCAGATAAATATCCTGCTCATACGCGAAGGTATCACCATGGTCGGAATACACGTAAGAACGATGCACACCCTCCGAAAAATAGATATTCAATTGCAGTTCCTCCACTTTCTTTTCTCCGGTATATTGCATGACCGGATATTCCGGAATAACGGATCCACCGCGAATAAATAGTGGCATTTCATCCAAAGGTGTTGCAATGGTATGTTCTTTGCCGCCCACGTATACCGCATTATTGAAATAATAGAACCAATCTCCTGCGGGAAGGTAGACAATCTTGCTTTTCTGGCCGGGTTGCAACACTGGCGACACCAATATTTTATCGCCAAAACAGAACTCCTCTTCCCGCTGCCAATTGGTCGGAATATGCTGCTCAACCATTGAGATAGGACGTAAGATCGGATAGCCGTATTTCGTTTGTTCCCAAAAACAAGTGTAGATATATGGCAAAAGCTGATAGCGCAGCTCAATAAACTTTTTATTTATTTTTTCCCAATCTTCACCAAAGCTCCAAGGCTCGCGGTCACGGGTATCCCCGGCGGAATGTACACGCATAAATGGTGAAAAAACGCCAAACTGCATCCATCGCGTAAAGAGTTCACCATCCGGTTCCCCTGTAAATCCGCCAATGTCGGTTCCACAGAAAGACATTCCTGAGGTGGACAAGCGCTGCAACTGTAAAGTCCCTAGTTTGAGATGCTCCCAACTGGCCAAGTTATCTCCCGTCCAAACCGATGAATAACGTTGTGTGCCGGCATAAGCCGCTCGTGTAATGGTAAATGGTCTTTTATTCTTATACAATTTCTTTAAGCCGTCATAGGTAGCCCGCACCATCTGCATGCCGTATACATTATGTGCTTTTCGGTGCGAGCCGCGATGGCCGTCATATTGATGCCTGACATCATCCGGAAATGTCCCACGACCAAAAACTGCAGGTTCATTCATATCATTCCAAAAGCCCGCAACTCCGTCCTCCACCAGTCCCTGGTATAAAGTTCCCCACCACTGCCTAACTTCAGGGTTCGTAAAGTCAGGAAATTGACAGCGCCCGGGCCAAACAAATCCTTCCATAAAATAATCATCGCCCCGTCGACAGAAATATCTATTCTCCTTTCCTTCTCTAAATACCCAGTAGTTTTCGTCAACCTTAATTCCCGGATCAATCATAACCACGGTCTTAAAGCCCTCATTGGCAAGATCGGCAATCATTTTCTTCGGATTTGGAAAGTATTGCTTATTCCAGGTAAAACAGCGGTATCCGTCCATATAGTCGATGTCCAGGTAAATGGCATCACATGGAATCTGTCTTTTACGGAATTCTTCGGCCACCTTGCGTACATTCGCTTCGGGGTAATAGCTCCATCGGCATTGATGGTACCCAATAGCCCATAATGGTGGTAAATAATGTGTGCCGGTCAAGGTATGGTACCTCCGGATTACGTCAATAATATGAGGGCCATGAATATAATAATATTGCAATTCCCCTCCCTCAGACCAGAAACTAGTCTTACCCTGATCTTCAGCGGCAAAGTCAAAATAGGTTTTAAAGGTATTATCAAAGAAAATACCATAGGCTTCCCCATCTTTCAACCCGATGTAAAAGGGGATCGTTTTGTATAAAGGATCCTGATCGTAAGCAAATGCATAGGTATCCGAATTCCAGTTTTTTAATCGCTTACCGCGGAGGTTAAGCTTGGTTGCCTTGTCGCCTAGCCCATAAAATGCCTCGTTTTCAAAAGCTATCTTTGTACTATAGACATAATATCCGCCAAAATCCGGATTTTCCTCCCAATGCATAGGTGCCTGATCCGCATTAAACAATTTCCCGGCCCGATCCGAGAAAGAAATCAAAAAATCTTCTTTATTGATCCGACAGGAAATCGTGTTCGTATGCACACTATAGTGATCTTCCTCCTCTTTACACTGATGGATGCTGACGCGATGATCTTTCTTTGCCAGCGCATAGGAAAAGTCTTCTAAAAACGTTCCTTGTGGCGCCAATCGAACACGGACAATCTCATCAGTTACGATCTTAATCTCAACTGTTGCCTTACCGTCGGAAAAATAGTATGATTTATCGTTTTGGTTGTGGGATACAACATTTTCGAGGTATTTCTTTTCAATTTTGGGCAGATCCAATACCGGATTATTCACATGATGCATACTCTCTAAAGTACCATCATTTTCTTCCTCGTTTAGTGTGGTTTGATTTAGGTTGTCGTCTTCAAGCATAGCTGTATTATATTAAATGTTTCTGAAGGCTTAATTCCTCTTTAAGATAGAAAAATTATCCCGCGCCGACAACAAAACGAAAAAAAAAATCCCGACCCATCAGGATGGGCGGGATTTTTTTCAATAACCGTAGATGAATTGCTACATGCTACATAATGAAATGCGCGCGCAGCATCCAGGCCATTTTTTCATGTTTTTCCAATAAGCCGACCAAAAAGTCCTCCGTACCATTGTCTGCCGTTCCTTCGACTACAGCAATATCTGCACGAATGGACATCGCAATAGACTCATGATCCGTTAACAGCTCCTTATAATAAGACTGGCTATCGGTCTTTTCGGAAGTAGACTCTGTCAAACGTGTTAATTTTAGATATTTATCAAAGGAGCCCACTGCATAATGGCCCAAGGTACGAACACGCTCCGCAACTTCATCAATCACTTCGGCCAGCTCATCGTATTGGGATTCCAAAAATAAATGAGCAGCATGAAAATCAGCTCCTTCGACATTCCAATGCGCATTGCGTGTTTTCATGTAGATAATATGTTCATCGGCCAATAAGACATTGAGCAATTTCGCAACTTTTTTTAAGTCTGCATCTTTAATTCCAATTGAAGTTTTCATATTGTGTTTATTTGTTAACTATAGCTTCTTCGCTTAGTTAAATTTACTCAAAAAAAGCAGGGAAAACAAAAAAAACGGCGTTAAAATGTCATTTCAATCGCATAATAACCGTATTTTTGCGAGCAAAATATTATTAGAGGAAGACTGTGGGTACTTTAGACAACAACGCTTATTTTCATGCATTCAAGGAGGATATTTCGGGCATCGAACTCCCGTCGCGATTCACTTTTCCGTTTTGCTATGAACCGCATCCGCTAGCCATTATTGCTGCGCAGCAACTCCAGGCCTACCTGGAGATACAAAACGAGTGGACACATAACTTTGGTCTTGAAGAAAATAATGACGGTCATGCCATAGGCAAGATGTTCGGTATATTGGTTGTCCGCGATCAGCAGCATCGCCTCGGATATCTTGCGGCTGTATCAGGCAAGCTTGCTGGCAGCAACAAACACAGCTACTTTGTGCCCCCTATATTTGACATGCTGGAAAAGGATGGCTTCTTTTTGAATGAAGAAGTACACTTAAATGCGCTCAACAGAAAAATTGAACTTCTTGAAAACAGCGTGGAACTGGCGCAAACAAAAAGCAATCTCAATAGACTAAAAGATCAATGGGACACAGCGCTTGACCTGCTCAAAACAAAACTCAGAAATCAGAAAAAAGAACGTAAGGAAACCCGAACCAGATTGCGTCCTATCCTGTCAGACGAAGCGTATGAAACGCTGATGGAAGATATGCGCAGCCAAAGCTTAAAGGATAAACAAGAACTTCAGCGCTATCAATATGACATGCATCTGGCCCTGGAATCGGAAAACCTTAAGTTCCAACAATTGCTTTCCGATATTTTGGCAATGAAAGAGGAGCGCAAGACCCGATCGGGCAATCTGCAAAGACAACTTTTTGAACAATATAATTTTTTAAATGCTGAAGGGCAGCAAAAGAATGTGATTGCCATTTTTCAGGATTTTGACCAAAGTACACCTCCTGCAGGCTCCGGAGAATGTGCTGCGCCCAAATTATTACAATATGCCTACAGCCACAATCTTACCCCCATAGCACTGGCCGAATTTTGGTGGGGCTGTTCCCCTGCTTCCGAAATCCGTAGACATAAAAATTACTATCCGGCCTGCCGTAAAAAATGTGAACCTATTCTGGGTTACATGCTTCAGGGACTTACGGTCGACCCGAATCCCATGCAACAGGAAACCACCTTACAAACGGAACTCCCGCAGATCTATGAGGATGAAGATATTATTGTCTTCAACAAACCCGCAGAGTTTTTATCCGTTCCCGGTATATATGTGAAAGATTCTGTCTATACTCGTGTTCTCAAACGCTATCCAAATGCCGGCCCGATTATTATCCACCGGCTGGACATGTCCACTTCGGGGCTTTTGGTGGTAGCCAAAAACAAGATGGCGCATCAATTCATACAGGACCAATTTATACAACATACCATAACCAAGGAGTACATTGCTTTACTCGATGGTGTTATTGAACAGGAATGTGGACTGATTGATCTGCCTCTTCGTGTGGATTTGGATGACAGACCCCGACAAATGGTCTGTTATACCTATGGAAAGCCAGCACAGACCAAATGGGAAAGAATTGCTGTCGAAAATGGTAAAACACGCGTTCGCTTCTATCCTTTAACAGGCCGGACACATCAACTCCGTATGCACGCTGTACACCCAGAAGGGCTAAATACCCCGATCTTGGGTGATGATCTATATGGCAGAAAAGCAAATAGGTTACACCTGCATGCTGCTTTTATTAAATTTATTCACCCGGGCTCCAGACAGGAAATCTCTTTTCAAATCCCGTCGGATTTTTAGCAGCACTGACTATATCGTTACAAAAGTCAATAAATAGTGGGCTGGAAAATCATCGTGAAGTCAAAATGTGGAGGTTAAATTATTGATCTAAATCAATAATTTAAGACAAACCGCTAAAAAACAACTATTTAAACCTTAAAAGACGGAACTACGTTTCTTTTATTACATTACAATAAGATTTTAATTATTCTTAATTTTTTGTTTCCTTTGTTCACTGATTTTTTGATTTTAATACTTATAAAGTCAGAAATAAAGTAAAAACAAGAAAACAATTTTGAATTTTCAAGATTATAGCAATATAATGGAAGCTAAAATAAACGCACAGACCTTCATAAACAAACTCTTTTTCTCGATAACATTCTTGCTATCAGCATCTCTTGCATTCGCGCAGACCAAAACGGTGACGGGTACGGTCAAAGATGCAAAGACAAAGGCCCCCATTGCTTACGCCACTGTTGCGGTCGTTGGCGCGCCTGCTGCTGCAGGAACCTCAACATCGACCAATGCAAATGGTGAGTTTAAGCTGGTTTTCCCGACATCTTATGTCAAAATCAGAGCAAGCTATGTTGGCTATGACAATAAGGATGCTTTCGTTACCAACGATGCTGTACAGACCAAGGAAATCCTGATGGATGCACAGGACAACATGCTGGAGGAAGTTGTTGTCAAAGCCAAAAAGAAAAAATACAGCAACAAAGACAATCCTGCCGTTGCCCTTATACGTAAGGTGATTGAAAATAAAGATAAAAACCGTCTGTCGGGACAACAATATGCTGAATTTGATCAATACGAGAAAATGTCTTTGGGATTGAGCAATCTTTCAGAAAAATTCGTCAACAAAAAGATCTTTAAGAACTATCAATTTCTTTTCGAAACCGATGACTCGGCTAAAACCGCCAATAAATATGTTTTGCCGGCTTTTATCGAAGAGAAAATGTCCAAAGTGTACTACCGTAAAGATCCGAGCAAAACCAAACAATATATTTTGGGGGATCAACGCGCGCAGTTTGACCCTAAATTTATAGATAATGATGGTCTGGCAGCCTATTTTAATAAACTCTACGAACAAGTTGATATCTATGACAACAACATTTCATTGGTAACCAACCAGTTTTTGAGTCCGATTGCGAACTCAGCACCGACATTTTATAAGTTTTTCATTACCGATACCATCAAAACTTCTCAGCCTTGGCTGGTCGAATTGAGCTTCGTTCCCCGCAATAAAGCAGATATGTTGTTTAAAGGGCAACTATATGTTACGCTTGATGGCAATTATGCCGTTCAAGGAGCCAATATGACTGTTGCGGATGATATCAACCTAAATTTTGTACGCGACCTTCAGGTTCAGCTCAAATTCGAAAAAGACAATAAGAGCAGATTCTACCTGAAGACAAGTACATTGGGAATTGATTTTTCATTAACTGAAAAAGGAATGGGTATCCGCGGAAGCCGAACGGTCAATTACAACAACTATAAAGTCGGCGTGCAACAACCCGATAGCATTTACGATGGTCCATCAACGGTAATAGCTTACAATGTCGAGAATAAAAAAGCGACAAAGTCCTTATTTGAAACACAACGTCCGTTGGCTTTGGCACAGAATGAACTGAATATCTACCACAATATAGATACGCTACAGAAAATTCCTTCTTTCAGAACCTTCATGGATATCGCAGCCCTGCTTCTTTCGGGTTACAAACAAGCCGGTCCGGTAGAAATTGGTCCGGTAAATACATTCTACAGTTTCAACCCTGTTGAAGGCTTTCGCTTGCGTGTGGGTGGTCGTACGACCGAATCACTGAGCAAACGTTTCTATGCAGAGAGCTATGCGGCTTATGGATTCAAGGATCAGAAATGGAAGTACTTTTTCAGTGGGACTTATGCCTTTAACAACAAGTCGGTATACTCCTTCCCTATGCACTATATCAGGGCCTCTTATAAAAAAGATACGAAGATTCCGGGACAAAAGCTCGAATTCGTTCAGGAAGATAACTTTTTGTTATCTTTCAAACGTGGTGATAACGACCGTTATATCTACGAAACCAACTACGGACTGGAATATAAAAAAGAATTCTTGAACCATTTGACTATTGGTGCTGGATTTAACATTAACAAACAAACTCCCGCGGGTAGTCTAACCTATCAAATGCGGGATGAAAATGGACAAAACAAATTGTTCAACGAATTAAATACAACAGAATTGTCGGTCAACTTTAGATACGCTCCGCACGAAGAATTTTACCAAGGTAAAATCTATCGTACGCCGATCTTCAATCAATACCCCATATTCACATTCAATTATACAGCAGGAATTAAAGGTCTGGCAAAAGGGGAATATAATTACCATAGTTTTAACGTGGGCGCATTCAAGCGTTTTTACCTAAGTCAATTTGGTTTTGCCGACGTTACAGCAGAAGGCAACTACATCGCTGGAAAAGAGATACCATTTCCTTTCCTGACAATCCATCGGGCCAACCAGACCTATGCGTATCAGTTAAACTCGTATAACTTGATGAACTTTCTGGAATTTGTCAGTGATCACAACGCCTCTATCAATGTGCAGTATTACATGAATGGATTTCTGTTGAATAAGATCCCATTGATCAAAAAGCTCAAGCTACGCGAGGTAT
Source organism: Sphingobacterium sp. UBA7625 (assembly GCF_002484085.1). Classification (NCBI taxonomy): domain Bacteria; kingdom Pseudomonadati; phylum Bacteroidota; class Sphingobacteriia; order Sphingobacteriales; family Sphingobacteriaceae; genus Sphingobacterium; species Sphingobacterium sp. UBA7625. The sequence goes on from NZ_DLJD01000038.1 coordinate 42,657, forward strand.
TTAGTTTCAAAGGTGTATATGGTGGTCTTCGTAAAGAAAATGATCCAGACGACCCAAATTATGGCTCTAAAGTGTTTGAATGGCAACGCAATGCTCAAGATATCCAAAGTTCATATACCTTCGGTTCTGAACCTTATATGGAGGCCAGTATCGGTCTGTCCAACATCTTTAAAATTTTGCGTGTGGACTACGTCAAACGTCTGAATTATCTTGACCATGTGGATGCTCCAGCCTGGGGGATCCGTGCACGGGTCAGATTTGACTTCTAATAGTTTCCGTAAATTTATATTATAATTTGAGGCCCTGTCAATCGAGAGAATGACTGGGCCTTTTTTCTTACTTACAGCGTTTCCCATTTGATCCTTATCCCGCGATATTTCCCCATCTTTCTTTGTCGATTTATCCGATTGCGGTTCGGCTTGGCGAAAAACCCCAAAAACTTTAACCCTCACTGACTCCAAGTTTGGGGAGTTATTCGGGGCATATTTGTATCTGATTCGGGACAGATTTGGGACAGATTCGCCTCTGCTACCAGGTGTGAGCGTGTTTACTACGCCATGAGTATCTGATAAATGCGTCCGAGACTCGGACTCAACACGGACTCATCATGGACTCAATACGGATTCACCCCGACTTTAGGGTGAAGTAGATACGACACTGTGCCGAAGCGTTGGCGAAGCGAACTCGATGGTGAACGAAAGAATCCCTAGAAAAGTATGATATTAAGAAGCATTGCATGGTCGAAAAACTAAGGTTTACACAAAAAAAATCCCCCTTGCAAACAGCAAGGAGGATAAAATTAGAATATGACGATGGTTAGTTTTTCTTTTTGAATGCATCTACACCGCTCTGTAGAAATGCTTTGTATTCTTCAACATTGTAATTTGCCCCACTTTGAGGAACCAGCACCCGACCGTTCGGATCAACAATTACATACAATGGCTGCGAATTACTATTGAATGCGGAAGCTTGAAAATCGCTGTTTTTGTTTCCGATAGTCTTTATTTTTTTATTGCTGTATGTAGAAACTATCTGCTCATTGACAGGCAGTTCAGTTTTATCATCTACAAATAACTCGGCCATTACAAACTCTTCTTTCAACAACTTGGCTACCGCAGGATCTGTCCATACATTTGCCTCCATTTTACGGCAGTTAACACAATTCCAGCCCGTAAAATCAATCAAAACAGGTTTATTAAGCTCTTTAGCCGTTGCTAAAGCCTGATCGTAATCATAATAGGGATCAAAGCCTTTTGGTGTACCACGCTCGTGAAAAATTTCAGCATATTTTTTGACTTTTCCATCTGTATGCGCAGCAGGACCACCGCCAACTCCAGTGGATAAATCAAAATCCTGGGTTGCCGATGGCGGCAAAAAGGCTGAAATAGACTTTAAGGGAGCGCCCCATAAACCGGGAATCATATACACCACGAAGGAAAAAACAACAATAGCGAGTATTGTTCTCGGAACAGACAGGAATTTGAGGTCGCTATCGTGGGAAAACTTAATTTTACCGATCAGATAAAGCCCCATCAAACCAAATACGGCGATCCATAAGGAGAGGAATACTTCTCTGTCCAACCAGTTCCAATGGTAAGCCAAATCTACATTCGACAAAAATTTCAATGCCAAAGCCAGCTCCAAAAAACCAAGCACCACTTTTACACTGTTCAACCAGCCACCTGATTTTGGCAGCGATTTAAGCATCGATGGGAACATAGCGAATAGGCCAAATGGAATAGCCAGGGCAATGGAGAATCCCAACATACCTATGGCAGGCCCCAATCGTTCACCTTTTGATGCAGCTTCCACCAGGAGCGTTCCGATAATCGGCCCCGTACAGGAAAACGACACCAACGACAGGCTGAATGCCATAAAAAATAGCCCTACAAGTCCACCTTTATCCGACTTGGCATCCATTTTATTCACAAAAGAGCTCGGCAAGGTAATTTCAAATGCACCAAAGAATGAGGCCGCAAATACCACCAACAGCAAAAAGAAAATAAAATTAAAAATCCCATTGGTCGAAAGTGCATTGAGTGCATCAGAACCAAATGCAATGGTAATAATCATTCCCAAAGCGACATAGATCACAATGATGAATAATCCGTACAATAAAGCCTTACTAATGCCACTGGCACGGCTACCGGACTGCTTAGTGAAGAAGCTTACGGTCAAAGGAAGCATCGGAAATATACAAGGCATCAACAAGGCTGCGAAGCCTCCGACCAAGCCTGCGATAAAAATGCTCCAAAGTGACTTTTTTCCACCTTCTGCCGAACCACCTGCTTTAGCTGTGGCAGCCACCGTTGTCTTACTGGAGTCAGCTTGAGCTGTAACCGTGTCAGGTGACTCTTCAAAAGATAAAGAATCCGGGCTGATTGTACCATCCGTGAATTCGATACCATCCGGGCTAACCGTACTGTCCTGCTGCGCAAACATAGCAAGAGGAAAGATGAGCAGGAATAAAAGGGTTAATAGTTTAAAATTAGTTTTCATCAGAATATCGTGTGTTTTTCATAATTTATTTTGCTTTGAGACCTGTTCATTTGTTCTTGTGTAAATAAAACCCGAGGAGCAATACACTCCCCGAGTTCACTATAAACATATGAAACTGAATCTTACTATGCTCCAAATACAGGATTTGGCAGCCTACAAATTGGTTGAAAACCCAGAAAATCAACATCGCTGGATAAATAGCCCGGTTTAACAGGCTCTTCTTTCACCAAATCCGTACTTAAATATTTTTTATTGTCATCACATAGTAGCGTGACGACAACTGCTTCGTCCCCTAACTCCTGTTGTAACTTAATTGCTCCAATAACATTGGCTCCCGAGGAAATTCCAACGGCAAGCCCCAATTGCCTTGACAGCTTCTGGGCCATAATGATCGAATCGCCATCGTTGGCACAAACAACACGATCCAGTTCATCCAAATTCACTATTGCCGGAATAAATTCATCGGATATACCCTGAATGCGGTGTGAACCAACTTTATGTCCTGTTGTTAATGTTGGACTTTCCGCTGGCTCCAAGGGATGTACACGAACATTTGGATTCGCCTTCCGCAAGCTGCGCCCTACCCCCATGACGGTCCCACCGGTTCCCACTCCTGCCACAAAGGCGTCAGCGATCAAACCCTGTTCTTCCAGTTGCTTCACAATTTCATAACCGGTCGTTTTCTCGTGTGCTTCAGCGTTATATTGATTTTCAAACTGCCGTGGAAGAAAAACACCACCAGCGGCAGCAAGCTCTTCGCTCAAACGAATGCTCCCCAAAAAACCACCTTCTTCTTTGCTGATCAGCTGAATATCAGCCCCCATGCTTCTGATAATATCGGTACGCTCTTTACTCAACCAATTTGGCATGATGATCTTTACCTGATGGCCTAAAGCTTTACCAATGGCCGAAAAAGCAATTCCTGTATTTCCGCTCGTAGCTTCAATAACAACATCCGTCGGTCTAATCTGGCAATTCATATATGCTTTATACAGGATATATAAAGCCATTCTGTCTTTGATACTACCTGTTAAATTATAATTCTCACATTTCACGAACACCCGGCCTGGCTTACCTTTGTAGGTATACTGCAATTCCAACATTGGCGTATTACCGACCAATCTCCACAAATGCTTAAATCTTTTGTCCAATGCAGGCGATAAACATGCACTTAGTAATTCTTGTTCAGCCATCTTTATATAAATGATTATTCTGTTGCAAAATTGGATAATAACAAGATATTATTCAATACAAAACTATAATTTCAATAAAAATTCAATAAAAAGACATAACTAACAATAAATTATTCATTCCAACATTGTAATTTTGCAACAACACCGAAAATATTCATATTATGGAATTGGACGATATCGATCTAAAATTATTGCGCTTATTACAGCACGATGCTTCGTTAAGTAATAAGGAACTCTCCTTTGAATTGAATAAATCAATCGCAGCAGTGCACGAAAGGGTAAAAAAATTAAAAAGACTGGGGTATATCAAAAAAACGGTAGCGATCCTGGATCGGCACAAAATCGGGATTGGACTGATTTCGTTTTCGCAGGTATTCCTGAAAGCACATACCTTTGAGGTTTTGAACGAATTTGAAAAAGAAGTGGCGAAGTTTCCCGAAGTTATGGAATGCTATCAGATGGCTGGATCCTATGATTTCATGTTGCGTATTGCTACCAAAGACATGGACGCTTATCACATCTTTTTAAGACACCGTCTGGCGGTGCTCCCGCAGGTCAATACCGTACAGACTTATTTTGTATTATCGGAAACAAAGAGTGAAACTGCTTATCCACTATAATACCTAGGGACAGGCCAAGTACCCCCTAAAAAAAGTATGAGGTATTGATTTCAATAAGATCAATACCTCACCTGTATCATTCAGTCTAATCGAACAGTAAGGTCCCGGTGACGTTCCAGCTGCTGAAACTTGTTCCCTCCGGAGCGCCTTGTGGGATCTGAACCTGCAATTTGTAATCACCAGCTTTTAAATCACCTAAATCGATGTAAATCGGAGGTGTAACCGTTCCCGGACACCAATTGGAGCGACTTAAATCAGACGAAGATAATCCCGTGGCAAAATTACCCGAAGCGGGATTGGACAGACGGTAAGAACCGCAATCGTTACGCCAGGGTGTATATTTAAACAGTAGGGCATCGTTTAGAAAAATACGGTTTTCTTTGGGTACAAATTCATCGCCATTTCCCCAACCACCATGACCGGTTGTGATATAGCGTAATTGTACATTTTTAGCGTCCTGATCCAAACGAAACGAGAGCGTCAGCCCTTTGTCCTGATCAAACATGGATCCATACTCCTGACCGCCCATTTCCATGACATTGGTCGTCGTAAATAAGGACATGGTCTTTTTTAATTCTCCCTCCGATCCAGCTTCAAAACCAGGGTGAATGGTGAGCTCGACGCTAACTTCATGACCATTCTTATCATAGTTGCCAATAAAAGCGCCTACGTATACCTCCTGCTCGCTCAACATCCCAGCGAGCTCCGACACATCCTGCCTGTAAAGTACTGAATCCTGCCAAACCTTATCCTTTAACTGAAGATAGTTAAACTGCTTAACACCAAAGGGAGTAAAAAACCGCATCAATTCAACGATAGGTTCGAAAGTGGTGGTCCTTACCACACCTTGGTAGCTTTTCCCATTACCATTTTCATACTTCGGCAAGGTCGACATCCCGCTTTTCATCCCATCCAAAAAGCTTTGTGCTTTATTGGCAGGGATGATAAAAACAGATCCGGTGCGGTCATAGGCATCCCCTTTTGATTGCTCCACAAGCTGAACAAACACATTATCGCTAAGTTTGATTTTCGGTATTTTCACTTTCTTGACAATGACTGTACCATTCGCAAAACGCAGGATTGAATCAGATTTGACATCCTCGGAAAAACGAATGCGCTCTTTTTGAAAGATAGGAAGCCGGATAAAACGATTTTTCCAAATAAGGTCTTTATAGGAAAGTTCATCATAGCGCTTTTCGCTTCCTTTTAGCTTCAATTGGTCAGGGATTGTATTGACTTTCTCTACTTTGGTTGCGAAAGTCCTTGTATTGCCATTTCTGATTACTTCCAATACTAACCCCAGATCCTGCCCTAGTTCGCTCGGGGCTCCCTTTACCCCTAGTTTATCCGTATACCATAGCTCAATCTTATTGGAATTGATACTGGTTTCCACTTTTTTACAGGGATAGCCCAAAATGGTCTTAGTCTCATTGGTCGGTGTAAATTTCTGCTTGGAAAGCGCCTGAGCATCCCCTGTTAGGATGAGGGAACCATCTTTCAGTTTCGCAATTTTAAGCAGGTTATTTCCGGCTGACCGCTCCACCAACACACGCTCGTAGGGCGGCGATAATTGTCCTTTTAGATCTTTCTCCGAGCTGACATACGTTTCATTCACATTGGCATACACCACTACCCCATTCTGATTGGCAGGTGTATTGCCATTAAAACTTTGATTATACTGGATCACATAGCTCGTTAGCTTCTGGGCATAAGAGGACAATGACAGACATAACATTGAAACAAAAAGGATATTTTTCTTCATCGTATACATATTGGATTAGACACAAAAATAAGAAAGGCTTTAGGAATTCCTAAAGCCTTTCTTATTTTATGCTAAAACGTTTATTTTATCAACCAGATATCCAAAAGATAAAAGACCGCAAAGATGACGGAAGCGTAACCATTGGTGGTCATAAAATCGCGGTTTACGCGACTTAGATTTGTCGACGAAAACAGCGTATGCTGATAGATCAGCAATGCGGCATAAAACGCAACTCCTAAATAATAAATCCAACCGACAGGCATTAAAAACGCTGGTATTAAAACAAATATAAAAGACATCACGTGTAAACATTCGGATACCCGCATCGCTCCTTTTGTTCCCAACCATACCGGAATGGAGTTCAGCTTATTCGCCCGGTCAAAGGCCTCATCCTGCAATGCGTAAATAATATCAAAGCCACTCACCCAGGTCAATACAGCAAAGCCATACAAAACAGGGACAGTTGCAAATTGTCCCGTGATCACCATATAGGCCCCTATTGGTGCTAAACCCAGCCCCGCACCAAGGACCAAATGGCACAACGGTGTAATGCGTTTGGTGTAAGAATAAAAAAGCACAACGAAGAGTGCAATGGGCGACAGCATAAAGCACAGGGAATTTATAAAATAAGTCGCCATGACAAAAAGTAAGCAATTGACTATGGTAAAGATCAGTGCATTCCGGGCCGAAATCTTCCCTGCCGGAATATCACGCATTGCCGTCCTGGGATTAATGGCATCAATGTCCCGATCCAAATACCGATTGAAGGCCATGGCTGCATTCCGGGCCGTTACCATGCACAATAACATCAATAGCAACAGTTTCCAGGAAAAGGTATATTCAGTGGTATGCAGGGCCAAAAAGAAGCCTATAAGGGCAAATGGCAATGCAAATACACTGTGTGCAAACAAAACTAAAGAAAGATACTTCTTCATGCGGTGATCTTAATGGATTTTAAAACGTTCGCCAAACTCTGGGCAATGATCAGGTTGACCAGGCCATGATGTTAACGAATTTTAATTTTTTGAACTACTTAAAACGGCATTCTTTCTTCCGGCTCAGGCCCCACAAATCGGCGATTGACGTCATCAATGGTTTCCAGAATCGGCTCATGACCGACTTTCTTCTCAGCCGAGGTCAAAAAGATCGGCGGCACCTCCTCAAACCATTGCAACAGCTCTTTTTTAAATTTTGCAATATTCGCGTCAGATTTTACTGCTGATTGTTTGTCTGCTTTGGTAAAGACCAACATAAAGGGTAAACCGCATTCACCCAACCAATAACAGAAATCAAGGTCGATCTTCTGTGGTTCGAGACGACTGTCTACCAAAACAAATACACATTGTAAATTGTCTCTATGCGTGAGGTATCTGCGAATGAATTTTTCCCATTCATTACGACTTGTTTTGGACGCCTTAGCGAATCCATAACCGGGTAAATCGACCAGATACCAGGTGTCATCTATAATAAAATGATTGATCAACTGAGTCTTACCGGGTTTTTGAGAGGTTTTGGCAAGCCCCTTCTTATTTGTCATTGCATTGATCAAAGAAGATTTACCTACATTAGAACGGCCTATAAAGGCGTACTCAGGCAAATTTGGCGCAGGTAATTTGTCAACTCTCGTGTTGCTACACACGAATTCGGCTTTTTTTACTTCCATGGAACAAAGGTACATTAAATGAATCCGTTTGGCAAGGTTTCACCCTGCTATGGGGTAAAAAACTGAACGGCCAATCTGTAACATTTTAGGGTGGCCGCATACTAATAGTCAAAATAAACAAGCGTATATTTGATAGCAAACGCTATACGCTATATTTTTCGCCATACTGAATTTAATTAAACCCTAAAAAGATGTTACTAGAAATCAATCATGTCACTAAGGATTACGCCAATCATCGTGCATTGGACGATGTTTCCATTCAGATTCCAAAAGGTAAAATTTTTGGGTTATTGGGACCGAATGGAGCCGGCAAAACATCCCTAATACGGATTATCAATCAGATTACCGCTCCCGATTCCGGCCAAATCCTCTTTAACGGCGAAGCTTTGGGACCACAGCATATTTCCCAAATCGGGTATTTGCCCGAAGAACGGGGGCTCTACAAAAAAATGAAAATAGGTGATCAGATGCTTTATCTGGCGCAGTTGAAAGGGCTTTCTAAAAAAGAAGCTTTACATCGGATACACGACTGGTGCGAACGTCTTGATATATCCTCATGGTTGGACAAGAAGATCGAAGACCTCAGCAAGGGTATGCAACAAAAAGTACAGTTTGTCGCCACTGTTATTCACCAGCCCCAATTGATTATCCTGGATGAGCCTTTTTCGGGATTTGATCCGGTCAATGCCAATATCATCAAGGAGCAGATTTTACGATTGAATAAGGAAGGGGCCACCATTATCTTTTCGACACACCGCATGGAAACGGTCGAAGAACTTTGCGATAATATTGCACTCATCAACCGATCAAAGAAAATACTGGACGGCTCTGTTCAAGCGATAAAAAAAGAATACCGGAATCAGACTTACAAATTGGAATATACAGCAACCGAAGATAATTTTCTTCTGTCCAACGACGCACTCTTCGAGGTCATAACGTCTACAAGAGTTGAAAAAACATACATCACTACAATTCAGTTAAATAGCAATATTCATATAAATGATGTATTAATGCATTTTCTACCACAAATACAGCTGAATCAATTGATAGAAATCGTACCTTCCATGGCGGATATTTTCATCCAAAAAGTTACTCAAGTCTCACCTAAAGCCAACGATCATGCATAAAATATTACTTATTATTCAACGGGAATATTTGTCCCGCGTCAAGAAAAAATCTTTTCTTGTGATGACCTTTGCCGTGCCCCTATTCTTTTTTGCATTGTATGCGGGCATGTTTTACCTGACTAAAAAAAGCTTCAAAGATGCCCACACCGAGGTCTTTGTGATTGATGAGCAGGGTGAATTTGCGGGGCAACTCCAAAGCAATAAAAACGTAAGCTATACGATCAGCAAGTTAGATCTAAAGGCGCAAAAAAAGCAGCTCTCAGAGAGCGAAGGAAAACAATCGATCTTGTACATTCCCAAGGATATTCTTAGCAGCCAGAAGGCCGAACTGATTACCAGTGGCAAAACAAGTTTTGTCACGCAGGAGATCATCGGCGGACAACTGGAAGAAATCATCCGCGAAAAAGAGTATAAAGCTAAGGGAATAGACTTGCAGATTATCCAGTCCATTAAACCCAAAGTCGCTATCGATGCCAAAGAGATCACGGCTGACGGTGAAGAGAAAAACAGTAATACGGCGATTGCTATGGGACTTGGTGTCGCACTGGCCATCCTGGTTTATCTCTCCCTGTTTCTGTATGGCGCACAGGTGATGCGTGGTATCATCGAAGAGAAGAGCAACCGTATCATCGAAGTTATTATTTCCTCCGTCAAGCCTTTTCAGCTTATGATGGGTAAAATTGTTGGGATTGGGATGGTCGGGCTCACTCAATTTGTGATGTGGCTGCTACTTACAGGAGGTCTTTTTATAACGGCAACACTGTTGTTTGTCAATCCGCAGGATATGCAGGAGGTTGCTGCCAGTCAGCCCGCAGCTGGCAATATGGGAACGGTATCCAAAGCAATCGGACAAGGCGGATCCGCCTCCATTCTCGCCTCCATCCAAAGCTTTAATTTTACCGAAGTCATCATCTTTTTCTTTCTGTTTTTTATTGCCGGCTACCTGCTGTATAGCGCTATTTTTGCCGCTGCTGGTTCCGCTGTAGACAATGAAACAGAAGCCAATCAGTTTTCCATGCCCATTACCATGCCCCTATTGTTAACATATATCCTTTCATTTGGTGTCATTATCAACGATCCCAATGGGCCTATTGCCACTTGGTTGAGCTTTATTCCGTTCACATCACCTATTGCCATGTTGGTTCGGATACCTTTTGGCGTGCCGATGTGGCAGATATTAACCTCATTGACCTTGTTGATCCTGACATTCTTATTGATCACTTGGATGGCTGCCCGAATCTACCGTGTTGGCATCCTGATCTATGGTAAAAAGGCAAGCCTTAAGGAAATCATCAAATGGTTCAATTATAAAAATTGATCGGGTTGATCACGATAACGAGTCAAAAAAATAAATAGAAAAGGCCAGATCGCATTGTGCAATCTGGCCTTTCTGATATCGTGTATAGGATAGAATCTTCTCTTATTTTGCTACAAAAGCATGTTTTCCTAGTAAGACACCCATCCTATAGAACGTTTAATACCGAATATTGAACTTCTGAAATACAAAATGCCATAACCATATCGGGCCAATGAGCAGGAATTGCAGAAACTGTTTTCCGCTGATTGCTTTTTTCTCTTTTCCTTTACCAACGTACAATGCCGCAAGTGCGAGCAAAGCAATCGCAAGGCATACCCATATCACTGCAGGGCCACCATTTTTTTGCACATATTCCAATTGCACAATAAAATAGCTCATTGCCCCGATCGAGAATAAAATTGCATAAGACAGGGTTGCAGATAGCTTAAGGTAAAAATAGATAACAACCGCAATAAAGAAAGAACCCCAATTCAAAAAAGTATGCCAATTGAGCTTTACTAAGAATTCAAACTGTGGGAAAGGAATCATCCAGATACAGCCCATCACGCCGAAGAATAGCAGCGGCAAAAAGATAATCTGAATCATGCGATTGGTCGGGTCTTGAAAATTAGCATCCAACTCCTCAAAATAGGTATCTACCGGACGCTTCGGTTCTACTTCCTGAACTTTCTTCTTTTGTTTCATTCGGCAAATTTAATAAATATTGATCTGCCGAGACGGTTGCGCGCCATAATAATATTATTTTTTTGGTCTGATGCTTGTCATTAATTGCATTCTTCTGGCTTTAGCTGGCAATCTCCTATCCAATTCCGTAATATTGCAGCATGAAGTCTTATAAACACATCTTATTTGATCTTGATGGAACCTTGACCGACCCTGCTGAGGGCATCACCAAATGCATCGCTTATGCACTCGAAGCCAAAGGAATCATTACGCCCGATCTGGATAGTCTTAAACCGCTGATCGGGCCGCCATTGAAAGATACGTTCATGCACAGCTACGGATTTGGGGAACAGGAAGCTTTGGCCTGTGTGGACAAATACCGTGAGCGCTTTGCCATGCAGGGTTTGTATGAGAATATGCTGTTTGATGGCGTTCCCGAGCTACTGGAAAGACTCAAATCGAAAGATTATAAGGTTTACTTGGCGACATCCAAACCCGAAATCTTTGCGCATAGGATATTACAGCACTTTGCTATAGACCAATATTTCGATTTCGCCGGGGGAAGTGCCCTGGACGATTCCAGACCTACAAAAACCAGTGTCATTCAATATGTGATGGAAAATGCTCAGCTAACGAACCCGCATGACTGTATCATGATCGGCGACCGCAAACATGATCTCATCGGCGCCAGAGAGACAAACATGGATGCCATTGCTGTGCTTTATGGTTATGGCAGCCAAGCGGAACTCGAACAGGAATCGCCAGCCTATCTCCTTCACAGTGTTGCAGATTTAATTGAATTTTTTGGATAATAAAAAAGCTCCAACCTATAATAGATTGGAGCTTTTTTAAGATCGATCCCTCAGGATCTATTTTGCGTAAGACACGGATCTTGTCTCACGGATAACCGTTACCTTAATTTGTCCCGGGTACGTCATTTCCGTTTGGATACGGTTGGAGATATCGGCAGCAAGTATCTCTGATTGTGCGTCAGACACCTTCTCGCTTTCCACGATAACGCGCAATTCACGTCCCGCCTGAATGGCGAAAGTTTTTTCCACACCAGGGTAGGATAATGCTAGGTCCTCCAGTTCTTTCAGACGTTTGATATAGCTTTCAACCACCTCACGGCGTGCTCCCGGGCGTGCTCCAGAAATAGCGTCACATGCCTGTACAACAGGCGAAATCAACGCTGTCATTTCGATCTCATCGTGGTGCGCACCGATTGCATTACACACATCAGGGTGTTCTTTGTATTTCTCAGCAAGCTGCATACCTAAAATTGCGTGTGGCAATTCCGGGTTATCGTCAGGCACTTTACCAATATCGTGGAGTAATCCGGCACGTTTTGCGTGTTTGACATTCAGGCCAAGCTCTGCAGCCATTGTTGCTGCGAAATTGGCAACCTCACGGGAGTGCTGCAGAAGGTTCTGACCATACGACGAACGATAACGCATACGTCCGACCATACGGATCAGTTCAGGATGTAGTCCATGAATCCCAAGGTCAATGGCTGTACGCTCACCAATTTCAACGATCTCATCTTCAATTTGTGTACGTGTTTTTGCGACAACCTCCTCGATACGAGCAGGGTGTATACGGCCATCTGTCACTAGGCGGTGCAAGGCCAAACGGGCAATCTCACGACGTACGGGATCAAAACCAGACAAGATAATTGCCTCTGGTGTATCATCAACGATGATCTCTACACCTGTTGCCGCTTCCAAAGCACGGATATTACGGCCTTCACGACCAATAATACGGCCCTTGATCTCATCATTTTCGATATTGAAAATAGACACTGTATTTTCGATTGCGGATTCGGTAGCGGTGCGTTGAATTGTTTGGATAACGACTTTTTTCGCTTCTTTCGTCGCGGTCAATTTCGCTTCGTCCACAATATCTTTGATCTGGATCATGGCCTGGGAGCGGGCTTCCTCTCGCAATGAATCCACCAACTGGTTTTTAGCCTCGTCCGCTGTAACACCGGCGATACTCTCCAATTGTTTGATCTGTTGTAATTTTAAAGCCTCAACTTCTTCGGATTTCTTTTCATTGAGTTCAACCAATTTATCCAGTTGCTTCTTTTTAGCGTCCACCTCCTGCTTATCGCGATTGATGCTTTCCAGCTTTTGGTTAATGGATTGTTCTTTCTGTCTCAACGTATTCTCCTTTTGGTTGATGGTATTGTTACGTTGATTCACCTCCTTTTCGTGTTCGGATTTTAATTGAAGGAATTTTTCTTTCGCCTCTAATAAGCGTTTCTTTTTAATGTGTTCTCCTTCTTGCTCTGCATCTTTTAGTATGCTATTTACCTTATCTTTGGCTTCCTGTTCTTGTTTTTTGAATAACAGAACCAATAGATAACGACCTATAACTACACCAACAATCAGAGAAATTATGATATAAATTGCGACGTCCATGTATGTATAATTGTATTATATATGTTTGTTTTTATTAATTACTAAATTTTTCAGATAAAACTCTCCATTCTTCCACTACCCTTGCATAAGCTGACTTATTGGCATCGGGTATTCTATTTGCAGTCGCTATTGGAAATGCAGGGGAATTGAATCCAATCTGATTCACTCCGCTTGCATGCCGGCCAATTGCCCGCTGATTTCCAAACAAAAAAAAACCGCAATTAAATTAAACAGGTCTCATGTATTATTAAACTTCGTGATTACATAATTAGGCTTAGATTATGACCCAGATGGCTTTCGCAAAATGGCCTATATCTTTTTGCGCCTGTAATATTGAAGCGTTAAGTTTAAAATAGTGACAACCCGAATTTAATTGCGGCAAATTCGTCGTTTTAAGCTCTAAATATAAAGAACGTAAATTTATTTTTTAAAGAAATCCGTCAACAACTGATCAAGCTCCTGTACTGAATTCTCCAGCCCCACTTCGTGGTTCTGGGATTGTCGCTCCGCATTTAACATCCGCGTAGCAAACTGCAATACACACATGGATAACAGATCCTGCTTATCTCTCACAGTATAGTTTTCCTGCAATTCCTTTACTTTTTCATTTATCAATTTCGCAGCATGTCGAATCACTTCCTCCTCCGCGCTTTCCACCCGTAGGGGATAAACACGGTCTGCGATATTTATTTTTATGGAAATCTCTCCCATTTCTTTGAGCTTTTTAACGTTGTATTAGTTTAAATTCCGATGATCTCCAAATTCCAACTACTTCAACAAACTAATACACTTGTCTATTTCTCGCACAAAATCGTTAATTTTTTGTTTTGTGTCAAGTATTTTTTCATTAATTGCCTCCTTATCCGTTTCCGAATCCAAGGTTCGGGCTACTGCCAGTGCCTTGACCTTCTCTTCCAGCTGCTTGCTTTTATCGTTGCTCGCATCGAAAGCCACTTTTAAGGATTGTACCTCTAATTTAAGCAAATCATTTTCTTCTTGCAAGACTTCGCACATTTGAATTAAGTTTTTCGTTTTCTCAACGATCAGATTCATTTGTGAAGACAATGTTGCCATAGCGTAAATCGAATATTACCAATTAATGTTATATCTCTGTTTAACCACGCACCTCTGCGCTTAGTTCCTTCTCAAAATTAACAATTAATTTTTGAACTATCGCATCAATTTGTTTATCGGTCAATGTTTTTTCTTCATCTTGCAAGATAAAGCTCAGAGCATAAGACTTTTTCCCTTCCGGAATTTTATCACCTTTATACACATCAAACACATTTACCTCCTTTAAAAGCTTGCGTTCGGTCTTTTGAGCAACAAATTGGAGTTTATCAAAGCTCACATTTTCGTCAATTAACAGCGACAAATCACGGCGCACCGAAGGGAATTTCGACACTTCTTTGTATTGAATACTATTCTTGCGAATGATTTTCATCAGGACATCCCAGTCAAAATCCGCGAAGAAAACCTGCCCCTCAACATCTGCTTTTTTCAGGTTGGCATGAGCTACCGCACCGAAAGAAACCAGACATTTCTGACCTTTCATATAGCTCAATCCGTAGGCAAAATGATTGCTCGGCGCATCTTGTATTTGTATACCCTCAATCTTTAGACGCTTAACAATCGTATCAACAGCAGCTTTAAGGTTATAGAAATTAACGTTTCCCTTTTTACTATTCCACTGTTCGGCCTCTTCTCTACCGCTTATTGCAAAAGTCAAATGTTGCGTTTCTTTATATCCTTCTCCATCCAACGCATAGGTTTTACCAAATTCGAAGAATTTCAGATCAAAATTTCTGCGTTTCTGATTATATTCAATGGCATTTAACACCGAGAACAACATGTTTTGACGCATGGTATCCAAATCCGAACTCAATGGATTGAACAATTTTACCGCGGTCTCGCTGTCATCCGCATAATCGAGCTTTGTCAACGAATTCGCTAATATTTCACGGAATCCGTTACCGATCAACAAATCAGCCAGCTGATTTAAAACCACTTCCTTATCTGGCTTTTCAACAGTGTTTAATGAAGCTTTGATCTGGGATTTTAGTTCAATGTTATTGTAACCATAAATCCGTAATACTTCTTCGACCACATCCACTTCACGAGTTACATCAACGCGATATGCAGGTACTAAAACATCGAGTCCCTCGGCTGTCTCTGAGGCAACCTCAATACCTAATGCCCTAATAATAGCTTTAATTTCTTCGTTGGGAATGGCCTGTCCGATCAATCGCACCACATTCGCATAACTGACAGGGAATGAAAATGGCTTAACTTCTACGGGATATTCATCTTTCAATGTTGAAGATATGGTACCACCTGCGATTGACCTGATTAATAATGCAGCCCGCTTTAACGCTTCCACCGTAATATTAGGATCTGTACCTCGCTCAAAGCGAAAGGAAGCATCGGTTTTCAAACCATGCCTTTTGGAAGTCTTCCGTACTGAAACAGCATTGAAGTAAGCCGATTCCAGAAACACATTCGTTGTTTCTGCGGAAACGCCTGAATGTGCACCGCCAAAAACACCGGCTATACACATTGGTTTTTCAGCATCTGCAATTACAAGATCTTCTGCAGAAAGTGTCCGTTCCACAGCATCCAAAGTGACAAATTTTTCTCCTTCTTTAGCCGTACGGACAAACACTTTGTTCCCCGTGATTTTATCCGCATCAAACGCATGCAATGGTTGGCCAAGGTCATGCAATATATAATTGGTGATATCGACAATATTATTGATTGGACGTACACCGATCACATTTAGTTTTTCCTTCAGCCAGTCTGGCGATTCACCTACCTGAACGCCAGAAATATTGATTCCACTATATCGTGGACATGCAATAGTATCCTCAACAACAACAGCAGTTCCCACTTCCTCACCGGGCTGAAATGCGGAAAGATCTGTTTTTTTGATATCCGTACGGAAGTAAGCAGCGATATCGCGTGCCACACCTAAATGGGATGCCGCATCCGCACGATTCGGTGTAAGACCAATTTCATAACGGTAATCATCCTCAATATTGAAATGATCTTTTACCAATGTGCCTACCGCAACATCGGCAGGTAATTCAACGATACCGGCATGAGATGTACCCAAACCAATCTCATCCTCACCACATAACATTCCTTCGGATACTTCACCGCGTATTTTAGATTTGGTAATCTTAAATGGCTCTCCGGTCAAAGGGTGACATGTCGTACCCACTGTTGCCACAATTACCTTCAATCCGGTACGGCAATTTGGTGCGCCACATACAATATTCAATAATTCAGAAGCGCCCACATCAACTGTCGTGACGCGTAATTTATCCGCATTGGGGTGTTGTTCACAAGTTTTAACCTCGCCAACAACCAAACCATCCAATCCTCCCGGGATACTCTGTACGACATCCAGTGCTTCTACTTCCAATCCTGTATTTGTCAAGATCAAAGATAATTCCTCCGGAGTCGAATCTATATTAACGTGTTGTTTTAACCAATTATATGAAATGTTCATCTCGAATTTGATTTGATGCACAAACTTAGATAAATTTGAGGTTATATACAACGTCAATTTGGTGATCCGCCCCAGGGTCCCTGCATTCCATCCGCTAAGTTTTAATCCAAAGACAAGCCAGCCTGCAGGCGGGAAAATAGACACTTATCCAACACAAAAATAGATAGGCGATAAAATATAATACGATAAAATGCCCATCCAATAAGGAATGTTTAACCCAAATAACCTATAAAATTTATTGATTATGAGCGGCTTTGAGGCTCCCATCCTAATACAGGCTAGCATGATAACATTTATTTACAGGAATTAACACAACTTACATTTAATTACATAAGAACAGCTATTTTACTCTTTTTTCAAACGGACGAGCAGCTTGATTTTTTAATCAAAATTCAATCATTTCCATAAAAATAATATGTAACTTTGTGCTTTAATTTGAAGAACGTTCAAAACAAACATTTATAATGATTCATTTCTTTGAGAACCCATCGAA